>CAKPJO010000278.1 GCA_934162685.1 uncultured Bacilli bacterium | reverse complement strand
GATGTAATAGTAATATAAAGAATTTGAGGAGATAACAACGGAACAGTAATTTTTCTAAAAATTCTTCCTCGGCTTGTTCCATCTATTCTAGCAGCATCGTAATATTGTTTATCGATGCTTTGAAGTCCGGACATAAATACTAATACTTTGAAAGCTAATCCTGTCCAAATAGTATATGTTACAATAACCGCAAACATTTCCCATCTGCCACCAGTAATCCATGCTTTTCCTGCTGTGCCTAATATAGCATTTAATAAACCAGTATCTCTACCAAAGATAACTTTGAATACCATACCTAAAGCAATTGAGTTTGTCACATATGGTAAGAAGAATATTGTTTGATATAATCCTTGTAATTTTTTAATGCTATTTAAGCAAACTGCCATCATTAAGGAAATGATAATTGTTAATGGCACAGATACTATAACAAGTAAAGCGGTATTGCCAAGAGCTCTTTGGAAATCAGGATCTCCTAATACATCAGCATATCCTCTTAATGAAGGAAATTGCACGTATGAATTTGCAAAGAAATTAATAAGTCCACCTTCATTAAAACTGAAGTCTTCCATAAATGACATTAATACTGCATATATGATTGGTATAATCATAAATACAAACAATGCGATTAATGCAGGAGCTAGAGCAAGAGCAGCTTTCCAACCATCTCTTTTTCCTTCCATTATTTTATCCTCTCTCCTGTTTCTTCAAAGACATATAATCTTTTTGCAGAGAACATCATTAATCCTTCTTGGACAGATGAACGCATTTCTGAAGAAATAATTATTCTTAACTTCGAAGATTGTTTATCAATATTACCAACAATTGACATATCACGACCAATATGTTCAACATAAGCTACCTTAACAGGTATACGACCTTTTGGATCGATAATAAACATTTCTGGACGAATAGCAATTTTAACTGATCTATTAAGTTTTTTTTCAATTCTAATATCATTCAAAGCGTTATTAATATTTTCAACAATTAAGTTTGGATTTTTATCAACAAATTTTTGAATGATATCATTTTGAATTTCTAAGTCTACGATAGGTTCTCCTTTTTCATAAACTTTTGGTTCTTCAGCTACCGCCTCATTATTTTCAACACTTTGTTCTTCGTAATTATAAACAACTTTTAAGAAATCATTATATTCACCATTAAACCCAGCTTTTTTAAATGCTTCATAAGCATCTTCTGAGCCTAAATCTAAATCATCTTTGCCTTCAAAACCTTTTGAATCAAGAATTTTATTGTTAATGTATAATTTATTATTTTTAATTTTCCCATCAAACACGTTAATAGCGGGAGATCCTAAGAATTTTGCTACAAATAAATTAGCAGGTTCATCATAAACATATTGAGGTTCTCCAACTTGTTGAATAACACCATTGCACATGACTACGATAAAGTCTGAAATGCTCATTGCTTCTTCTTGGTCGTGGGTAACGAAAATAGTTGTAATTCCTGTTTCTCTTTGAATTCTTCTAATTTCTTCACGAGTTTGAAGCCTTAAACGAGCATCCAAGTTAC
>CAKPJO010000277.1 GCA_934162685.1 uncultured Bacilli bacterium | reverse complement strand
TTATTGGAATAGAAAAATCAGTCACTTGTTTAGCAATAACTGCTAAAAAAATAGTTAATGATCACTTAAATAATGTTCTTTTAATTGCCGATGATGTCAGCAAAGTATTTGAACATTTACCTGATCATTCTATTGATACCATATATTTAAATTTTTCTGATCCATGGCCAAAGAAAAGACACGCGAAACGTCGTTTAACTTTTAAAACTTTCTTAGATAGTTATCGCCGTATCTTAAAAAGTAATGGACAAATTATTATGAAAACAGATAATCTTGAATTATTTGATTTTTCTATAGAAAGTTTTAAAGAAAATAATTATGATTTAGAAGTAATAGATTATGATTATGCTTTTAACGATGAAGTCGATGTTATGACTGAATATGAAAGTTATTTCCGTAATCTCAATACACCAATTAAAAGATTAATTGCAAAGGTAGGTAAAAAAGATGAAATTAAATAAACATCAATTACAATTATTTGAAGACTTAACACAACTTAATGGTGTTGCAGGTCAAGAAAATGAAGTTGCTAAATATTTGAAAAAAGCATATCTTGATTTAGGATGTGAAATTTTAACTGATAATCTTGGATCAGTTATAGCTTTAAAAAAATCTAAAAATCCTAATGCTAAACGTGTATTTGTTGTTGGACATATGGATGAAGTTGGATTTATGGTTTTACAAGTATTAAATAATGGTTTAATTAAAGCTAACCCAATTGGCGGACATAATTCTGAAACTTTACTTTCTTCTCGTGTTTTATTAAAAACTAAAAAGGGAGAGTATTTAAAAGGCGCAATTGTTGCTTTACCACCGCACTTAATGAAAAATGCTGGTAATGAAAAAACAAAAATTGCGGATATGCTATTTGATTTTGGTTTTACTAGCAAAGAAGAAGCATTTGAAGCCGGTGTCTATATTGGTGCAATGATGGTTGTGGAAGGCAAGATGGAAGTCCTACATAACGAAGAAAGAATTTTAACTAAAGCAGTTGATGATCGTTATGGTTTAGTAATTGGCTTAGAAATGCTTGAAGCACTTAAAGATGTTGAGTTAGATTATGACTTATATGTTGGTGGCTCAGTACAAGAAGAAGTTGGATGCCGCGGAGGACAAACTTCAGCATATTTAGTTAATCCGGATTTAGCAATCGTTGTTGATTGCTCACCAGCAAGAGATACAAGCGGTGATACATCTGCACTTGGACAATTAGGCGAAGGTGTCTTAATTCGCTTTATGGATGGAAATATGATTGCTTTCCCAGAATTACTTGATTTCCAAGTAGAATGTGCTAAAGAAGCCAATGTCAAATATCAATATTTCGATTCTCCAGGTGGCACAGATGCCGGAAATATTCATAAATTGCGTGATGGTGTATTAACTTTAACACATTGTATATGTGCGAGAAGTATTCATACAAATTCTACGATTTTTGACGCAAATGACTATTTATCTGCTCGTGATTCATTACTTGTGATATTAAAGAAATTAAATACAAAAGTAATTGATGATTTAAAAGGAGTACGTAAAT
>CAKPJO010000276.1 GCA_934162685.1 uncultured Bacilli bacterium | reverse complement strand
ATATGTAGTTGCTTACCTTGCCGTCTTTATTATAAGTGAAGCCTACTAACTTATTCAAGATATAATGATAATTTATTGTTACTTTTCTACTTCCTTCGATTATTTACAAATTATATAGTCAACATTTACATTATTTTTGGTGTTTTCACATTTGTTTTGCTATTTAATTCTTAAATTTTACGAACCCACACTATGTAGTTATAATAACTTTTCTACTTATGACTTTTGTTATTTAGATATAGACATACCAGTCACACTATAAAAAAATAGGAGCCACATTGTTTTTTGAGTGCTCCTACTTAGAATGTTTTAAAATTTTGTATTTTACTAAATACTTTTTAAATAAATTTAAACACCTTTTTGATTCATAAACCATTAAGTATAGCTAAAAATCCAAATATCAGTATAGCAATAATCACTACAATAAAATATGCAATAATGGAATAAATAGTTATGCTATTTAGCAATGCGCTATTATAATAAAATGCTATAATTGCAGCATTTAATAAATAAGTAAAAATATAAATATAGTTAAATATTTGAAACCAATACATAACTTTACTTATTTCGTCTTTATTTCCATATTTTGCCTTAAGCATAATTTTGCTACATTTAATCAATTTGAATTTTTTAAATTTAAAATAGCCATCAGCTAATCGTATCAATGGGTAGACAAGTATTTCCAAAAACAATAAATATTTGGCATAAAATAAAAATTCAATCACATTCATATCCTCCTCTGTGCTTAATAAGAAAACTTTAAATATCCTTTATTAGATTGTCGATTGCTTTGCAAAAATTCAATAATTTCTCCAATAGAGCTTTCACCTAGGTTTAATCCAAAACTAACCAATATATTTCGAATCCCTTCTCCTAGTTTTGTTATACCAATCGCTCCACCAGCAAAGCCGAATATAGCAGATACCCCAACACTATCCCATGTAAAGCCACCGGTAACAAGACCTTGAAGCGCACTCAATCCTCCGGAAATTCCACTATTAATTAACCCTTGAATGCTAGCATATGCTATCTTTCCAATTTTTCCATATGCAACTAAGCTGCTTCCTATGTTAGATAATGCAGCTCCTGCCGCACCACTTACAGCGCCCGTTATCGCGCCCCACATAAATCCTTCAGCCGCTCCATCCCAACTCCATGACACAGTTCCATTGTCATATGTTAAACCACCTGCAATTGTTCCAATTGCTGCACTTGTAATCCCACCAAGCATTGCTCCGGCTGCTATTGTGTGAATCGTTGCTAAAATTGTTCCTGCGGCAGCACCGCCCGTTGCAATCGTTAATATAATGGAGCTAGCTAATATTATTCCACCGATTAACCACATAGCCCATTGAGGTAGATTACCACTCGGATCCACATACATAATAGGATTATTATTACAATACATATAAAGATTTAATCCATTAATTTGTCATCTTGTTTCATCTAATATAGTTAAAACATCTGGACTTATAAATCTTCCTATACTTGGATCATAATATCTTGCATTTAAATAATATAATCCTGTTTCA
>CAKPJO010000275.1 GCA_934162685.1 uncultured Bacilli bacterium | reverse complement strand
ATCTCTCAAGAAATAGAAAAACATCGTCCTAATCAAAAGCTAAAAGCATTAGCGTTTTGTACATCAATTTCACATGCACAGCTAATGGCAGAAGAGTTTAATGAATCTGGATATAACGCAGTTGCTTTAACTGGTTCTAATGATTTAGGACAAAGAATAAAGGCGTTTAATGATTTGCAAGATGATTCTAATCCACTAGAGATTATATGCGCTGTTGATATATTAAATGAAGGTGTCGATATTCCTAAAGTTAATATGGTTTTATTCTTAAGGCCAACTGAATCTCAAACAATATTTTTACAACAATTAGGAAGAGGTTTAAGAAAAGCTGATGGAAAACCATATGTTACCATATTAGACTTTATTGGCAATAATTATAATAGATCAGTGCAGATTGCTATGGCATTAGGGACATTAGGACAATCCACAATTATGGAAAAACAATACTTGGTTGATATGATTAGAAATGATTTCGTTGCTTTAAATATTCCTGGTGTAGAAATTCATATTGATGCACTATCAAAAGAAGAGATTATTGATTATGTTAGATCCACTAATTTTAATACTAAAACAATATTAGCAACGGATTATGAAAACTTTAAAAAATATTTGAAAAAGGACACTTATCCTTTACATATTGATTATTTAAATAATGATTGTGCACCAGATTTATTAAGATTTATCAAATCAAGTATATCTAATAAAAATAATAGCTATTATACGTTCTTACAAAAAATAGGTGAACAATCATTACCAGTATTTAGTAAAGAACAAATTAAAATGATAGACAATTTATCAGAATTATTGCCACTTGTACGTGTTGATGAATATATAATCGTTAATCAATTATTAAATGATGGCCTTAATATTGATGAATTGATAAATTATAATTCTAAAGTTACAAAAGATACTTTAAATCATGCTTTAAAGCATCTTAAACAGTTTAATATCATTAATGATAACAATGAGTTAATCATTCAAACTAATGATGTATTTATTGACTTTATTAATGATTTAGTATCTTATGGTTTAGAACGTTATGATATTGAATTTGGAGATTACGAAGGTAATTTCAAATTATATGGTAATTATTATTCTGAACAAATACAAATGGTTAAACTACGTAGTTTTTCTCCATATATGAGAGGTACGGAGTTTGATACTATAAATAATGAAACTTACTGTTATGTTACTTTAAAGAAAGATGCATCTGTAGAAGAGCGATTAAATTATAAAGATAAATTTCTAACACCTTCTTTATTTCAATGGGAAAGTGTTAAAAATACAACATTTACAACTGGGGATGGACCTAAATTATTGGCAACTAAAAAAGTTCATTTGTTTGTTAGAAAGATAAAAGAAGAAGATGGTATTGTATTACCTTTTACTTATTTTGGAACTGGAAAATTTGTTAATCCAAGAGAATCATTTACAACAGAAAATGATATAAAACATAATACATTATTATTTGATATTGAACTAGATAATGCTGTTCCAGAAGAATATTGGTTTGATTTTAATATTAACAAATAATTATCTATTAGAACT
>CAKPJO010000274.1 GCA_934162685.1 uncultured Bacilli bacterium | reverse complement strand
TTGTAAACCTGCACTTAGAATAATGAAGTTGCCACCCCATCCACCCCATAAGCACATGAGGAAAATGGGAATCCATGCGTAAGCGACATCAAATGTAGTTTTTCCAATTTTAAAGGTAAACCACGAGTCAATAAACCATTGCGTATTGATGTTGAACATTTGAGCAAATAATCCTGCTTCCGTTTTTGGTAAAAAGAATAGGGTGAAAATCGTACCAGCCGCTGTTAAAGGAACAATGGATGGCATATAGATTAATGCTCTAAACACTTTATACCCTGGTGGTTTTAAATTAACAAGAATTGCTAATCCTAAAGGCAATAAAACAGCAATAGGCACCATGATTAATGCAAATACAAACGTGTGTAAGAAGGAACGCCAAAATGCTTCATAAATTAATTTTCCGTAGCTCTTATCAAATATTAGTCGATACCAACGGAAAGCATTAAAGGTAGCGCTTCCTGGGTTTGAATAGTTAAAGTTCGTTAAAGAAATATAAATTCCATAAAATAAAGGTAAAACGAAGAATACAATAAACGCTAACATGAATGGAAGTAGGAAAAGTATGGTAAGACCATACTTTTTCAACGCTCCAGTTCTTCTTGACCGTCTTTTAGCATATTCTTCTAAAACGACAGTTTTCTCCATTTTTAAAATCCTTTTTCTTTCTACATCATTTCAAGCATGAATTCTGCGCCATCAACTGTTTCTTGAATAATTTGTTTAGCTCTCTCCACAGTACATCCACCTTGACTCTTATAAGCGGTTTGTACTTGAGAAACCGCTTGAGCAAGTGCGTCAAAGATTGTGGATTCATAAACAATACCTTCCATAGCAATAATGTCTTCTGGATTGCCTAATGCTTTACAGGTAACATTGTTCTCAATCATTTTTTGATAATCTGTAGATTGATAAACATTTTTCCAAGCTGGGATATGTCCAGAAGAACACCAGTTGGTTAAGTTGTGCATATTCTTTTCTTCATTAAATCCTTGCGTGTAATATTTAATGAAAGTTAAAGCGGCAGCTACTTTTTTCATGCTAGTTGCATGTCTTGTAATGGAAACAGCATGTCCATTACCATACCATTTATTAGCATTTTCGCCTTCAGCGTTTTCTTCTAATGTCCACCAGCCATTAGGGTGAGAAGCAACGAAGGGCTTGCTATATACTGGATCCGCTGCATCTTCAGCTGTAACACCCATTGAACTGTTTTCTGCTCTTAATTCAGAGTTGTTCCAAGAACCTTCAAAGGTATTAGAAGCCCACCATGGTCCTTCAGTAAACATAATCGTATTACCAGCAGCAAACATTTCCTGGTTAGTTCCGCTTTCGCCGATTAATTTGTTGTTATATCTTTCAACTTGGTCGGTAACGTAAGTTACAAAACCTTCATTCTTGCCAAAGCCAACTTTCTTTTGATCATTTCCAACAATCAATGATCCGTTATTAGCGTATAAGGCGCTTAATCCATCTGGATCTGTGGATTGATGGAAGCTTGGGAAGAAAGCACTCTTATCAGCAACTTTCCAAGCGTGATTTTGTCCACGATTAATATTACGAATCAATAATTCGCCAGCGTCCGCTTTTGCTCTTAACCTCTCTAATAAGC
>CAKPJO010000273.1 GCA_934162685.1 uncultured Bacilli bacterium | reverse complement strand
TTTTTCCAAATATCTTCAATAATGCTAGTTAAATCAGGACAAAAATCATTTTCTTCTTTAAGAGGCAAATAAGCAATATTCGCTCCTTTTAATTCAGCGGAACGCTCTAAAATTACATAACTTGGTTTAAGTGTTACGACATAATCATCTTTATTAAGAAACATAAAAGGTAACATAGCAAGTAACGATTTTGCCCCCATAATATGAGTAATTTCTTTATCATTTACTTCTACATTAAAATTACGTTTTAAATAAGAAATTGCACTATCAATAAAATGTGTTTTATCGTTGTCGGCATATTTATGATATTTAGGATTATCTAAATTATTTTTAAGTGCGTCTAAAATAAGTTGGTTTGGCATAGATTTTTCTTCTCCTACACCAAAATCCATTAATGTCATTGGACCATTATAACTAGCTTTTAATTTCAAAATTTCTTGAAATCGATTATAAAATATTTTATTAAAATCTTTAATTACTAAATTGTTAAAGTCCATTATATATTTCTCCTTTATAAATAAAATTAACTTTACCAAATAAGCATAATTTATTACCTAATTTTTCAATATGATAATTACCGCCTAGTGAGTGAAAACTTAAGACATTTTTAATATATTTTTTATCATATAAATAAGCAAATGCACAAAGCGAAGCACTACCACACGAGTTGGTAATTCCGACACCATTTTCATATGTTAATATTTGTACTTCATCATCACTTAATATAACTAAATTACTAACATTCATATTTTTGAATTTTTCGCTTTTTGCTTCTTTAATCAGCATGCTTTTAGATAAAAAATCCACTACTTTTATAGCATGAATATTATTAATATTATAAATATAATAATTATCTATTTTTGTTTTAAATAATGGGTAATCCACTAATGCATAATATTCATCATTAGATACACCAGCATAAGCAACAAAGTTATTATTGACGATTATTTTATATTCGTCTTTAGCGATACGCAAGATATTATGTAAAAAATATCCGACAATTTTTAATCCATTTCCACACATCTTAGCTTTGCTTCCATCGGCATTATAAATATCCATTGCAATATCATATTTTTTATCTTTATATAGAATTATGATTCCATCAGCTCCAATAGAAAAATGTTGTTTGCATAAATTTTTAACATCTTCCAAACAAAAATCTTCTTCATAAAGTAGGATAAAATCATTACCCATTGATTCGAATTTATAAAATATCATAATACTTTTAACTCCAATAACGCTAAAGCAATCATAACAGCATTATAGCTTGCACCTCTTATTAAATTATCAGATGTTGCGAATAAATTGACCGTGTATTCACAATATTTATCCACTCTTAACCTTCCAATATCGACTAATGGGGTACCAGTAACAGATTTAACATCTGGATAATTTGGATATTCTAATAATCGTACATAACTACATTTTCGATATTCTTCTTTTAAAGCATTTAAATCGATTTTTTCCTTACATACTAAAGAAGCACTTATACCATGTCCAAAAAGTGTTGGAACTCTTACACATGTTGGATTAAGTTCTAAATCATTTTTATGAAGTATTTTCTTACTTTCATTAATGATTTTATTTTCTTCTTTGGTATAGCCATCTTCTTCTATTTCATCAACAATTGGAAGAATATTATTATAT
>CAKPJO010000272.1 GCA_934162685.1 uncultured Bacilli bacterium | reverse complement strand
TTTTGATTCCTTTCCTTTGCAAAATATTTTTCTAATTCACTTGCGACATACTCAAGTGCACTAATGACTTTTTGATAATCCATTCTTTTTGGACCAACAAGAGCAATAGTACCTTCATCTTGACCTGGCATTTTGATTTTGGATGTGATGATTGACATATCACCATATTCATCATCTTCATCACCAATGTTAACATTTAGGTCTTTATCGCTATCATCAGTAAGCATTTGACGCATTTCACTAGGTGAATTAAAAAGTTTGATTAAGCGTTTAAGTTTATCAGCATCACTTGTTAAGTCTGGCTGATTAAGTAACTCATTTTTACCAAATAAGGAAACTCGATCACGCGCAAACTTCAAGAACGCTTCCATAAACACTTGATAGATGACATCATTGCTTGTGACATAATCTTGAATTAATGGTTTCATTGCTTCCATCTTTTCAATTAGTCCACTTACTGGTGTACCAACTAAACGAGAATTAAGTAATTTAACACAACTTTCAATATCATTAAGCTCAACATCATCATCGAAGATAAATGTCTTATTTTCAACATATCCTCTATCGGTAACAAATACCACTGTTGCGGTATTTGTCGAAATAGGAATTACTTGAACAGAAATAAGATGTTCGTCTTCGGCATTTGGACCAAGGACCACAGTTGCTAAGTTCGTCATATGCGATAAGATTTGACAAGATTGAGTAATTACTTGATCTGCTGTTAGAGTCTTTTCATTTAACAGGGTAGTAATTTGATTTTTAATTTTTGAATCAACTGTCTCTTCGCGCAAATAATCAATATAGTAACGATATCCTTTTGAAGAAGGAACACGTCCGCTTGAAGTATGAGTTTTTTCTAGGAACCCTTCTCTTTCAAGAGCGTTCATCTCACTTCGAATCGTGGCACTTGAAACATCAAGACCATATTCTTCTATTAAAGTTTGACTACCAACTGGCGTTGCATCTTTAATAAAGTGTTCGACTATTAGTTTTAAGATATAGTCTCTACGACTCAAACTCATAACTTCACCTTCTTTAGCACTCTTTATCTCTCAGTGCTAATTATATTATATGCCAAATTTTAGCACTGTCAACCAAAAAGTGCTAATTTTTTTAATTTTTTTGATTTTTATCTATTTATACTTATAAAATAAGTATAGTATATTAAAAAATTAACTATTATTACGCTTCTTCCATAAAAAGTCTTAATAAAATAGCGTCAAGTATCATCATTCCTTCATACGTTGGATAAATGCGATATTTAGTTACTTTAAGCATTTTTTCTTGTTCTAATTCTTTAATTGTTTTATATAATTTATGGGCTTTGATATCACCAAATCTTTTGTTAAAATTCGATATTAAAAAACCATTATATTTACGTAAATTAAGCATCAAAAATTCTTCTAAAATATTATTATTAGATAGTTCTTCTTTATATTGAATTGTATTTCCTTTTAAATAATCATTTATATTCGTTGTATTTTGATATCTAATGTTATTAACATATCCATGAGCACCTAAGCCGAGTCCAATATAATTTTCATCATTCCAATAAGTTAGGTTATGTTTTGAAAATGCTTTATTTTTAGCAAAATTTGAAACTTCATAACGTTTAAATCCATGTTTAGCTAGATAACTGTATAAAGTGTC
>CAKPJO010000271.1 GCA_934162685.1 uncultured Bacilli bacterium | reverse complement strand
TTAATTTATCAATTAATGTGCTAAGATATGTGCGTAAGAAAATTACGTTGAAAAGAAATAGTAGTTAGCCACTCTTTTATTAGGGAGGAGCAACAAAGTGAAAATGCTCTTAAAAGATACTAATGAATTCACCTTGGAGTAATCGTTGGTCGCGTTAAGACTTTAATTAAGTGCATACTATGTATGAATTAGGATGGTACCACGGCTAATAGTCGTTCCTTGTTAGGAACGATTTTTTTATATTTTAGGAGGAAAAAGATGGAAGACTTAGAATTAAATAAACTTCATGAAGAAGCACTAAAAGCAATTGATGAAATTGATTCATTAGAAAAAGTTAACACTGTCCGTAATGATTATTTATCAAAGAAATCTAAATTTATGGGCTTAATGTCTAAAATGAAAGATTTATCAATTGAAGGAAAGAAATCTTTTGGTGAAGCAATTAACAAAGCTAAAAATGAAATTACAACTAAACTAGAAGAAAAAAGAGTGGCTTTAGAAGAAAAAGCCTTAAATGAAAAATTAAAAAGAGAAGAAATAGATATTACCTTACCTTCAGTAAGTTATGAAGCAGGCGGCAAGAATTCTTTCTTTATCATTCAAGATGAAATGATTGATATCTTTATTGGTATGGGGTATGAAATTGCAGAAGGGCCAGAAGTAGAATTAGATCACTTCAACTTTGAATTATTAAATATTCCTCGTGATCATCCTGCTCGTGATATGCAAGATACATTCTATATTGATGAAAATACTTTAATGCGTACACATACTTCTCCAGTTCAAGCACGTGTAATGCAAGAAAAGAAAGGACAACCAATTAAAATTATTTGTCCTGGTAAGGTATATCGTCGTGATGATGATGACGCTACGCACTCCCATCAATTTGGTCAAATTGAAGGCTTAGTAGTAGATAAAAATATTAACTTAGGTAACTTAAAAGCAACATTAGAGTTATTTATTAAAAAGATGTATGGTGAAAAACGTGAAATTAGATTACGTTCTTCTTACTTCCCATTTACGGAACCATCCGTGGAAGTAGATGTTTCTTGTGATTGTGGTGGTAAAGGCAATTGTTCTAAATGTCATGGCACCGGTTGGATTGAAATTCTTGGTGGCGGTATGGTTCACCCTAATGTTCTTAGCATGTCAGGATACGATCCAAAAGAATATCAAGGCTTTGCTTTTGGTATTGGTATTGAACGTGTCGCTATGCTTAGATATGGCGTTGATGATATTAGAAGATTCTATCAAAACGATGTTAGATTCTTAAATCAATTTAAAAGAAAGTAGGTTAAAAATATGAAAGTTAGTTTAAAGTGGTTAAAAAATTATATTGACTTAGAAGATTTAACTCCTGAAGAAATAGCAAATAAACTTACCTTCGCTGGTATTGAAGTAGAAGAATATTATGATCTAGCTAAAGCATCTAATTTAGTTATTGGTGAAATTATTAAATGTGAAAAACATCCGGAATCTGACCACTTACATATTCTAAGTGTTGATGAAGGAAGTAAATTTGGTGTTAATCAAATCGTATGTGGTGCACCAAATGCAAGAGTGGGTTTAAAAGTTATCGTTGCTCGTGTTGGTGCAGTTTTACCTAAAATTACAATTGCAAAATCAGTAATACGTGGTGTTGAATCTAACGGAATGTGTTGTTCTTTAGTCGAACTTGGCGTAGATCAAAAATATTTATCTGAAGCTC
>CAKPJO010000270.1 GCA_934162685.1 uncultured Bacilli bacterium | reverse complement strand
TTTTTTCTGACAAAGTATAAAAAACCCCGCGGAAGTTTAAAGGTGGTGGTCAACCCCGCGGAAGTTTAAAGCACTATATTAAGTATCAAACCTCTCATTTTTTAACGACTGATGGCGATCAAATTTATTCATATTCGGCGATGATTATTTATAAAATTCGTGAATGATTTTGATTAAAATTTATTTGTTTTTTTACTAAAATAAACTATATATCTTACTGTAAATATGATAAACTAACTATTGGTGATAAGAATGAAAAAAGCAAGATTAGTCCCAATAGTTTTTTTGTTATTTGGTTGTTCTTCAAATAATAAAAAAGAACTATATTATCAGCAATTAGAAAAACTTAATTCCCATAGTTATGTTACTTCTAATGAACTTGCTTTTTCTATTGATGGAACTTCAACTTTATACAAAGATAATATAAGTTACAAAATTGAAATTATGTTTTTAGAAGCAAAAGAAAGACTAGAAGATATTACCATTTTAATGTTAGATGAAAGAATTAATGACGCCACTATTAGTGCGTTAAATGTTGGCTTTTTTAATGAAGATACACTTAATTTAGTGCCAGTAAAAGAAAAAGATGGAGATCAAACTAAAGTCCGTTTTACTTTTATAAGTGACTTAGAAAAACCAACAATGAAAATTGCTTTTTCTTATAAAAATTCTAATACACGACAGGAAATATTTTATGACTATAATTGGAGGTAAAAATCATGGATATAGTTAAAACATTAAGTGAAGAATTAAATATTAAAGAAAGCCAAGTAAATGCAGTTATTGGCTTATTAGATGAAGGAAATACTATTCCTTTTATTGCGAGATATCGTAAGGAAGTAACAGGTAGTCTTGATGATGAAGTATTAAGAAAGTTTTATACACGTTTAGAGTATATTAAAGGTTTTAATGAAAGACTTGATACAATTATTAAATCAATCACTGAACAAGGCTTTATGACGGACGAAATTATGACTTCCTTAAATGCCGCTCATACAATGACGGAATTAGAAGATATTTATCGTCCATTTAAACCTAAAAAGAAGACACGTGCTAGTGTTGCAAAAGAAAAAGGTTTAGCGCCTTTTGCTAAAACTTTATTAGAATTAAATAAAGATGTAGTGGTTTTAGAAGAAGCTAAAAAATACATAAATGAAGAAAAGAAAGTTTTAACCGTAGAAGATGCTATTCAAGGTGCAGAAGATATTATTGCTGAACAAGTAAGTGATGATCCTAAATATCGTAAACAAATTAGAGACTTTATCATGCGTACTGGTAAGATTAAAACCGTGGAAAATGAGCCAGATGAAAAAGGCACATTTGATATGTATAAGGATTATGAAGAAGCAATTAATCGTATTGCTCCACACCGCATTTTAGCTATTAATCGTGGCGAAAATATGAAATGTTTAAAAGTGAGCATTGTTATTGATGATGAAGAAATATTAGGCCGTATTAAATCTAAAATTGTAAATAAAGATACTGACTCATCTAAATATGTATTAGCGGCAATTGATGATGCATATAAACGCTTAATTTTTCCAAGTTTAGAAAATGAAATTCGTAATGAATTAACTGAAAAAGCAGAAGAAACATCAATGGCTGTATTTAAAGAAAACTTAAAGCAATTACTTTTAGTTGCTCCAGTTGAACATCGTATCGTTTTAGGATTTGATCCAGGCTTTAGAACTGGTTGTAAATTAGCGGTTGTTGATGAATTTGGTCAAGTCCTTGATACTGGCG
>CAKPJO010000269.1 GCA_934162685.1 uncultured Bacilli bacterium | reverse complement strand
TAAATCTTCTAAAATTTTAACGTTCTTTTTCGCATATTCCACTAAGGCATTCGCAGTATAATGCGTTGAATAATCATGAATACTTTTATCTAGAGAACCAGAATTAACTCCTATACGAATTGGAATATGCTTTTCTTTACAAGCATCAACAACTTTTTTGACATTATCAATGCTTCCAATATTTCCAGGATTAATACGAATTTTATCTACGCCATTTTCAATAGCCTTTAAAGCTAAGCGATAATCAAAATGAATATCCGCTACTAAAGGGATATGAATAGCTTTTTTTATTTCTTTAATTGCTAAAGCATCACTTTCATCCATGACTGAAACGCGAATAATATCGCAGCCTAACTTTTCTAATTCTAATATTTGATTGATAACTTCTTCAAATTTTGAAGTTTTTATATTACACATTGATTGGATTTTTACATTATTAGAATGACCAATAGAAGTATTACCAACTTTAACTAATTTTGTTTCTAAACGATTCATAATATCACCAAATTTTATTATACCAAAAAAAGAGAATAAACGATAAAAAAATAATCTATATGGTACTTTTTAGTAGCATCAAGAAAAATAAATAGATATTATTAAAAAAAATTATGGCATTAGCAATTCTTTTGTGTTAGAATAATTTCGCGTAAGTTGGAGGTGTCACTCATGAGAGATAACATTATCTATCGTTGTACAGAATGTCAAAACGAAAATTATATTGGAACTAAGAATAAACGTAATCATCCAGATCGTATGGAAATTAAGAAATTCTGTCCAAAATGTAATAAAATGACAGTACATAAGGAAAAGAAATAAGGCCTAGGCTTTATTTTTTTTATTTGCTATGAAAGTAACGACATTAACATATAATGATGAATTCGCCGCGAACACTCACATTGTTTATTTAACAGATAAAGATGTGATTGCTTTTGATTGTGGCCAATCTTCAAAAACATTTGTTAATTATATTGCTAACCATAACTTAAATTTAAAAGCGATATTTTTAACACATGGTCATTTTGATCATATTCGTGGACTTGATTTTATTGATGAGTCAATTCCTGTTTATATTGCACTAGATGACTTGGAACTATTAGATGACCCATATAAAAATTGTTCTAGTGAATTTGAAGATAAAGTTTCTATTAAACGAAAAGTATTTACTTTGAGTGATGAAGAAGTAGTTACCATTGATGGAATTGATATTCAAATATTTAATACACCATTCCATACTTTAGGTTCATCAGTTTATTTAGTAAATAAAGAAGTATTAATTACCGGTGATACATTATTTAAAAGTGTCATTGGAAGATGTGATTTACCAACTTCTAAAGCGCGTTTAGTAGATTCATCATTAAAACGTATTATTAAAATATATCATCAATATGGTGATATGCCAGTTTATCCTGGACATGGCGACAATACGACACTAGAAAGAGAAGTAGAAAAAAATTTTTATTTAAGGAATATAAGATAAATTTCACCCAAAAATAAATAAGGTGATACTTATGCGTTTTAAAGAAAACTTGATTTTAAGTTTATATTTAGTAATAGTAAGTTTAATCTTATTTGAATTATCTTATTTTTTAAACTTTACAATTTTTTCTCCGCTAATGCTAATTAATAAATATGTAACTAAATCTATTTGGCTTTGCTTATTAATAGAAGTAGCAATATTTTATTTATTCTATTTAATTTATAACCAAATTATTAGTTACAATTTTATGATGTTTAACCACATTTATACATATATAGTTTTTGGTATTATTGACT
>CAKPJO010000268.1 GCA_934162685.1 uncultured Bacilli bacterium | reverse complement strand
ATTCAAAAGAAAAACCTATTGAGCCTTTAATTAACGAAGACACAAAAAAAGAAATCGCCAACACTTCAAGAAGAAGCGTTCCAGGAAGTAACGCCTTTGTACCTCCTGCTGCCGGACTTTTAATTGCTTCTGAAGTAGTTAAAGACTTAATAAATGCAAAAAAGGAAGATTAAGTTATGATATATTTAGATTATTCGGCAAATTTTCCCGTTAATAAAGAAGTATTAGATTATATGTGTGAAGTAGAATTAAAATATTATGGTAATTATAATTCCTCACATAAACTAGGATTACTAAGCAAACAAAAATATCAAGAAATGGATAACCATATCAAAAATATTTTAAGTCTTGATGATAATCATGAAGTTATATATACGAGTTCTGCAACTGAATCAAATAATCTAGCAATTTTAGGAGTCGCGGAATCTTACTCAGGATTTGGTAAAAAAATATTAGTTAGTGAATTAGAACATAGTTCTATTAATGCTACTTTAGGATATCTTAAAGACAAAGGATATCAAATAGAATTTATTAAAACATTAGATTCTGGCTTAATTGATTTAATTGATTTAAAAGAGAAATTAACTAAAGATACAATTTTAGTTATCGTAACTCTCGTTGATGGAGAAACAGGTATAATTCAAGATTATAAAAATATTGCTAGTATCATTAGCAATAATCCTAATACACATTTTTTAGTTGATGCCACACAAGGAGTAGGAAAAATCGATATAGATTTTAATGTCATTGACTTAACATCATTCACTCCGCATAAATTTGGTGGGATTATTGGTTCTGGTTGTTTAATTAAAAAGAAAAGCACAGTTCTTTCTCCATTATTCCATGGTGGAATGAGTAATACTATTTATCGAAGTGGTTCAGTACCTCTTGGTATCATAGCAAGTATAGAAAAAGCGCTTGAATTAAGATTTGAAAACATGGAAGAAAATAATCTTAAAACAAAAAATATTAATGAATATTTATTATCCAAACTAAAAGAAATGGATAATGTAATTATTAATTCATCTAAGTATCCTTATATTGTTAATATTTCATTAAAGAATAAATTAGCAAAAGATAGTGTTAACTATTTAAATGAGCATGACATTTGCATAAGTCAAAAATCAGCTTGTTCAATAAAAAACACACCATCAAAAATTATTATGGCTATTTATAAAGATAAGAAAAGAGCTTTATCATCGTTTCGTATTTCTTTAAGTGAATTAGTTACAAAAGAAGAAATAGATGAGTTTATTAAAGTTTTAAAGGAGTTGTAATTATGGAGCATAAACAAATTGATGAATATGAAAGATCCATTACTGTTAAATACCGCGCTAAAATATGGTCAAAGTTTGTCGCCGGTATTAAACAATATAAATTAGTGGAACCAAACGACCACATTTGTGTTTGCATTAGTGGTGGCAAAGACTCAATGCTAATGGCACGTCTTTTCATGCAATTAACTAAACATTCGGATTTTGATTTTAAAGTTAGTTACCTAGTTATGAATCCTGGATACAATGAAATTAATCTTCAAACTATTAAAAACAATTTAGAAAAGTTATCAATTCCCGCTAAAATTGTGGAAACAGATATTTTTGAAATTGCGAATTCTCAAGATCGTAGTCCATGCTTTTTATGCGCTAAAATGCGTCGTGGTGCATTATATCGTATTGCTAAGGAGCTTGGCTGTAATAAAATAGCCCTCGGGCATCATTATGATGACGTAATTGAGACTATTTTGATGAATATGCTTAATGCTGGGTCATTCCAAACAATGTTACCAAA
>CAKPJO010000267.1 GCA_934162685.1 uncultured Bacilli bacterium | reverse complement strand
GTGTAATGGAAGCTTTGACATATAGTTTCTTAAGTATTGATGGAGTGGATGGCTTAAGTTTAAGAATTGATGGATCTTTGGTAGATAAGGTATCAACAAACTTTAAGATACCAACAGTTTTAGATAAAACTTATGGAATAAATAAAACTGTTAATGATATGAAAGATTTAATTAACAAAGAAGAAGTAGTTTTACTTTATAATAAGAAAATCAATAATAAAAACTACTATACACCGACAACAGTTAAAGCACAAAAAGGTGACACAAAAATAAATACTTTATATAATGCTTTATCATTAAAAGCCAATATTATGAAGGGATTATCAAAAGTTAAAGAATACTCATATATTAACGCAAGTAAATCACCAACAATTAGTGACCAAGTAGTATCTATTGATATATTACAATCAGGAATGATCGATGAAGTTACCATATCAAAAGAATTATATGATTTAATGAATCTAACATTTGAATATTCTGGTATTGATTATAAGGTAAATTTAACTTTTGAAGGTGAAAGTTATGCGGTGGATGGAATATTAAATGAAGATGATTATAAAGTAAGCGCAATTTTAGTTAATGAAGTTGAATTATAATAACGACACTCACTAGATGGTGAGTGTTTTTATTACTTTTAAATCATATTTTTTAATATATAAATAAAAATATAACCAAAAATTACAATTTTTTTGCAAAAAAAACATAAAAGTATTGAATTATTTAAAAAATGTGGTAACATTATTAGCGTGTCCTTGTAGCTCAGTTGGATAGAGCAACTGCCTTCTAAGCCGTAGGTCGGGAGTTCGAATCTCTCCAAGGACGCCATTGCGAATATCGATGCTTTGCATCGTTTATATAGATATGAATTGGTCGACAATTCTTTTTTTTTGCTTTTTTGGAACATTGAACGTGCTAAAAGGTTCGAACTGGCAAGTTTTATATTATTTTGATTAACTCAGGAGCATTCTTGAGCTTTTATTTACTATTAAGAAAATAAAATAACTATTGATTCTATTACTTTTAATCGTAATAAAGATAAATCTATTTCTTTACTTGTTAAAGGAAATAGAGACTTTGTTTCTGAGTTTATTGAAGATGAAGATTACACTAATACTAAAATTATATATGATTCTGAAGTAAATGTGAAAAATGGAAAAATCATCGAAATAATTATTGAATCTAAAGAAAAAGAATTTTATAAAGATGCAAATAAAAATGTTTCTTATGATTCAAAGATAACTATAACTTTTGATTATAATTTTGATGATAAATATTATAATCAACTGTCAATTGAAACTATTCACACAACAAATATGTATTATGGCTCAGTAAGCTTTAATATCTTAGGTTATGATTTTAGATATCAAGATGATGAAACCACCTTATTTGGAAAAGAGTATACTAGCGAACAAGCAATAGAGTTTTTATTAAGCAAATATACTTTCTTTATTGGTAAAGGCGAAGAAAAATTTGATGCATCTTATTTTTCTTTATATTTAGATAAAGATTTTACTAAGCCATTTACTAAAATAGATAAAATGCTTAATTCTATGACTTTATATGTTAAATTTAATATTCCTAGTGATAAAGCAATCGTGACTTATGTGTTTGTTAATGAAAAAAGTGAAGAAAAGCACTAAACTTTAAAAAATATGTATTTAGAAGATGTTGGTAATACTTATGATACTTCTAAATCATTTGAAGGATATAAAATAATATCAATTGATGGAAAAAAATAATAAAATGGGAAGACATTAATTTCAAGATAACAGAAAACAAAGTCTATATC
>CAKPJO010000266.1 GCA_934162685.1 uncultured Bacilli bacterium | reverse complement strand
ACTTTCAATAATGCTGTAACTACTACTTCTTTAAGAATGGTAAGTACTGGGGGGCGTGGTGTTTGGTTAAAAGTGTTTGAAGTAAAGCCTTACTATGCTACTAGGGTTATTAATAATGGATTTACCCTTGTAAATGGCGTAGGCGGTTTAGTCGATAATAACATCGATACATACGCTTGGTTTGACTGGCAATATACAAGTTCTTGTAATATCACATTAGATTATGGAGCAAATATTCGTTTAAATAATATTATGTTATTAACTGGATGTTATGAACATGATACTGATAAATTAGGAACAGCTAAATTCTCTTATTCTCTTGATGGAGAAACATTCACTGATATCGAAGGAACTTATGATGGAATTAATATTTATGTAGATTTATCTTCATCTAATATTGAAGCACGTTACATTCGCTTTAATCCTGTTCTTGAAGGCAAATCAGGTTGTGGATTAACAGTTAGAGAATTCGGTGCAAACTTAAATAAATTTGTTCCAACATTAACATTTGGTGAAGATGTTGTATTTGATTATGATGGTAATCCTCATGCACCTACTGTTTCTGCTTCTTATGGTGTTGATTATACTGTAAAATTCAATTGTGATGATAAAGGAATAGAAGGCGCAAACGAAGCAGTTGAAGCTGGTATATGGGCTGAAGTTGCTACTGTAACAGAAAATAACATTTACGCTAACTTTGCAATTCCTAACTGGAAAGTATTTACTATTAAAGCCGCTAAACAAGATCCAAACATTGAAATTCTTATTAATGGCGTAAAAGCTACATCTAATGGTGGAGAAACATATTATACTAATAACTTACCTGCATTTACTTATAATGTAAGTGAAGGTGCTGACGTATCTGCTTATTTCACTAAAGATGATGGTGCAACTAACTTAGGCACTGAAATGCCTACCACACCTGGCACATATGCTTATAACGTTGTAGTTAACGAAAGTGATGATTATAATGGTTCTTCTGCTTTCTTTTGGTTTATTATTGCTAACGCTGAAAAGAAAGATCCAGTTGTAACTGCGGATAATGTAGAATTCTATCATGATGGTAACCCACATACACCTAACTTAATTTTACCAGAAGGGGTTAAAATTAAAGAAATGCATTATGAAAAAGATGAAGTAAGATTAGAAGGCGCTCCTATTGATGCTGGTGTATATGCATTAGTTTATGATACCGAAGAAAACGATTCTTACAATTCTATTCATGGCTGGGTAATATTCACTATTATTTATGATGGTGGTTCATTTGTTAAAGAATGGCACAAATTACGTGCTGAAGGTGGAGAAGATGGAATTTGTGCTTTCATCAATGATGCAAATGGAAAACTTTCTACTTTACTTGATCGCTATAATAATTTAACAAATGAAGAAAAAACTTGGGTAAATGCTCAAGAAGATATCGAAGGTGTTACTATTGGTGAATCGATTACTTATATTGCTAGTATTCGTAATTGGGTAAATGAAAAAGTAACTGGCACAAATGCTGCTAATACAGTAATTACTACTTTAAAACGTAACACAAGTTCCCAATCTTTAATTATTATAATTGCATTAGTATTTAGTTCTGTAATTGGCTACTTCGCAATTGTTGAAAAAAAGAAAAGAAGTTCTAAATAATAATTAATTTTATAAAGGTTAAATATTTAAAGTATTTAGCCTTTTTAAATGATCTAAAAGTAAACAAAAAAACTAAGAGATTATATCCCAAAGAATTTTAGTGCTTTAAACTTCCGCGGGGTTGACCACCACCTTTAAACTTCCGCGGGGTTTTTTATACTTTGTCA
>CAKPJO010000265.1 GCA_934162685.1 uncultured Bacilli bacterium | reverse complement strand
ATAAATTCATATATTTTCTCCTTCTTTTTGTGTATGAGGTATTTAGTTTATTATGAAATATTGCTCATTATAAAAACGAACATTTCCAGAATTAACTTTTTCAAGTTTATCAATTAATGACTCAATATAAACTTTTATAATATCTATGTAATTTGTTTCATATTTAGTACATGATTTAACATCCGCTACAAAATTATAAGCATCAATATCATTATTTTCATCAATAGTGTAGTTAATGTTTTTTATGTTAAAAACATTAACTAAAATAAAACCTGATGTATTAACTAAATAGTTTAATAAATCCGCTATACGAGAATAATATGCTTCGCCTTTACACACCCCAAAATCACATGTTTTTAAAATGTCATCATAAATGATACTTGCATAACTAAGAATATCTTCTTTGGTAATAGATTCATCATAATCCTTAGTGGTTGTGTAATATTTATATTTAGATAAATTATCACTAAGATTTTTAACATAATTATATAAATTAGAAAAATTACCTTGTGAAAACATTTTATATTCATCTACATAAATATTAGTATCAACAAATAATGAAATATATTGTTTAGTCTTAATCACATAATTCGACCAAAGATATGAAACTAATGTAAAATAATCATATTGTAATTCTTCTTTTAAATATGAGATATCGTTATAATTTTGTTTTAACTCTTTAAATGATAAACTATTCAAAAAAGTAAAATAATCAAGTTTATTAATAAAATTTAATGGATTAGTCATAAAATTTTCCTCTTATATTCTCATTTTATAAATCAAAATTATTCAAAATATTTAAATACATGTTTTTTTCAAAATCACCATATTTATCGTAACTGGTAAATGTTTTTACTTCTTTTGCGTTTTTAGTAGTCTCTTTTTTATCAATATATTTTAATTCAAAAGTTCGTGAAGAATATTTTCTATAAATCAAAGCAATTTTCAAATAATAGCTTTCTAATAAAGAATTTAACGAATTTGGCGCTTCTATTTTTAATATCAATGGTAATCTAGTATCAGATAGAATCCATTTTTTTACTGAGTTTTTGTTTACTACCATATTAACAACTACAAGAAAAGGTTTTTGTTTATTAGTTTTTGGAGTCAAAATAGGTTTTAATGGATACTTTGGAAAATTATTATTTCCTTGATTTGATTTTTTATAATATATTCTTGGATTTATAGGTTCAACATTAAATCCATAACATAATACATAATCTAGTTTTGTGGCAAAATAATTTTCAAATGAAAACTTAACATACTTTAAATAGTCCGCTCTAAAAGACATAGATAAATAGCAATTTGATGTACCTGTAGGGAAAACTGCTTGCTTTAAATAATCATCAATACTTTGATATTCTTGTCCAAATTTACTACAATTTTTTATAAATAATTTGTTTAAATTTCTATTTGGTATGAAATCAGGTATTATAACTTCACTATCTTTGTCATTTGGAATATCTAGTAACGCTACTGGTTTACATATAAGCGGAGTTAATCTGCTCCTAAATACACCATTGTCTTCGATCTTACTAATAGGAATAAGGACAGCATAAATTTGATTGTTATATTCTTTTAAAGCATATACTCTACACCAAGCCTTACCATCATTTGTCGTAAACTCGCCGTTAAGGAAACGACAATATAATCGCATATCATAAATAATGGCAATATTCTTTTTTTCTTTATAAGCTTTGTTTAACAAGCGAAAATTTCTTTGAAAATCACTATTAGCTTTAACATTTGTTTGTGCTAATGCGCTAGCGTCATTTTTAATTTTATCTCGATTATAAGAATTAGTGTAAGTATCTAATAC
>CAKPJO010000264.1 GCA_934162685.1 uncultured Bacilli bacterium | reverse complement strand
TTTATTACTTTCTTTTAGTATATTTCCAAGTTCATCCACTAAAAGTGCTTTTACTCCACTTGTTCCTAAATCTAATCCAATATATGTTTTCATTTTTATTTTCCAAACATTATTTGATTGACAATTGCTTCTAAGTATTCTTGTTTACCTGATCCAGGATTAGCGCATACTTTTTTATCTTTAGCATAATTAGCTAAATCTTCTAATGTTACAGCATTATTACGAATTTTCATGCCAATTCCTTCTTCAAATGAAGAATATTTTTGCTTTATAAATTCTTCAATTCTTCCATCTTCAATGATTTTGCTTGCATTAATTAAACCTAAAGCAAAAGTATCCATTCCTAAAATATATGCCTCGAACATATCTTCAATAGTATTGGATGGGCGACGTGTTTTGGCATCAAAATTAAATCCGCCAGTTAATCCTTTACTTTTTATAACTTCTAACATGGCAAATGTAGCACTATAAACATCAAATGGGAATTCATCAGTATCCCATCCTAGTATTGGATCACCTTGATTAGCATCGATTGATCCTAACATATCATTAATGGAAGCAATTCTTAAGTCATGTTCAAAAGTATGTCCCGCTAGAGTAGCGTGATTTGCTTCAATATTCAATTTAAAATCTTTATCAAGGCCATATTGTTTTATAAATCCAATGGCTGTCGCAGCATCAAAATCATATTGATGTTTCATTGGCTCTTTAGGTTTAGGCTCAATATAGAAATCACCTTTAAAGCCAATCTTTCGACCATAGTCAACCGCTAAATGCATTAAACGTGCAATGTTTTCTTGTTCAAATTTGACATCAGTATTAAGCAAGGTTTCATATCCTTCTCTTCCACCCCAAAATACGTATCCACGTCCGCCTAATTTAACAGTTATGTCTAATGCTTTTTTAATTTGTGCAGCGGCAAAACAATAGACTTCTGCACTATTAGATGACCCAGCGCCATTCATAAAGCGTGGATTAGAGAACATATTCGCAGTTCCCCACAAACACTTAATACCTGTTTCTTTCATTTTTATAAGAATATAATCACTTATTTCATCTAATCTCGCATTCGTAATATTAATGTCTTCATCTTCTGGAACTAAATCAACATCATGAAAACAAAAATAATTAATGCCAAGTTTTTGCATAAACTCAAATCCAGCATCAACTTTTGCTTTAGCGTGTTCCATTGTACCTTTTTCGCTAGCGCCAAAAGCTTTGTTAATGGTATCACGGCCAAACATATCAGTTCCTGCAGCTCCAAGATTATGCCACCAAGCCATAGCAAATGGTAGCCATTCTTCCATTGTTTTTCCTAATACCATCTTTTTAGCATCATAAAATTTAAACGCTAAAGGATTTTTGGAATTAGGTCCTTCATACTTCACTTTTTTAATTGTTGGGAATTTTTCCATAATTTTTTTCCTTCCTTTACATCATCATTTTATGTTGTCATACCTTGCGTAACAATTGCAAAAGTTTTATAATAATAGACAAAAGTTAAGATTGGAGAAATTTACAATGATTGCATACGAAAATCACCGTTCATCATCTATTAATTACTTATACCGTCAATACGATACTGATTTTGAATTTGGTTTACATTTTCACGACTCATTTGAATTTGTATACGTCTTTGAAGGAGAAATAACCATAACTATTGAAAAAGAAAAATACAACATTAAAAGTGGAGAAGGGTTATTAATACTTCCAAACCAAATCCATTCCTTTAATACGCAAAAACATTCCAAAACATTCATATTAATCTTCGCTTCTTCTTATGTTGCAAAATATTATAAGCAATCTTTAACATATTGTTCTAAAAAACCTTATTT
>CAKPJO010000263.1 GCA_934162685.1 uncultured Bacilli bacterium | reverse complement strand
CGCGTATGCTGTTTTATACCTCCCACTAATAATATAGTGTTAGATTTTTTAAAATTCGAATAATTAACAACAAAAAAAGCAAGTGCCTCTTCCAAAAAGGAAACATGAGGGCTACGAGGGCTTTTACACCCGAGCAGCACTTGCTTGTTATTAGTTTATTAAACAGTTTTGCTATTTGCCCTCTTATAATATTTAGTAAAACTTGATAGAATATATAAAGGTGATGACAATGCTTCCTTTTAAAGAAAACAAAAAATTAGTGGATCGTCCAGAAAATGATCCAAAAGTAAATCTACGTAGTCCAATTGATCGTAAAATTATTTTAACACTAGTGCTTGCCGCATTAGCGGTTTTAGCTATTGTCATTGTTTTAATATTTGTAATAGAAAAGAACTTTTAATTATGAAAAGAATCGATAAATATATAGAAAAAAACATTAAAGATGTTACTAATAAAAACATTGTAATTACTGGAGCAAATTCTGGAATTGGTTTTGAATCAATGATGGTATTAGCCAAAAAAGGCGCAAATGTGATAATGGCATGTCGAAGTCTAAAAAGAGCGCAAAACGCTAAAGAAAAAGTATTAAAAGAATACCCAAATGCCTTAATTGATATTATTGAATATGATCAATCATCATTTGAGTCAATTGATAATTTTATAAACAATTTATTTAAAAAATATAGCAAAATTGATGTGCTTATTTGTAATGCTGGGATTTTCCATCCAGAAAAAGGATTAAAAACTAAAGATGGATATCCACTTACAATTGGTACAAATTATATTGGTTTGTTTTATTTGCTTGAAAACATAAAGAATAGATTAGCTAATACAAAAATCATTATTGTTTCTTCTATTGTTTATCGTTATACCAAATATAAAGATTATAAATTCTTATTAGAAGAAAACACATCTGCTTTTAATCAATATAAATTATCAAAAACCGCTATTACAAATTATTTTTATTATTTAAGTCAAAATACAAATTTAAATATCTATATGATGCATCCTGGTGTTAGTTCCACTAATATATTTTCTAACCCTAATGTTTCATATTGGAAATGGTTTAAAAGTCTTGCTAAATGGGTAATGTCCTTTGTTGTTCATTCTCCTAAAAAAGCCGCTTTAGGTATTTCCTTACTTGCTAGCAAAGATTATCCTAATCATACTTTTTTAGGCCCTAGAGGTATCGGACAAATATCTGGCTATCCAAAAATTATCAAATTAAAAAATAGTGGGAAGAAATACGCTAACGAATTATATATAAATACAAAAAAAGCGATTGAAGGGGGAAATAAATATGTTAAGTGTAAGTAATGTGTCGTTACAATACGGAGGCAGAGTTTTATTCAAAGATGTTAATGTCAGTTTTCAACCACAAAACTGCTATGGAATTATAGGCGCTAACGGAGCGGGCAAATCCACTTTCTTAAAAATTTTATCTGGAGAAATTGAGCCAAACACTGGTGAAGTGACAATATCTGATAAAGAAAGAATGTCCGTTTTAAAACAAGATCAAAATGCATATGATAACGAAACTGTCATTGACACAGTTTTATTAGGACATCCTCGCCTTATGGAAGTACAAAGAGAAAAAGATGCTTTATATGCTAAACCTGATTTTAGTGAAGAAGACGGCATTTTAGCCGGTGAACTCGAACTAGAATACGCTGAACTTGATGGCTATGAAGCTGACGCTAATGCTAGACAACTATTAAATTCATTAGGAATTACTGGTGAATTACAAGATAAATATATGCATGAGCTTGACTCAAAACAAAAAGTTAAAGTCCTATTAGCGCAAGCCTTATTTGGTAATCCTGATATTTTAATATTAGATGAACCTACCAATAACTTAGAC
>CAKPJO010000262.1 GCA_934162685.1 uncultured Bacilli bacterium | reverse complement strand
ATACATTATTCGCCAAAGTTCCTAAAATTGATAAAACAAAGAAAAATACTAGTAAGCATAATAGAATAATATATCTTATTCCAAGGAACTTATTCTTTTCTGCGATTACTTTCATAAAAGCACCTTGATTCTATTAGTTAGTTATAGCTAACATAGTTATAATATAACTTTCCGTTTTGTTTGTAAATAAAAAAGATAAACATTAATTTTTTTCTATACGCAAAAAGAAGTTCCTTATGACTCCTTATACTTTTCTTATGATGTATCCATTAAAAAAAGTATTGATTTAATAGTAATATGTCTTTAATAGAAACTGCTTATCCTGTAGTTTTTGTTAAGCTAGTCATTATGCTAAATGCTTTAAAGATTATTATAAAATTAGTCCAAAAGAATATCGAAATAAATTAAACAATTAACCTAAGGCAATATCTAATACCATCATAAGGGTAAAACCAATTGCGACACCAATTGTGCCGATATTAGAATGATCACCATTTTGTGTTTCTGGTATTAGTTCTTCCACTACTACATAAATCATGGCCCCTGCCGCAAATGACAAAATATAAGGTAAAGCTGGAGTAATAAGGGAAGTTAAAAGTATTGTGATAATCGCCCCAATCGGTTCAACAATTCCGGAAAGTGTTCCATAAAAGAACGCTTTTTTCTTGGTGCATCCTGAACCTAATAATGGAGTCGATATAATTGCTCCTTCTGGTACGTTTTGTATAGCTATACCTATTGCTAAAGCAAATGCTCCCATCATAGTAATATTTGTAGCGCCACTTAACATACCTGCTAAAACAACACCTACTGCCATACCTTCTGGAATATTATGAAGAGTAACAGCAAGAATTAACATAAATGATTTATTTAAGTGGGAAGGTTTTCCTTCTGGCTTATCATTATTAACATGTAAATGCGGAATGATAGTATCAAGAATTAACAAAAATCCCATACCTAATAAAAATCCAATCGCAGCGGGTAGCCACTGAATTTTTAAATTAGAAGACATTTCAATTGCGGGTATTAAAAGCGACCAAACGGATGCCGCAATCATAACACCAGAAGCAAAGCCTAATAAAGCTTTTTGCATTTTAGGATTCATGTCTTTCTTTAAAAAGAAAACAAAAGCTGATCCTAATGTTGTTCCAATAAAAGGAATTAATATTCCGATTGTTGCTTTTAAGAAATCACTCATAATATCATCTCCAGCAATAGATTATCACTTTGCCAAATTAGTTTCAACTAACTTGATTACGTAATAATCTTTAATATTAAGTATGAACTACTTAGATTCATAAAACATAACTATACCACTAGCTACACCAACATTAAGTGAATCAATATTTTTAATTGGTATAATAACATTAACATCAGAAATATTAAGTATTTCTTCTCTTACGCCTTTTCCTTCGTTACCAAATACTAAAATGCACTTTTCATATTTTGGAACGCTTGTAATATCAACTGAGTTTTTTAAACTAGTAGCAATTATTTTATAATCTTTTTTTAATTCTTTTAGGTAATCGATATCTTTAACAATGATATTTAATTTAAATATAGCACCTTGTGTTGCACTAAGTGATTTATCATTATATAAAGAAACACAATTTGGGCTCATAATAACATCTAAATAATTAAATGCTAAAGCCGTTCTTAAAATTGTTCCTAAATTACCTGGATCAGAAATATTATCTAAATATATAATTTTATTACTTGTAATTGGTTTTTCTTTTATAAAATGACAAACTACCACTACTCCTTGAGCATTAATGGAAGAAGAAATTTTATCTAATATTTCATTAGTTATGATAAATTGGGGGATATTTTTATCAATATCAAGTTCTTTAGTGGTATATACTTC
>CAKPJO010000261.1 GCA_934162685.1 uncultured Bacilli bacterium | reverse complement strand
AGGTATTTCAGCACTAAAAGTAATATTATTGAAATGAACATTTTTAGAATTTGTTAAATTAACATATCCTTTCCAATTCAAATCTTTAGTAATAATATTAATAGTTGTATCGTTACCTTCAAAATACGTACCATTTAAGCCATCAATTACTATAGCTTTATCGGTTGAAGATAAATAAGCTTCCACATCAATTTTTCCAGTTGGAAATTTAATTTTAGCAGTTTTGCCATTATTATTTAAGATTTTAGCTTTAGCAATTGCTGTTTTAATTTTGTAGTAATTATTTGTCTCTGTAACTGATGAATCAACAGCCTTAATATCTGCTAAAGTGATACTATCAACATTTATGATGCCATCAGTTCCAACTTCGTTATCACTAATTGACGCATACTTTTCTACAATATCACTTTTAATAACACCAACATTAGATCCATTAGATAATCCAAATTTACTTTTTCCTTCAATTCCTTTAACTGTATAAGGAGATTCTGCTAAAGTATCAGTATAGGCTTTTATATCTAAATCAGCATAAGGATTTTCTTCAAGTATTTGAAGCGTAATTGAATCCGACTTATTACCATCAACAGTTTTTACAGTCACGATTGATGTACCAACTTTTTTAGCAGTTACTAAACCCGTAGATGACACTTCAACATTATCATTATTAGTTGAATAAACAACGTTTTGATTTGTGGCGTTACTTGGTGATATAGTAGCAACTAATTGTAATGTCTTATTGACACGTAATGTTGTTACTTCACTTGTTAATTTAACACTTTCGACACTAACTACACTTGATGTTTGACTAGATGAGTTAGATGAATGATTATTATCACAAGCTGTAACACCAACAGCCATAATAGTGGCTAACAATACCGGAATTATTTTTGAAACTTTTTTCATGATTAGGCTCCTTTCAATTCATTGTCTTTGTTAGTTACATTTGCACAATCATTAGAAATTTCTATTGTTGCAATATCTAAACTTGTATAGAACACGTTATTTTGAACAGTTACATCATTAGATGTACGAATATTCATTATTAACGCTGTTGTTCTTTTTGAATAATAGAATAAATTATTTATTACATTGGTATTGCCATTGGCAAGTAGCCATAAAGGTGTCCCAGATCCATTGAAGAAATAATTATTTTTGATATCTATATTTTTAATAGTTCCAGTAACACAATTAGAAGTAGAATTACCATAAGCAAATACACTTAAGTCACCACCACGATTAGTTAAGAATTTGTTATTTTCAATCTTAATATCACTAGGAACAATTGCTTCTTTAAACGAATCATTAACCGCTAAGACTTGAATAGCGCCCATTACCACATTTCTAAATGTACAATTAGTAATTTCTGAGTATCTAGTTTGTAATAGTATTCCTCTGTTTCTTTTATTTTGAATTAAGCAGTTATTGAGTTTCATTCTAGTTGCTTTGGTATCATTACCAATACAAAGTCCTTCAACAATTTTCTTAGATGGTCTTTTATTAACTGTAATTGTAAATGTTGTGCCAGCTTTAATAATATCGGTGATTGTGAATGTATCTATTTCTTCCATGTTATTGGTATCATAAATCACAATTTTATCACCAACTTCATAGTTATTAATTGTGCATTCATTTTGTGTTTGAGAAGCCACAATTTCTCTTGCACTTGCATCAACACTTGATACTTTTAAATAGAAAGATTTAATATTTAAAGCATCATCATGACTTCCTGATAAAGTAGAATTAGTAATTATTAAATCATTTTCTACACCAATTGTATGAATAATATCTGCGGTACATGTCATGATTCTTTTTGAGCCTGGTTTAGGTGCATAATTAACATGATTTAAATATAAATTTTTACCCCGATCCGCTCTTAAAC
>CAKPJO010000260.1 GCA_934162685.1 uncultured Bacilli bacterium | reverse complement strand
ACACCAGGATTTCCGTATTTCATAAAATGCTGTGCACCATTGCCTAAAGCATCCCAAATAATAACAGGGAAAGCAGCAATAAGAATTATTCCAATAATTGCAATAGTTAATGCAAGTCCATCAAGTTTTGTTTTTTTCATTTAATTCTACCTTTCTAAAATTGTACTGCCATAGTATTACTATAGCAGTATACAATTGCTTAATTTTTATTTATTCTCAACAAAATTGGAGCGAATTACCATATCATAATCTCTAATAGTATATTTAGAACCAACTTCAGCAGTAGTCTTAACACCATCAACGATTGTATAATTAGTAAATGTATAACCTTCTCTAGTAAATCCACAGCTAGGAAGTGTAACTTGATCTCCAACGTGTCCTTCTAACACCATACTCATTTCACCGGTAAGTTCACCAACTTTTGTTTCACCAGTCCAACCACTTTTATAAATTCCATTATCAAATGTTAATTTAAATGTCGGCTCAGTTGGCAAAGTTTCGATTTTATTTAATTTTTCATTATAAGCTTTTAAAAAATTATAACGAGACATATGATTGTTATGATACTTCATTGATGTACCTCTATCATCAGGATGAGATAAAGTCCAACTCCAAATACGTTCATCGGAGCTATCTATTACAACAATTTGATCTTCTCCTTCTTTAGCAACACCATCTTGTTCAAGAAGTTTCATTGCCAATCCTGTTGAAGAGCTATAAGACCATGACCCTCGAAAATCAGAGTACATTGCTTTACCAGTAGCTTCTGCTGTCCATGTATAATCTGTATAAAAGATAGTTTCTGCTGGAAGAGGACCCAAGTCACCTTTACCAGACATAAACATATTACCTGCAAATTCGCAATATGATTTGTATATTTCCACTTTTGTAGGTTGCTCATTTTGACTACTCGATGTAACATTGTCTCCACATGAAGCACAAATTACTCCTATTGATAAAAACGAAATTAAAGTTAATAATTTAGATATTTTTTTCATAAATATTGTTTCCTATTCTACTTTCTTTTCTTTTTTTTCTGAAAGAATACTCAATACAAGGAGAGTTCCAAATCCTACAAGCAATACCGCATCTGTAACTGTAACAGCAGTAATTGTAACTTTCCACCATGGTGTAATTGGAACTAAAACGTAATTTGAGTCTAGTCCATTAATAGTTGCAGTTCTTGAAGCAACATATAAAATTTTCTTAGCTGCTTCAACTAATGCTCTATTAATAACAGGGTCATTACGATATTGAGCACTTGTCAATACCCCATATGAATATTGGTTTAATGTTGTATGTAACCACATTGAAGTTTCGCCTAATAAGCCATCAATAACATCTTGGTGATTAACTTCAAACATATCAGTAACAATTGCGCCTTTAAATCCTAATTCTTTGTATAAGAATCCTGTTTGTGATCCATAATGTTCACCAGACCATAACATACCAACACGGTTGAATGAATTCATTAATCCTAAACCATCATACATGGTAATACCATATTCAAAACCTTGTAAGTAACATTCACGGATTGTTTGCTCATTAGCCCAAGTTGTAATTCCGTGACGATGATCTTCTTGGTCATTCAAGAAATAGTGTTTAGCATAACAATTAGATCCTTTTTCTCTCATACCACCAATAGCTTCACCACAAGCCATACCTGTAATATAAGCATCTTCTGAGAAATATTCGCCATTTCTTCCTGAATATGGGGAACGGTGGATATTTGGAGAGAAACCATATAAACCAATAGATTTAACTGTTTTTGTAGATGAGTGTAAGTTTTGTTCTCCTTCTATTATACCGATATCATGCATAATTTTGCGATTCATTGTTGCAGCTCTCATATCTCCAGATGGAAAATCCGTACCTTTTAATCTTGAAACTGTAAATGGATTTACAC
>CAKPJO010000259.1 GCA_934162685.1 uncultured Bacilli bacterium | reverse complement strand
GTTCAATATAATGTCCTTTGCTCTTCCAGAAATTCAACCAAGTATTTCTGATTTCGTTTGCACTCATTTTTTTCATAATTCACACTCTCCTAAACATAAAAAAACGTTCCTTAAAAAATTATAAGGAACGATAATAATCGCGGTACCATCCTAATTCACTAACATTAGTGCACTTAATTTACTTTAACGCAGTTAACGTCGAGTTTTGCTCGCTCTTAGAAGTGGCTCATTTAAGTTGATATCAATCTTTTTCACCGCTAGATTGTCTCTAATAAATCAATACTTAAATTTCTTCTTCCTCATTGATTTCGATGGTATTATAGCATATTTAAAAATTTTTAAAATACTTTTTAGTATTTTTATCAATAAATGTTTTAAGTTAGATGCTTTAATAGCGAAAGCAAATGAATTAACAAGCAATGTTAAAAGTAGTTTTAATAAAAATGTTTTAAAATAATGGTTAAGGCAATAATTAAATTATATCTTTAAAATAGTATAAAAGTTTTATATTACATTGATTTTATATCATTGTAATGATACAATTAAGAAGGTTAAAGGAGAAAAATATGGCAAAACTAATAATATATCACGGTTCAAAAGATATTATCGAAAAGCCTTATTTTCATGGAGGAAAAGCCACAAACGACTATGGCTTTGGTTTTTATTGTACAAAAAATTTGGACTTAGCAAAAGAATGGTCTTGTAGCAATTATGAGAATAATGGATTTGTAAATAAATATTCTATTGAATTGTCCGGGCTTAAAATATTAGATTTAACAGACAAAAGATACTCTATACTCAACTGGCTTGCGATTTTGTTAAAGTTCAGAACTTTTGATTTAAACAATGAAATATCTCTTCAAGCAAAAGAATACTTATTGAAACATTTTTATATTGATGTAAATAATTATGATATAGTAATTGGTTATCGTGCTGATGACTCATATTTTAGTTTTGCAAGAGATTTTATAAACAACACTATTTCTCTTAGACAATTAAGTAAAGCAATGGAACTTGGTCAACTCGGCAAGCAAGTTGTAATAATAAGTAAACTCGCATTTGAAAAACTTCATTTTGAAGGTTTTGAAATAGCAGATAGATTAATATACTATACAAAAAGAAAAACAAGAGATGAAAAAGCAAGGGAAGATTATCTAAAAAGATTAAAAAATTCTAAAACACTAATTAATGACATATTTATGATAGATATTATAAGAAAGGGATAAAAAGATGGTAATTCAGACATATAACAAATTATATTTACCATATGTAGCAGAAAATTTAGGAACAATGTTTGAACATGCTGTGAGCATAGGTATAAACCCTATAATTTTCTGGAACACATTTATTAATTCAAATGTGGCAAAGCAAATCGAAAAAGGGAGCCCAAAATATCTTGCTTGTTCCGCGCTAGATTATTTAAATGAAATTTACGAAGGCAAAAAAATTATACCAAATCAAGAAAATATTAATAAAGACAAATACTATTGGGCTGGTTGGATTTTAGCTCAATTTCAATACGCAAAAGGATATTCATTTTATAAAATAAATAACTATCTGCCTATCGAAGAAGTTTTAAGATTATACCCAACATTACATGAAGCCGATATAACTAAATTTTTTGATGTTGCCAATACTTATTTTAAAAAATCTGAAATCACCAACTTAAAAAAGATTAGACAAGCACATGGCTTATCTCAAAATGAACTTTCTAAACTTGCTGATGTAGAACTTCGATCCATTCAAATGTATGAACAAAGAAGAAATAATATAAACAAAGCACAAGTTGAAACTATTTATAAACTCGCTACTGTTTTAGATTGTAATATTGAGGATTTACTCGAAGAATAATGAAAAAAGCACTAGTCTCAAGGCTAATTTGATTTTTAGTGACCCGACCATACGAAC
>CAKPJO010000258.1 GCA_934162685.1 uncultured Bacilli bacterium | reverse complement strand
TAGTTTTAGAATTCTTTCTTTTGCTTTTTCAATATCAAAATCGAATACACTTAATGTATCAATCTTATTAATAATTACTAAATCACTAATAGTAAACATTAATGGATATTTTAAAGGTTTATCATCACCTTCTGGTACACTAAGAATCATTGCATTTTTACTTGATCCTGTATCAAACTCAGCTGGGCAAACAAGATTGCCAACATTTTCTAATATTGCTAAGTCAATGTTTTTACCTTCTAAACTACTTAAACCTTGTCTAGTCATATCTGCATCTAAGTGACACATACCGCCAGTATGAAGTTGAACTACTTCAACACCACATTTTTTCTCAATCGTATTAGCGTCACATTCACCATCAATATCAGCTTCCATGACTGCAATATTAAGTTTATCTTTTAATGCGTTAATAACCGCTGTTAAGGTAGTGGTTTTACCTGATCCTGGAGAAGACATTAAGTTTAATAAGAATGTTCCCTTCTCTTTAAGTTCTTTTCTTAAACTATTTGCTTCTTTTTCATTTGAACTAAATACACTTTGCTTAATTTCAATGACTTTATAATTTGCCATATTCTCACCTCTACGTGTATATAATAAAACAAATTCGGTAAAAAAACACCAATTTTTATAAAACTCCGTTCCAATCGTCATTTTTTCCAATAATTGCTTGTAGTTTATTATTTACAAATGCTTAATTATTTAATAAAATTAAATGTATGTATATTGCAATTAAGTATTAAAGGAGAATTATTATGCCAGAAATGAGTAAAGCTGTCATTCCACCTCACATGACAGATAAAGAGCCAAACAAAAAGATTATCGCTCTTGGTAAAAAGATTACTGATGTTTTTGCTCACAAATTAAAAGGGGTAAAAGTTGAAGACCCAGAATATTGGGGACTTGCTGAAATCGTTACTGATGAAATGGCGGATGTTGCCTTAAAAATGGATTTAAGACATCCATATACTTTTGCCGAATTAGTCAAATTAAACAATGTGAAAGATGAAGATAAAGAAAGTTTCCAAAAACTATTAGACGAAATGAGTTTTATCGGCTTATTAGAATATGATTATGGTTATCATTATGACCATAATGGAAGAACCGCTCCTCAATCAGAAAGAAGATATATTCTTCCACTATTTGTTCCAGGTAGTGCAGAATTATTTAACATGAATGATCAAAGAGTTAAGGATCACCCTGCTCTTGCTTCATTCTTTGAAAGAATGACTTATATTCCACTAGATGGTATTACCCAAATGGTTCCACCAGGAGGATCTGGTGTTGGTATGCACGTTATTCCAGTAGAAAAAGCTATATCTATGGAAAACAAAGCTATGGATATTGAAAAATTATCTTATTGGTTAAAAAAATATGAAGGCCACATTGGTGTTGGTCCTTGCTCTTGCCGTGTGTCTAGAGGTGTATTAGAAGAGGGCTGTGCTGATGAACCTGGTTCATGGTGTATTGGTGTTGGCGACTTCGCTGATTATTGCCGTGAAACCGGAAAAGGACATGATATTACTGTTGATGAAGCTATCGCTATTTTAAAAAGAGCGGAAGAAAATGGTTTCGTTCACCAAATTACTAATATCGATGGTGATAACAAAATTTTTGGTATTTGTAACTGTAACGTAAAAATTTGTAACGCTTTAAGAACATCTTTATTATTTAATACACCAAACTTATCTAGATCTGCTTACACAGCAAAAGTTGATCCAAAAAACTGTGTTGCTTGTGGTAAGTGTGTTGAATATTGTCCAGCTGGTGCTGTTAAATTAGGTCAAAAGATTTGTACAAAGAATGGTCCTATTAACTATCCAAAGAAACCTTTACCAGATAGAGTTAAATGGGGACCAGAACAATACGATGAAGATTACCGTGATAACGATAGAAAAAATTGTTACGACACAGGT
>CAKPJO010000257.1 GCA_934162685.1 uncultured Bacilli bacterium | reverse complement strand
GTCTAATTATATAATTGCCACTAAGTTTGGCAATATTGTTCAAAATAGATCATATCAAAAATCATTTAAGAGTATTTTAAGAAAATGCAATATTACTTATAAAAATTTTCATTCATTAAGGCACACATTTGCAACAAGGGCATTAGAGTTAGGAATGGATGTTAAAGCCTTATCGGAAATACTAGGCCACAAAAATTCTATGATAACATTAAATAGATATTCACATTCACTATTAGAACATAAATTTGAGTACATGAATAAAGTAGGAAAATTATTAGATATGTGTTTATAAATTTTATGTAAGTAATTTAGAAAAGATTGATATAAAAATAGCGGAATAAGTAGTAATGATAACAAAAAAATCTATCTTTTATGTAGTTTAAGGTAAGATAGATTAGTTTTAATAAGTTTTTATGTAATTTTAATATAAATTAAATTATTAGTAATTGGATGAATAAATTTCACTTCCACGCAAGTTAAGCATAAAATATCGGAAGTATTATCAAATCCATAAAGTTTATCACCGATAACAGGATGAGAAATACTTGCAAAATGCAAACGAATTTGATGAGTTCTACCTGTTAATAAGTGGGCTTTGATAGTTGTTATATTTTCTGCTTTATTAATTTTGATTATTTCATATTCAGTGATACTAGGCTTACCTTTTTCATCAATAATACGCTTTTTAGTGTCATTAGGATCTTTTAAAATAGGCTTATCAATAATGCCGTTTTCTAATATTAACCCTTTAACATCAACAATGTAATACTTATCAATTTTTGTTTTACTCATTAAAGCATGTATATATTGATGCTTAGCAAATATTACAATGCCACTAGTTTCATAATCTAACCTAGTAACAACATGTATTTTGCTTTTAATACCATGACTTAAATAGTAGTTGCTAACATCACTAGCTAAGTTATTATCATAGTGTCTAATAGTCGGAATAGTTGCTATATTATGTGGCTTATTAACAATTAATAAATAATCATCTTCATAAAGAATATCAAGTTTATTACTTGAGTTTCCATATACTTTGTTTTCCTCAAATAAATTTAAGATTATTATATCGCCTTTTTTGATATTTGGAGATTTAAATTCTTGACCATTTATTTTTACTAAATCTTGATGATGATATAAATAATTTGCTAAATCATATGAAAAATCAAATCCACATAAAGTGGAAATAAAATCATTATTAGAGTTAGCAATTATTTTAATAATCATTATTATTTCTTCTTTCCGTAAGAGTATTTTTGGGCGTAATCTTCCTTAGTAATTTGTCTAGTACGTGCGATTGAAAATGCTTCATCAGGAATATCATCGGTAATAGTGGAACCGGCGGCAATAAATACGTTATTGCCGATTGAAATTGGCGCAATTAAATTAGTATTGCAACCGATAAATACGTTATCTCCCACTGTAGTCTTATTTTTAAATTTTCCATCATAATTTACAGTTACACATCCGCAACCCCAGTTAACATTTTCTCCGCAATCGGTATCACCCAAATAAGTCAAATGTGATATTTTGGTGCCATTACCAATGCGAGAATTTTTGATTTCTACAAAGTTACCAACGCGACAGTTATTATGAACATAGGTTCCATTTCTTAAATGTGCAAAAGGCCCAACTGTAGTATTTTTTCCAACAGAAGAATCAACAACTAAGGAATGACGAATAGAAGCGCCTTCATCAATAACGGCATTATGAAGTTCAGAATCTGGTCCAACAAACGCTCCAGTTTTAATAACACTTTTTCCAGTAATAAAAGTATTAGGATAAATGGTAACACCAGGTTCAATTATTACTTCACTAGAAATAGTAACAGTTTCAGGCGAAACAATATTAACTCCATTTAATAAATGCTTTTTATTAGTGCGTATTTTGATAATGTTTTCAACAATAGAAAGTGTATAA
>CAKPJO010000256.1 GCA_934162685.1 uncultured Bacilli bacterium | reverse complement strand
CTTCTATAATTAATCAGTTACAAATAGATTTTGATTATATTATTATTGATTCACCAGCAGGCATTGAAAAAGGGTTCTTTAACGCTATTAAAAACGCTAAAGAAGCATTAGTGGTTTTAACACTTGATAAAACATCATTACGTGACGCTGATAAAGTTATTGGTTTATTAAAAAACAATCAAATTAATAATATAAAAATAATTATTAATCGTTATAACAAACGCGATGAAAGTCAATTATCAATCGATGAAGTGGAAAGAATTATGGATATGCCAATTATCGCTAAAATTCCTGAAAGTAAAGATATTAAGTCTGAACAAAATTATGGATTATTAATCACGAATAATTCTGACGTTGATATTGCATTTAAAAACTTAGCTAATAAAGTATTAGGAAAAGAAGAAGTTATTTCTAAACCAACTTTTATGTCTAGAATCATTAAAACGTTATCTAAATCATAATATTTAATGGTGATTAATATGGAAGAAAAAATTATTGAATCAAAAGTAAGAAGGAAACGTCATAATGGCTTATACGTTTTGGCTATTTCTACTTTATTATTAATATCTATATGTATGGGCGGACTAATATACGCTAAATATAATCCAGAAGGTGAAATATTTGGAATTTCATTTTCGACTATAAACGAAAGATTTGAAGATTTTTTAGCAGTTTTTAAAGAAGATAACTCAACTAGCAAAGTTGACGCTAATGTAAAATACATTCATATTTCTAATAATTATTATAAATGTGAAGGAAATTCAATTTCAGCCTTAAGAAAAGGTGTAGTTTCAAAAGTATCAAGTGATAAAGATAGTTACTTTATGTTAATTGATTATAATAATGATGTAAAAGCTTATTATTATGATTTAACTGATGTAAATGTAAAAAAAAATCAAGTTTTAGAATCTGGCGATAGTATCGCTACTTATAAAACACAATTTAAAGTGATTTTTAAGAAAAATAATACTATTATTAATTATGAAGACGCAATTAGTTGATTTTTATATTCATCCATTAACAATTATTTATATCGCTTTTAGTATTTTTGAAAAGCGATTTTCTTTTGTAATCATTCTATTTTTAATTGGTTTATTTCATGAATTATTTCATGTTTTTTGTGCGCGTATATTTAATTTAAAAATCAAAAACATTAACGTATTGCCAATTGGATGCTTTGCAAGTATTGATAAACTTGAATACGCTCCTAGAAAAGAACAATTAATAATTTTATTACTTGGACCTTTTTCGTTCTTTTTTACAAGCGCCATAATAAAATTTGTTACTATTAATGAGTTTATAAATAAAGATTTGTATTTAGAATTAATGCAAGCAAATTTATTAATTATGATTTTTAATTTATTACCAATCGAACCTCTTGATGGTGGTAAAATATTAAAAATATTTTTAAGTAGTATTTTTGATGAATATAAAGCTATTAAAATAAATGCAATATTGGGAATAGTTTTTGCTATAATTATTTCAGGGATATTAATAAAAATACATCAATATATTTTCGCTGTTACATTATTATTTTTTGGAATTAAAAATATGATTAATATAAAAAAAGATTATAAAAAGTTTTTATGTGAACGTCTTATTCATAAGCCAAACTATCAATTAAAAGATAAAGTCAATAATGAATTAGTGTTATATCGCTATAAAAATAATTATTCTTTAAATGGTTTAAACTTATTAACGGAAAATAAAATTATAACTAGTTTACTTTATAAAAAATAAATAGTCCTTAAATTACAACTGGTTGACAAATAATAAATAATCTTCAATAATTAAATAAAGAGGAAGTTAGATTATGTTTAAAATATCAGTTGTAGAAGACGATTTTGACGCACGTAACACAATTGTTAACGCTTTAAATGAATATAGCAAGTCACATGATTTATTATTTCAAATAGCGGTATTTGAT
>CAKPJO010000255.1 GCA_934162685.1 uncultured Bacilli bacterium | reverse complement strand
GATTAATCCTGCTATTAAAGTCATTAACATTGATATAGCAATTAATATAATCGCCCCGCCAATTGGTAAGACAGCTAAGTTAGAAATATCTGTTAATCCTTTTAGGATGACATTAGCAGGAATAATTATCAAACAAGTAACAATAATACCAATTGCGCCAGAGAAGAATCCAATAGAAATTGATTCAGCGGTAAATACTCGTTTAATATCACGTTTTGATGCTCCAATCGCACGCAATATACCAATTTCTTTTATTCTTTCTAATACTGATATATAAGTTATGACACCAATCATAATTGATGATACAACAAGGGAAATAGATACAAATACAATTAAGACAATTGATATAATATCAATAATCATTGATACACTAGACATAATTAATCCTACATAATCAGTATAATTAATAACGTTATCATCATTTCCTAGAGTTGCTTTAGAAGTGTCATTATATTTATCAATCATATCAACAATTGCTTCTTTATTAGCAAAATCATAGGCATATAAATCAATTCTTGAAGGAGATGATGTATCACACACTCCTAGAGTCTTTAAATTTTTCTCATATGATTCTTTATCAAAATAATCATCAAGTTGACTCTTAAGTACAGAGGTAACTAATATTTTGATTAAATTATCAGTGTATGTAGAATCAGTTTTACCCATAACATACATATCATATAATTTATTAGCGTATAGTCTAGCAAGTTCATAAGTATCACGTATTTTAGCGTTATAAATAAGAACTGTTAAAGTTGTTTTAACATTTTCTTCACTATTATTTTCAAATAAATTTATGTAATCTCTACCTAATCCATCATAAATGTAATTAGCGTAAGTTGATTTATTTTGACTATCATTAATAATGCTTTCTAAATAATTTATGACATCAGCTTTTTTATATTCTTTATTAGTAAATTCATTACCAGTAAAAACATTAATGGTTGGATGTTCCTTTTGATACTTTACTACTTCTGAATCATTAATACGATCAATCATATTAGTAATTAAACTAGAACGATAAGCAACAGTTCCTGATATTGCTTTTCCTACTGATTCTTTTTTCGGCTTAATAATACCACTAACTCTAAGATTAATTACACGTTCATTATTATTAAAAACAGTTTCTAAATACTCGCTATCATTACGCATGTTATCAGCTTTATCACCATTCATTTTATAATAATCTGAATTAGGAAACATGATATAACTACTATTCATAATTGTATCATAACTAATTTTAATCGCTGGAGCGTTTTCGTTATTAAGTAATTCTTGATATTGCTCTCTTGTAATTAATCCAAGGGTATAAAGAGTCAAATCAGTAATTTCATTATTTTCATCTAATACAACAGCAATTTCGTCATACTTTGTAGGCAATGCACCTTCAACAATATCATATTGTTTTTTAATTAAGTCATCATTATCAATCATTTGTGACCATATTTCCATTGAAGAATACATAACATTACTAGAAGATCCCATTGGATCAATTGTTAATAAACGATTGTGGTCATCACTTTTATACATTTGAATATCTAAATCATAGTAATACTTAATATTCGTGCTGCTAATTACTTCTCCTACTTCGGCATCTGTTTCTAAGTATTCTTTGAATGCCTTTAAATTATTAACACGAATGGAATTTTGCATTGCAGCGCGAAGTTTAGACATAATGTTATTAGAATAAACAGCATCAAATTCATGATCTGGATCTTCATCAACTTTAGTAAACATTTCAATTAAACTACTCATATCATTAGTTTCTGATGTTAAAGAAATTGGATATGATGACAATGTTTCTTCTTGTACTCGATCAATATAAGCTTGGAATCCACTAGACATTGATAATATTGCTGCAATACCAATAATACCTATTGATCCCGCAAATGAAACTAAGAATGTACGTGCTTTTTTTGTTAATAAGTTTCTAATGGATAAACTTAAAGC
>CAKPJO010000254.1 GCA_934162685.1 uncultured Bacilli bacterium | reverse complement strand
CATAATAGCGCAATTGCGCCAATGGCAGATAAAGTAATTAAATTTAAAAATGGTTATGTAGAAGATGTTATTATTAATAAAACACCTAAGAAAGTCGAGGAGATAGAATGGTAAAAAAGAAAAACCGTCTTGTTACAACATCTCTTCGCGAAATCAAGAATTCTTTTCCTAGATTCTTGTCCTTAATGATTATGAGTTTTCTTGGCGTGTTTGTGTTTTCTGGATTAAAAGCAACTGCCCCTTTTATGATGGATTCTTTGGACCGATATTATGATGAAAGAAATGCATATGACATCAAACTTGTGTCGAATTTAGGATTTGCTAGTGATGATATTGAAATTGTTAAAACTATTGAAGGCGTTAAAGATATTGAATACGTTAATTATGCAGATGTATCATTCCATACTAAAAATGATAAGGATTATGTCTTATCGATTAATAGTGTTACTAATAATCTAAATTATTTAAGCACTGAATATGATTTAACATCATTAGCCAGCAATGAATTATTAGTGGAAGAACCATTTTTAGAAAAAACTGAATATCAAATCGGTGATGAAATAGTTTTAGAAAGCGATGAATTTAATAGTAATGTATTTATAATTAAAGGAGTAGTGGATAGTCCTTTATATTTCAATAATGCTGATTTAAATAATAATCGTGGTAAAACTAATGTTGGTAATGGCACTGTTAATTTTTATAGTTACACTAATATTTCATCATTTAAAAATGAATATTATAAAAATATTTATTTAACTGTTGACGATGCAATGAAATATGAAACTAATTCCACTAAATATAATCAAGCAGTGGATAAAGTTATGGAAGCTATTTCTAATAAAGAAGAAGATATTTTAAAAACTCGTTACGACTTAGTGCGTGACAATTATGATAAATTGGTTATTATTTATCAAGCTATTTGGCAATATAGTATGGGTAGAGAAACTGTTTATAATTATTTATCACAAAATGAATTTAAAAATGACGAACAATTTAAACAATATTTTGCAACATTAAGCGAATCAGATAGTAATTATCAAAGTGCTAAAAAAATTAATGATACAATTTTATTATTAGAAGAAAATAAAGATAATTACGACCAATGTATGGCGGCATTAAGTGAATTAGGTATTGAAAAAAAGGACTTATCAAAATATATAACTACATTACGAAAAACAATGGAAAATAAAAAATTATATGTTTACAATCGTTTAAATGATTCAACATACAAAAGTTATGTAGATGACACTGATTCAGTTACTAACTTAGCATATGTTTTCCCAATCGTATTTTATGCTGTAGCAATTTTAGTATCATTAGTTTCAATGAATCGTATGGTGGAAGATGATCGAATGATGTTAGGAACATTTAAATCGTTAGGATTCTCCAATAATATGATTTTGTTTAAATATATGTTATTTGCTGCAATTGCCACTTTAGTGGGAGGAATTATTGGTGTTGGATTAGGTGTAGTTATTATTCCTAGTTTAATTAATAGTATTTATCATTTGTTATTTGATTTACCTAAGTTTTATATCGGATTAAATATTAAAGATTCTTTAATAGGATTTATTATTGCTATTGTTTGTATTTGCGGATCAACTCTTTATACAGTACATAAAGAACTTAAAGCAAAACCAGCAGAATTGCTTCGTCCAAAATCACCAAAAGCAGGTCGCAAAGTATTCTTAGAAAGATTTGAAAAATTATGGCGTAAGATTAAATTTTCTAATAAAATCACCATTAGAAACATTTCACGTTATAAAAAACGTGTTGGTGTTACAACACTTGGTGTTGCGGGATGTTGTGCTTTAATGCTTTGCGGATTTGGTATTAAAGACTCAATTACTGATATACCGGCTCGTCAATTTACACATGTAACAACAGAAGACGCTACGCTTTATTTTAATAATGTTACTAAAGAAGAAGCTAAAGAAGAATTAAATAATGAAACAAGTTTCCAATCTTACGC
>CAKPJO010000253.1 GCA_934162685.1 uncultured Bacilli bacterium | reverse complement strand
CCAAATAGTCTATCAAGCGATATTAGAAAAGAAAGATTGGATTTGCCGTCCATTATATTTACCAGGTAATTTAGATGTTACAATAGATGAACAAGGTAAAAAACATTTTAAATTTTTAGAATCATTATTTGATAATGTTATTCTTTTTAAAAAGAGTAAAAATGAATTAGCAAGTAACTTCCGTTACGTCAAATTTTTAACTAGCATTATTAATGAGGAAGAAGCAATGTTTTATATTGAATATGACTTTACACGCATTGATGAAAAAGGATATCGCGCGGTTGTGGCAAATTATTATCCTTGCTTAAATGAAGAAGAACTTCATATTGATTATTCTTCGAAAGATACAAAAGAAGTTCTTAAAACTATGATGATTGGTGAAAATAATGAATCCGTAATTATTTTAGATGAAAATGCTTTAATTAATGATGCTTTCTTTGCTCCGATTATAAGAAAAATATTCGTAAAAGAAAGCGCACCAAAAGAAGTTAAAGAAGTTTTAATTAATTTGGCTGTTGATAAAGATGTTGAATATGTCGAACTTAAATAATTAATAATTATCTTTGATTTTATATTTTTGATTATTTAAATAAACTACTTTATTATCATCTATTGAATGAGTAATTAAAGTATTAGCCCCGATAACGACATTATTGCCTATAACTGTATTTCCTCCTAATATCGTTGCATTTGCATATATTATGACATTATCTTTTATGGTAGGATGTCTTTTTTTATTGACTAAATTAAGAGGCTTATCTAGGGCATAAGCACCTAATGTAACACCTTGATAAATACGCACATTTTCTCCAATTAAAGATGTTTCTCCGATTACAACACCAGTACCATGATCAATAAAAAAACCTTTTCCAATACGCGCATAAGGATTTATATCAATACCTGTTATAGAATGGGCGGTTTCACTAATTAATCGAGGAAGAAGTGGAATGTTTTTTTCTATTAATAAATGCGCAAAACGGTAATATAAAATGACATTAAATCCTGGATAACAAAGTATTACTTCACGCTTACTTTTATATGCTGGATCTCCTAAGTAAACAGCCTCTAAATCACTACTCAAAATATCTTTTAAACTAAGAATATTATTTATATCAAAAGATTGATTAATATTTAGTTGTTTAAATATTTTATTTAAATCTTTTTTTATTTGTTTTAATAATCTTTTATTAGTGTTAAAAAAGAAGTATTCTTTTAATTTATTCATTAAGTTAATAATTTTATTATTCACAAAAATCACCTATTATAATGTATTAATATTATTAATAAGTGTGTGGGCAATAAAAAAACACCCTCCAAAATTGGAAGGTGTAATTTATTTAATTAAACAATTAAGCTTGTTTTGTTAATGTACCAGTGTAGTAGTGGTAAGCACCAGCAGAAGTTGTGTAATCAAAGTCAACTTGATTTTTTGATTCTTTACAGGTGATTGTTAATTCACGACCACTCGCATCAGTAGCCATAATTTTAGTGTTTCCAGCAGAGTCTACACCAATAGTATCAATTGTAAATGTTCTTGTATCGCCATTATGAACATAAGTACCAGTCTTTTTATCTGGATTAACTACTAATGTACATTGAGAATTAAGAGATTCTGTGTCATGGAATACTTTACCTGTAAAAGTTCCAACATAGAAAGGAACTTCTTCAGCAACGATATTGAATGTAATATCAGTTGGGCCGTAATCTCCATCATCAAATGTACCAATTAATGTACCTGCAGTTGCATCCCAAGTTAAATCGAAAGTTAAACCATTAACAGTGAAAGTAACTTTATTTGTTGATTCAACAAATGTGAATGTCATAGAAGTTCCATTATAAACACCAGTACCATCACTATTTAGTGTTAAAGTATTATTATTAGTAGTACTCTTGAATGAACACTAAAGTGATATTACTTCTTCAACGAAATCAGCGAATGTTTTAGCATCTTTATCAATTGTGTATACGTGTTCAACTTCGCTAACTGT
>CAKPJO010000252.1 GCA_934162685.1 uncultured Bacilli bacterium | reverse complement strand
AAAATATGATACAGAATTAGATGTAATAAAAGACATTAAAAATAATCACACAGATGACTCAAAAGAAGATGAATGGGTTGGTTTAAATGGTGAAATTACCAATATTATTCAAATTATCCAAGATGTAAGTAATGTGGATTTAAGTAACATTGCTTCAAAAAGTGATTGGAATGATGGAGAGGCAAATGCTTTATTAAACGATTTGAATAATTCTAAACTTTTATATCGTAGTGTTCCATACTTTATCAATCAATTTGCTAATAACGCTGATACGACAGGCTTCTCTTCTTCGTTTGATTTAAAAGCTGTAAAGCCTGATTATAATTTTATTAATGGCGATTATATTAAATATGAAGAAGAAGAGATAAATAGCTTAGCTACAATTATTGAAAAATACTCATTGATGGTTGATGTTATTGGTACAACTCTTGATCTTAACTTAATTAGAAAAAACACTAATGACATTAAAGACTTGTTAAATGCTTTAGCAAACTCATCAGTATTTAACTCGGAATCATCTATTGAAGGAAAAGATACTGTATTCATTCAAGTAATTGAAGAAATGTTTACGCAATCTAAACTTGATGAAGCTATCTATGATGCTACTATATTTGATTATAATGGTAAGAGCATAAAAGAAAATGCTCAAGAAAAAATCAAAACATTTGATAGTCTAACAAAAGTTTCTTCATCTAGTAAAAATTGGAGTAATGAAATAGATAGTATTCTAAATGTTATTGATGAATTTGATGAGACCGTAATTAATATGGATAGCGTTGATGTTACTACTATGAATCCTGATAACGTAATTGATATTTTAAAAAGTATTAATAAGAGTGATTTATGTTATGATGCTGTTCCTAAATATGTAAAAGAAGCATTTGGGGCAATTAATATTGGGCAATTCTCTAATAACCATGAAGATTATTTAATGAAATCTAGTGGAAGTAATTATCGTGACTTATATAGTGATGACGATGAAAATACTATCGATGAATTAGATGTCTTAAAAAATATGTTGCATGGAGTTTATGATAACAATTCCGGCTATATTCAATTTGACGATAAATTTAAAATTACTGATTATGTAAAACCAGTTAGTGAAGGCGGAAAAGGAAAATCATTAAAAACCATTATTGAATTCTTAACTAATTCCAAAGTGTTTAAAGGATGTCGTGGAGAATTGTTCTATAACGCAATTGATTCAGCAGGATTTAGTGAAAATATAAGAATTAAAGATTCGGATAAAAATAAAACTTTTAATGAAATATTTGATCTTATTGAACAAAATGGGGAAAATCAAGTAACTCGTGAAGGAGAATGCCTAGATTCTATCGCTATTAACTTAGAAAAAGTAATTAATGATTCTAAAGATGGTAGTGATTCATTGAAATCTATTGATTCTAGTACAATTGAACTAGTATTAAAATCTTGCTATTCTACAACCGGAAAAGCATGGCTATCTTGCGAAATTGTTTCTGGATTCTTATCTAACGCTATTGCGGATTCAGCTTATTTAGATGATGACTTTATTAACGAAGGCGTAGTTAAAGATGAATGGTTTAATATGTGGTATTATGATAATAATGAAGATTATCAATATCCATTATTTAATGACTTAGAATCTAGCGCTATCGGAGCAGTTATCGAATGTATTAATATGATTGATGGGATTACATTTGATACTACAACTCACTCATCTACATTAAATCGTGGTATGCTTACATCAATTGACAATATGTTTGATAAAATGCATGATGGCGATAATCAATCACAAGTTTGTTTAGCAGTTTATGAAAAAGCTATTTACAATTCATTAATGGTAAGTAAGCCTGGAATTTGTGGCGTTGTTCATAATCCAGTTGTGCTTAATTTATACTTTGGAACTGATACTTCAAACAAAGAACAATTTGAAACTAACTATGCATTTATGCTTGAAGATGCTTATAAAGATGCAAGCAATGCCAATTTTAAATTTGCTAATGTTAAAGTAAGAGTTCATAA
>CAKPJO010000251.1 GCA_934162685.1 uncultured Bacilli bacterium | reverse complement strand
CTTCATTTTTAAATTTACATTCACCAACAACATATTTTTTATCAATAGTGGATATTCCCACTACATCAATATCAGTTGGTTGATTTTTCTTTTCGCCATTACTATTTATAGTAATTTCATTTCCCCACCAAGATCCAACATTAGTAATAAAGCAATCAAAATCGCCTTGTATTCCATGAACCAATGTATAATAACGACACATATTTTCGAATATACTGCCCATATATTCGTGAAGTTTTGGCTTAACAACTTTATTAAAATACAAGTCACCTTTATTAATTTCAATTACGCTAGTTGCTTTTGGTATAAATTCGTACCAAAACTTAAACATATTATCTCTTAAGACATATTGAGTTTTTTTCTTATTATTCTCTTCTGTTATACATTTTTTCTTTTCGATTAAGCCTACACTAATTAACTTGTCTAAAGAATACAAAATAGTTGATTCCTTTTCACCAACTTTATTAGCAATCAAGTTAACAGTATTTTCACCAGATGCAATTTTTTCAATTATGTTATTTACCAAAGAAATATCAGAAAATTCTTGAGTTAATAAGTTTCTAGTTTCATCATATAAATAACCATTAGTTTTAAAAAACAAATCAATTATATTTTCATCAATACTTTTATTTTGATTAATTAAAGAAAGATATTTAGCAACACCACCTGTTATTCCATAACATATCGCTTTATCTTCATAAGAATAATTTGGCACGAATTTAGCCGATTCTAAATAATCAAAAGCCTCTAATTTTATTTGTGATTCTCTTCTTCCAAATATCGGACTTTTTTCACTTAGAACTTTATTTTCCATAAAGCTTAAAGATGAGCCACATAATATTATTTTTAAATTTTTATCATTCCAAATTGAATCAACATATTTTTGTAAAATCGATAATAAAGCATCGTCTTTTTCTGCCCAATACGGCAATTCATCTATAACAAGAATAAGTTTTTCATTACCAATAGTTTTATTGATAAAATCAAATATTGATTCTAATGATTCAAATTTTATTTTATCAAGCGCAGGTAATAAAGTCGCAACTACTTGTCGAGCAAATAATTCTATATTTCTTTCTTTACCAACTTTTGTCGCAGTATAAAATATTGCTTTTTTATTTTTTATAAACTCCGCTATTAAAGTTGATTTTCCAATACGTCTACGGCCATAGATAATAGTCATACCTATTCCATCTTTACTATACAAGTTTTCTAATGTTTTTAACTCTTTTTCTCTACCAATAAACATAATTTTGTCTCCTTGCTTTTTTATTCAAATCGATTTTATTCAAATCAATCTGAACTAATTTTATCACATATATTTTTTTTATTCAATATGTCTATTTATAAGTAGTTTTATTAATTTAGTATAATTTTCTCTTTAATAAAAAAAAGTCGAAAAACATCAACAGAGTTCCGACTTTTAAAAATATTATATAATTAATAATTATTAATCAATTAATGATGCTGCCCCAATAATACCGGCATCATTACCAAGTTCTGCACATTTAATTTCAACTTTTGGTGTATTAAAGAAGCCATAATTTTCTTCTTCTAATAATGGTACTAAACGATTTAATAAATAATCTTTTTGTCCACTTAATCCACCGCCAATAATAATTAATTCTGGTCTAAAGATATTACAGAAGTTTAATACTACTTCTTTTAAATATACAAAATATTGATCTAGCACTTTGTTTGCGGCAGCGTCCCCTTCTTTAGCGCTATCGAAAATAATCTTACCATTTAAGTTATCAATATTATCTTGGCATTTCTTCCACATAATAGAATCTTTATATTTGCGCATTACTTTTTTAGCATCATTTACTAATGCTGAAGCACTAGTATAAGCTTCTAAGCAACCTTTACGGCCACAAGTGCATTTTCTACCGTTCATATGAATAACACTATGTCCGATTTCTGCGCCTTTACCTTCATTACCTTCATATAATTTTCCGTTAATGATGATTCCGCCACCAACACCAGTACCAAGAGTAATCATGATAACATCTTTATATCCTTTACCACAACCAAATTTGACTTCACCTAATGTCGCCACATTTGC
>CAKPJO010000250.1 GCA_934162685.1 uncultured Bacilli bacterium | reverse complement strand
AAGATGTATATAAATCTTCAAGAGTATTTAATACTGTCCCATCTAAATCAAACATTACTAATTTATATTTCACAAATATCAACTCCTATAAACTAAAAATTATAATTAAGACAATACCTAAAGTCATCAATGCTAATCCTACAAATGATTTTAAAGTAAACTTTTCATGTAAGAATAAAATTGAAATCATCATTGTTAACAATATTGCTAACTTAGATATCGATGTAACCGCAACTGGATTGGCGCCTACATAATTAAGTGCTTCATATTCACTAATCCATGCTACACCAGTAGCAATTCCTGATAAAGTAAGAAATATCCAAGATTTACCAGTAATCTCTTTAACACCTTTATAATCTTTTCTTGCTAATACAATAATCGCCGCAAAAATAAATACAACAATGGTGCGAATACAAGTTCCTAATGAACTAGGAATATTTTTTAAACCAATCTTTACAAATAATGAAACTAAAGAAGCAAATACTGCACTTAAAATTGCATAAATCAACCATTTTTTATCAACTTTTTCGTTTTTACTTTCGACTTTTCCAATCATTAAAAGAGTCCCGGCAAGCATAAGAGTCATAGAAAGGAATAACATCACTATTGTTAATGGGTTACCATTATTTGTTGTATCATTAAAGAAAAAGATTAAGAATAAAATACTTGTTAAAATAAAACTGGATTTATCAATTGGCGCTACTTTAGATACATCACCTAATTTAATAGCTCGGTAATAACATAACCAAGATAATCCGGTAGCAATACCAGACAAAATTAAAAATAACCAATTTAAAGTAGTTAATGCGCTAAAGGAAGCAAAACTATTAGTTATAAAACACATTATAACGGCAAAAATAATAACTACTCCGGTGCGAAAGAATGTAGCAAAATTTGAATTAACATTTTTTATACCAACTTTAGCAAATATTGTGGTAAGGGATGTAAAAAGCGCACCAATTAAAGCCATAACAATCCACATAAACACCTCACCTCTTAAACAAAAAATTCCTAAGTTATCCACCTAGGAATTATATACTTATTTTATATCTTTTAAAACCCCTATGGCATCACTAATGGTTTTTTCTTTAGCTAAATTACCATATTTATCAACTTCGGTTTTGTCACGTAATTCATGCGTTAAGCAACATGGTCCACCAATACAACCATTTATACAACCCATGCCTTCAATAAAATTAAAATCACGAGCCGGTGATTGAGCTTTGATTAATCCCATTTTACAATTATCCAAGCCATCACAAACTAAAGGTTTAACTTCAAAATCAATATTTTGTTCTTTGAGTGATTGCTTAACTGCATCAGATAAGCCACCCGTTCTTGCAAATATTCTTCCAAAATATGAGGCGTTATCTAAAACACTTTCTTCTAACTTAGAAGCATCAATATCACGGCTATCAATTAATGCTTGTAACTCTTCAAAAGTTAAAACATAATCTACATAATCTTTAACACGTTCATCTTTGATTTCTTGTTTTTTGGAAACACATGGTCCAATAAACACTACTTTAGCATTGGGGGTAATTTCTTTAATGTATTTCCCTAATGTCGCCATTGGTGACAAATTAGAAGAAATATTTTCTACTAATTTTGGATAGTTCTTTTTAATAAAAGAAACAAACGTTGGACAACATGAGGAAGTTAAGAATCCTTTTTCACTTAATTCTTTTGCTTCTTCATAGCTTACCATATCCGCGCCAAGAGCTGCTTCAACAACACTATGGAAGCCTAATAATTTAATAGATGTTACAACTTGTCCTAATGTTGCGTATTTAAACTGTGAAGAAATTGAAGGGGCCACAATAGCGTAGATTGGATATTTTTTTGAAAAATCGCTATCTTTAATCATTTTGATGACATCGACAATGCTTGATTTATCCATAATTGCGCCAAATGGGCATTGATATACACATGCTCCACATTGAACACATTTATTATCATCTATCTTAGCTGCAAAATCTTCATCAGTGGATATCGCTTTTACTTTACAAGCTTGAACACATGGTCTTAAGAAATTTTGAATAGCGTTATATTGGCAAGCTTTAGAGCCTGT
>CAKPJO010000249.1 GCA_934162685.1 uncultured Bacilli bacterium | reverse complement strand
ATTACAAGTAAAACCTTAGAAAGGAGAAAGGATGCGGCTAGTAACCTAAGCCACTAGCCGCTCGCTTGTAACGCATAAAATAGCAACACTAATAATTAAATCTAAATTTCATAAAAACACATTTTAGCCATATTTGTACCTGCTGATATATCAAAATATGTTGGTACATTACATATACCATCTCTTATTTCAATAATCCAAATATGTGTTGTCACTTTAATTCCTATGAAAGATGAAACTTTCTTATAATACTTATAACCTGTAGCTGCAGCTGCAAAATCACGACCATATGAATCAGTGTCTGTAAAAGAAATTAGCCCAATATTATTCCCATCTAATTCTTCTTTGATTTCTGATATATAGCTGAATAAATTTGCCTCATCATACACACATGGCGTATAAGGATAATGTCCAATAGTATCAAATCCAGCAACCAATTCTAGTGCTTGGCTAGCTCCAGACAGTTCAACAGTTCCAAACATAGTAAACGCCTTTGCCCTCAATGCTGCTTCTAATGTTGAAACTTGTCTATTAGTTGGAAGAAATCCAGTTTCTATCTTATCTTGATAATATGATTCTAAGTCTTGGGTACTAACATCGTAATCAATTAATGCATCCCGCGGATAATAGCTTGTTGAAAAACATTTATCAAGATAGTCACAAATCATAAACGCAACATCAAATGGCGGTAACGCTTCATAATAATACGTACCATCACTCTTCAGTTTTGTGTATAACGATAAGTCTCTATGATATTTATACAATGGATTAAGATTACCTAATGGTGCTGTTATTGTTTTTTGGGTTATAAAATCTGCGCTTGTACCATACTTGTCATCAACGAATGCATCTACATCATAAATCCATCCGCATCCATCATAAAACTGTCCATCATAGAGCAACGTTCCTGCTGTTTCAGCTTCAACAATTTCTAAGTGTTGCCAAGTTTTTGATCCAGTATCATATTCACGAAATCCACCAATGTCAAAATATGCAATGGATTGTCGGTTAACGCCCTCATTATTTGTATTAATCTCGACATCGTTTATAAAAGATAATGCATGGATTTCATCATCTTCACCTGCTACGATATAACCATCTTCAAATTTGACCAGCTCGCCTCGAATAAATTCGCCCTCAACTGTTTTAATTGGACAAGATTTCACGAATGACAGAGAAGTTGCAGAATAGCCCTCACTGATACGAGCCTGATTATATGTGCTCATATTATTAAGTACATAAGTCGTAACTGGTAGATTCTTATCTGTAATAACCTCCGTAGCCACACCCATTTCATTTTTATAATTATTACCCGAGAATCCACCAATCGCTATAGTTGCAACGATCAATAAACTTTTCATTAACAGAGCCCCTCCTTTCCGCCTTTATACTATACGGAAAGTCAACTCTACCTATATCTATAAAATTACCGATTAGAAAAACAAATAGAAAATGTCGAGAATTATTAATAAAATTTTTAATGCTATTTTTATTGACTTCTTTTTAAATATGCCGAAATTGATATCAGTAAACATTATAAACATGAATACAAATATAGAAAAAGCTAAATCTTCCATATAAACTGACTCAAAAGTCACATTAATAAAAACTGTATATTTTAAAATCATGATTATTGAAACAATTAATCCGCTTATAATTAAACTAATTACTAAAGCATTAGGATTAAATTTCTTTAAATAATCATCTGGATTTTTATTTAATAAGTCGTTTAAAGATACACCATAAAGTTCTGCAAGACTTTCAATGGATTGAATATCAGGATAACAATCTCCGTGTTCCCATTTTGATAAAGTTTTAGGAGAAACGTGAATTTTATCTCCTACTTCTACTTGTGATAAATTCTTAGAATTACGAATTTTTTCTAAAGATCTTCCGAGTTCGCTTGATGATAACATACTTTTGCCCTCTCTTTCTTATTTGATACTATTAAATTATAAACATAAAAAATCATATAAAATGAATAGAAAACTAAAATAAATGTGGAAAAGTTATAGTAATAATTAATGTGTACAATTAAGAAAGAATACAAAACAATTAGAAAGCAGAGTGTTAACAGCAATAGGAC
>CAKPJO010000248.1 GCA_934162685.1 uncultured Bacilli bacterium | reverse complement strand
GCATTAAGCTTAGCATTAATGACCGCAATTACCGTTGCTGCAAATATGCAATCTAATAACCTCGATTTATTATTAGGGCGAGGTAAACAACACGTTATTAAATCAACAGGATTTGATGCGAATTATATTGATTATGATTATGATAATCAATCTGATGCATTAAAAAATGCTCAAGATGTTACTCAAAAAACAGCTGAAGAAGGTATGACTTTATTGAAAAATGAAGATAATGCTCTTCCTTTAGCAAATAGTGAAAAAGTAACCGTTTTAGGATATTATTCTTGGCATAATAATATGTCAGGTGGCGAAGATCCAGCGACAACAAATGGTGCTGTGTCTTTAGCTACTGGCTTAAAAAATAAATATGGCGAACGTTATAATGCAAAAACTGAAGAAATTTATAATCGTGCGAATGGTGACTTTGATGATCCAACTACTGGTTTAGCTGAAGCAGAAAGTACATTTAGTGAATATTCTACAGCAATTATTACTTTAAAAAGAAACTCAGGTGAAGGTAACGATCAATCATTAAATATTGGCGCTAAAGAGCAAAATAGAAGTGGTTTAGTTATTACTACAGCCGAATTAAAACTAATTGATTATGCTTCCAAGCATTTTGAAAAAGTTATCGTAGTCATTAACTCCGCTAATGCAATGGAACTTGGATGGTTGCAAGAAGAAGATCCAAATATGCATAATGGCATTTATACCGACCCATATTCTCAAAAAACATATGACTTTAGTAAAGTAAAAGCGGCTATTTGGGCTGGATGTTGTGGATCACAAGGTGGTAAAGCTATTGCTAATGTATTGGATGGAACAGTTAATCCATCTGGTCACTTGGTTGATACATATGTTCGTGATTTAAGAAAAGATCCGACATATCCAAACTTTGGCTCATTCTTATATGAAAACTCTGATGAACTTGGTAGTTATCAAGAAGAAACATTCTTTGTTGATTATGAAGAGGGAATTTATGTCGGATATCGCTATTATGAAACAGCTTGTAAAGAAGCAATGAATGGCAATTATGCTGGATTTGACTATGATAATCAAGTTGTCTATCCATTTGGATATGGCTTATCTTATACAACTTTTGCTACCGAATATGAGTCAACACCAACATTTGATTCAAGTACTAATGAATATACATTTAAAGTGAAAATCACTAATACTGGTTCTGTTGCTGGTAAAGGTGTAGCACAAATCTATGTGAATGTTCCTTATATAAGTGGCGGAGTGGAAAAAGCTCATGTTGCTTTAGTTGGCTTTGCTAAATCTAGGGTTCTTGATGCTAATGAAAACCAAATTGTTACAATTAAGGTCAACCGTGATTATTTCTCTAATTATGATTATAAAAACGAAAAATGTTATATCTTAGACGAAGGTGATTATAATTTCTATCTTTCTGATAATTCTCATTCTTGGAAGGAAATTGATGAATTAACTTCGGGAAAAGATAAATACTTATGGACAGATCATATTAGTAGAAAATATGTATTTAAAGAAGGAAAAGATGGTAAAAGATCAACTGATTTAGTAGAAGCAGTCAATAAAGAAGATGACGAATTAAATTACAAATTTAAAGAATATACTGAAGTTGATCAAGGTGAAGGATACGCTATTAACTTTACAAGAGCGAATTTTAAAGAATCTTTCCCAGAAGCACCAAAAGAAGATGATTTCATTTTATCTGATGAAAGAGCTAAAAAACAAGTAGCGGTTTATGATGTATGGGATGAAGAAAATAACGAAATTACTGAAATGCCTACAGTTAATACTGATGAAACAAGTTATACACTTTCAGAAATGAGAGGCATTGACTTCAATGATGAAAAATGGGATCATTATATGAATCAATTTACCAAAGAAAAACTTATTGAAATGTTTGGTAATGGTGGCTGGAATGAAAAAGCTGATAATGAAAATGGTGTTCCAGAATCATATGATGCTGACTCTCCATATGGATATTATGCACACGCTTTATCAATTAAAGATATTAATAAATGGTATTGTGGTGGTCCAATGGTTGCTGCTACATTCAATGTTGATTTAGCAAAAGAAATTGGTGATGCCTTTGGTGAAGAAGCTCACGCTAACTATTTAGCAGGCGGTAGTTTAATTACAGGCGTTTATGGT
>CAKPJO010000247.1 GCA_934162685.1 uncultured Bacilli bacterium | reverse complement strand
CTGGACAATTATTTTAAAAGTAGGTGAAAATTATGAGTTATAAAGTAATAAATAAAGAGAATTATTATCGAAAAGGCGTTTATGAGCATTTTACTAAAGGCGCAAAATGTTCAATGTCAATGACAGCAAGAATTGATGTCACTAGTCTTTTTGATTTTTCTAAAAACACAAATACAAAATTCTATATTAATTTTCTTTATATTTTATCTAAAGCACTTAATTCGCGTGATGATTACAAAATGGTTTATGATTGGAAAAGCGATGAATTAAGATGCTATGATGTTATTAATCCAACACAATATATTTTTCATGAAGATACAGAGACATGCACTCCTGTTTATACTAATTATGATGAAAATTATCATACTTTCTATGACAATGCTAAAAGAGATATTGAAAATGCTAAGAAAACTAGAGATTATGGCTTAGATATGGAAAATCATCCAAACTGGTTTGATGCTTCTTATTTGTCTTGGTTAAGCTATGATTCTTTTAATATTGAATTACCCGACGGATATTTATTTTTTAATCCAATTGTAAATTGGGGGAGATTTCGTGAAAAAAATGGAAAATTACTAATGCCTATTAGTGTACGTTTAAATCACGCTATTGCGGATGGATATTTAATTGCTAATGTATTTAAGCAATTAGAAATTGAAATTAATAATTTTATAAAAAATCAAAGCAAATAATTGATAATGTTGAAAACGTATTATATTTTTACAAAATAATATCGGTTCATTATTTCGGCAAAAACAACAATGCATTGTATAAATTGTCGATAATTTCAATTAGATTATTCAATTAAGCAAAAAGCTTCATTAATCATACAACTTCCCTCTTAAAAGCATATTTACAAATAAATCAACATTCCTAGAGTGATATAATTCTTTTAAATCACTACACAATTGTTTATCAAAAGTATCTAATACTAATTCATTAATGCGCATATTTTCAAACAAATATTCACGCATTTCTTTCATATTTTTTATTGGATCTGCTTCATATAATAAATCTAATAATGCTTTTTCCTTTTTAGCTATTAAATACATATAGCCATCAACTTCAATCATATGTTTTCCATATGGAAATGCTTCTGGAGGAACATCTTGATAAGTGTAAATTCCAAAAATAGTTTCAAATCTTTTTTTCTTTCTTTTTTTAAATGTGGCGTTTTTTATCATATAAACTCTCTCTGGAATTAAATCATAATATGATAATGCAGTTTCAAACGATATATATGATGGTGCATATATAGGGTTAGCTAGATAAAATGGATCAACATGTTCATTTGTTTCATATAGTCCTTTAGTAATAGGAAATATTTCTTTGTTTTTAACCATTCTTTGAATTTTTGTTTTTGGATTTTTATAATTCTTTAACTCTTCTTTTAATATTTTGTATGTTTTTATCATATTTTCTCCACCTAGTACTATTATATGATACTTTGTGGAGAAAATCAGCAAACTATTTTTGTAAAAGATTTGTGAATTTTAGATTGAAAACCTTTAAAAAAATGAATAATAACTATTCTAGAAAAAGTTATTTTATAAGCAAATGAGTTAAGAATATTGTCAAAAAATGGTACAAGAGAAAATAAAAAAAACGACAATACTACATGCCGGGGTCGTATGTCTTTCCATACCTAATGTAAATATATCAAAATTAAATAAAAAATCAAGTAGAAAATATAGACATCATCCAAAAAAAACGACAATTAAGTATTTATTTTAATACTAATTTGTCGCTTGTGTATTAAATAAGTTTATAAATTAAGAAGCATAAATTTTATAAAGCAAATAGTTTCTAATTCTTTTTGGAAGAATATGATAAAGAAACGCTAACGCCTTGTCTTTAGCGCCAATACTTCTAGAATAAGGAAGACGTTTTCTTTTAGAAATATTGAAAGCTACTTTTGCAATTTTAATTGGTGCAATGCCGCCTTGTTCATCTTTCGCCACACTTGCTAAGCAATGATCAAAAGCATCTTTATATGGACTATTTTCACTTAAGCGATATTGTTCTCTATTTTTAGTAAAACTAGTCTTTGCATCACCGGGTTTAATAGAACAAATTTGGATATTGTATGGTAATACTTCTGGGCGCAATGAATTAAATAGCATATCCATCGCAGCTTTACTTGCAC
>CAKPJO010000246.1 GCA_934162685.1 uncultured Bacilli bacterium | reverse complement strand
TTAAATATTGTTCAGCAGTATCTTGCCTTGATTGACGGAAGTGAGACTGATAAAAACAAAATCGTGCGTCGCTATGCGAAACTAATTATTGATGATATAGTTAAGCAGATCCACGAGAATATGGATAGGCAAACTTACTACACGCACGTTGTTCAGAAAGACTTGATTGTGTTTAGAAAGGCAGTTAGAAATGTGAGGGCGGATGGGGGCGAAGTCAATTTCCGTAAAACTATTGCAAACAAGAGCGAAATCAAGAAATATGTTTTTACGGGATATAAAAAATCCTACTATAACTTAAACGCTTTTGATAGCGATACGGAAAGGCTTTTCTCTGTTATTTTAGAAGACGATAAAGACGTTATTCGTTGGATAAAGCCACCGCTTAATCAACTTGGGTTGTTTTGGCAGGCCGGACAACAATATAATCCCGATTTTTTGGTGGAAACTCCAACCACAAAATATATGATCGAAGTAAAAGCCAAAAATGAAGTCAATAATCCCGACGTCGTAGGCAAGGCAAAAGAAGGTATTAAGTGGTGTAAGTATGCATCGATAGTCGACTTTGATAAAAAACCGTGGGAGTACAAACTTATAACCGACGAAGTTATTTCGGTGGGGAACACACTGAAGTATATTTTAGGACTCAGCGAAGTGATAGATACGGAGGAATGAGATGGCAGAAGATAAAAGCTTTTTGGAATCTGAGGTAAGACAGAAAATAATAGAGGCTTTAAGAAGAGACTTGGTTGGACCGTTAAAAGAGGACGAAGTGTTGGATGAAAGCCCGATGTTTGAATATTTGACGGGTATGTTATATCCGCAAGTTCTCGTGGATTGCATGGAAATGGAGCAAGAACTCGATGCAGATGTAGATAGAACTGAACAAGATTCAAACTATACTCCACAACCGGATGAAGACGATAATGAACCAATGACTGCAACAAAATTTAGTCAGCAGTCAACTATTGGCATGAGCTTTTATCTAAAGAAAGATACCAAACACATAAGGGCAGATATTTCTTGGGGCGATTATATAAAATCTTCCGAAAAATATACGAATGAAAAAGGTGAAGAAAAGACTCGTTCATTGTACACTCGTCAACCGATGAATGAAACGGTAGATGTAGATTTTGAGTCATTTGAAAAACATCAAGATTACCCGTTGCCTGTCGATTCAAATTTGCATCTGTATGTTACAAGAATAGGCTTAAATAATGACTATATGTTGGTTACACTGCATTTAACCAATAAAAGGCCAAAGGGGAATTCCACATTAGAATCTATTATTTTTCAAGCTAAAACTGAGGCATATAGCGAGGAGAGTGAGAATTGTTTTGTGGCAGAAAATATTTGTCGCGATATTTTAGCTCCGGACGAATTTTACTATGCTCAACGTCCGATTTTTGGACGTGGACGTGGTTGTGCAATTATGTGGGATAGCGTAGATGAAAGGTATGCATCTAAGGTGTACACCTCTTTTATTCCTGAATATGAATTTCCAGGGGTAAGAGCTACTATCGATGGTTTCGCCGATGATCATTTTTCAATGAGTTTTATGGCTCGGCCAAAGAACAAAGAAGAAACAATTGCTCGGTTACGCGCATTAAGCAATGCGTACTCTAAGTGGATCGTCTCGACATTAGTTAATGATGCGCGAATGGCGGACCCTTCGTTCAAACAAAAAGTCGGAAACGATGTTATTGAAAAATGTAGAGTTGCTTTAAGAAGAATTGAACAAGGCATAGATCTCATAGCGAGCAATGATACTGCATTTGAGGCATTTTGCTTCATGAATAGTGTAATGTCTTTGCAAAGGAGCATTAGCTCATTTTCTAAAAAGCATGGTAAAGGAATAGAATGTAATTTTGGCGAGTTTGTAGATCCGAAGAGAAAAGAAAATATGTTCTGTTGGCGTCCGTTCCAGATTGCGTTTGTTCTGATGAATTTAAATGGCATAGTTGATCCATTGCATGATGACAGGGAGATAGTCGATTTGCTTTATTTCCCGACTGGTGGTGGTAAAACGGAGGCATACTTAGGCTTAATAGCATTTACTATTGCTAACAGACGCTTGAGAAACAATGAAAATAGTGAATATAACAATGACGGTGGTGTAACTGCGATTGTGCGTTAGACTTTGCGCTTGCTTACAACTCAGAAGCGCG
>CAKPJO010000245.1 GCA_934162685.1 uncultured Bacilli bacterium | reverse complement strand
CTGGAATATTAACACCGATTCCAAAGTCACCTTTTAAAATTATTCTTTTAATATAATTAACAAATTGAGTTGGGATTGGATCATAATATCCACGCGCTTTTAATTGTGCCTCAATAATATTTTTACTATCTCCTAGTGATACATCAATATTAATAGGCAATAATTTAATTAGTACAAAGCAAATAATTATAATAATAAAGAAGGTTAATATCATAAGACCTAATCTTTTTAATATGTATTTAAACATTGACATAATGAAAATCTCCTTTCTTTATAATGTGCAATAAATGTGGGATAAATTATTAATCTATCCCACATTTATTTTATGTTTCTTTCTAATTATAATTAGAGTTTGTAATCTAATGTGTTTTTAGATGTGTATGACTTCCATTCAGCATCATCGTAATTATAAGTCATATATCTAATTCCACCATAAGCCATAAATGTATTATAAGTACGGCTAGCGTATTCAACTTGATATGAAATCAAAGTTGCACTGTATGAGTAAACAATTGGTACTGTGTAGTAAGCGCCTAAGATTTGTGCTTCAAGAGCGGCAATTAATCCAATTCTATCTTCTGCTGCTACTGCGCCTTCTGACCAGTCTTCATCGCCTTGTCCGTTAAGACAATAATACCAATCCATTAATGACATTGTGTATTCTTTTCCACACATTGTGTAAGTCATTTTTTGGCTTGATGTATTCCAAGCTGCAGAATACATATAGTTTGGTGATAAGTAAGCTAATAAGAAATAACCTGGATCCCAAGCTCCGCCAGTCCATCCACCAATACAAATTTCGTAAGCGCCTGATCTAAAGTCATTTGCCCATTGACTTTGGTAACCTTTGTGTTGTAATTCTAATTTTCCTTCAAGTTTTGTATCTTTAACCATGTTTTTCAAAGCAGTCTCAAGAAAATCAAATGTTCTAAGGAACGAAGAAGATGTATCATCCGCAGTTCCTACTACTAATACAACTTTATCCGTATCTTTAATATCTCCTGCTGCTAGTGCCTTATCATAAGCACTATCAACTAAAACACGTGCTTGTTTTAAGTCATAACCAGTAATTGCGGCTTGTGCTGCATCTAAACTATTATATTTAGAAGGATCAATGCCATACACTTCACATAATGTTTCTTTAGCAGCATCAGCATCTCGATATGCTTTACCATGGGCTACATCATAGTAATGAACTGGTGTAAATATACCAAATCCAGCTTTAGAACTTGTTGTACATTTAGCCGCATATTCACTTCTATCAATAGCTAAGGAAATTGCTTTTCTAAAATCACTTTGTAATAAAATAGTTTTGTTAACGCCATCTTTTGAATTAGCTCTTAACGCTTTTTCACTTGATTGAAGTTGTAAAGATTGAACAAAGTCGCTAGGAGTAAATACCGCTTGTGAACTATTTTTATAGTCTGCGGCTACAGAAGGATCAATGCCAATTGAAGTTAAATTACCTTTTTGGAAATCTTGCCATGCTGTTTTCCATTCTGGAATTGTTTCGCATACAATTCTAGTTGTCATATATTGACCTTTATATAAATCGGTATTATATCCATACCAGTTTTCATTCTTTTCAAGGATGTATTGTTTACCAGTTTGGAAAGAAGTTAATTTATAAGGTCCCCAAGATGCAGTAGAGGAAACATCGCTATTATAAGTTGAAGTCCATAGTGTTGAACCAAGTTGTGGTGCTTGTTTATTAGCTTCATATTTTGATTTTTGAACTAATGGTAAGCTTGACATATTATAAGCAGCTTTATAACTTAATGAACCATCTTCTTCTAATAATTGAAGTGGATTATCAAGAATCAATACTAATTCAAAATTATTATCACCTACAAATAATCCTACATTACCATCATAATCCATTTTTGGGAAATCATAGTACATGGAAGCTTCATCTAAGAAATAACTAAGCATTACATCTTCAGTAGTTCCAAAAGCCGCAGCCATATTTACCCACAAGTCATGAAGTTGTTTTATAGTTAAACCACTATCAACGATTTCATCTTCTGCCTCACCTATTGCATTTCCGTCTTTATCTAAAACGACTCCGAATGAGTAATCCCAGTTAATATAACCTTTTTCATTACCGAATTTAGTGAGGAAAGCATCTACACTAGATAATTTATCATTAGCAATAACTTCTGTAGG
>CAKPJO010000244.1 GCA_934162685.1 uncultured Bacilli bacterium | reverse complement strand
TTTCTAAAGCATAAAATCTTGAATCAATATAACGATTTAATAATCTTGCTAAAAGATGTTCTTTTTCTATTTCGTTTTTATAACTTCCATATCCAGAAATAGAATAAATGTTATTTTGAAATAAAATTGGTAATTTTTCTCCAAAAATATAAATATAATCTTCACTACTTTGTTGGTTACGGTCATACATATGCACTAATGACAATTTATGTTGTTCAATTATTTTAACTAATGAATTATAACTTGATAAAGGATGAGCATAGCAAATTATATCATGGTCAACAATTTTAAAAGAAACGTGGCGCATACTCCTTTTATTCAAAACAAATTTAACTTGATATTTTTTTTCTTTATACTCAAATATATAATCAACCATAAATCTCACCTAACTAAGATTATATAAAATTTAAACATTTTTTTAAATGTTTATTGCGAATATGTTAATATTTAAGTGGTGATATTATGGAAAAACTTCTTATTAGTGCTTGTTTACTTGGTAAAAATGTTAAATATAATGGAAAAAACAATAAAATTGATACTAGTGAAATTGCTAAATATATTGAGTTTATTCCTATTTGTCCAGAAGTTATGGGCGGATTACCTACTCCTCGCGTGCCTAGTGAAAGAAAAAATGATAAAGTAATAAATCAAATTGGTTTAGATGTCACTAAAAATTACGAGTTAGGTAAAGATATAGCAATAAATATAGCTAAAAACAATCATATTAAATATGCTTTATTAAAAAGCAAGAGTCCATCATGCGGAAATGATTTTATTTATGATGGAACTTTTAGTCATACTTTAATTAATAAAAGCGGAGTGACCGCTGAAGCATTAAAAAAAATAGGTGTTATAGTTTTTAATGAAAATCAAATTGACGATTTATTACATTTATTAAAAACTAACACACCTATTCATAATTAATTTTCTTTAGGGTTAAATCCTAAAACGTCATTAATAATATTATTTAAATCACTAGTGGTTTGTTCAACCCATTCATTAGTTTCATGAATTGTTAAACTACCAATACCGTAAGTTAAGAATCTTGCTGCTGTTTTTGTATCAAGTTTTGGTTTTGCCCCATTTTCTATTAATATTTCAATAATTTGTTCGAAATATGGTTCAATTACTTGTAATACTTGTTCGCGAATTGCAAGTCTAACTGTACGATGCATTTTTTTATCGTATTTGACTCTAAATTTCTTAACAATCATTTTTAAATAATGAAAGAAATGATAAACAGCATGAGTTGGATCTTCTTTTGCCATTTTTACCACTCTTTTAAATCCACGATGATACTGATTTAAGAATGTTTCTAACACATCACTAAATAATGCATCTTTTGTTTCATAGTAATAATAGAATAAGCCTATTTCACAACCGACTCCTCTTACAATACTACGAATACTAGTTCCATCATACCCATTTTCAAAAAACAATTCAGTTGCTACTTCAATCATTTTGTTTTTTGTGCCACCATCATACATTGGTTTTCTTGCCATAAAGCACCGCCTATCTATTTTTTATACGCATTAAATTATACACCAAAAAAAAATTAAAGCAACTTCAAAGCTTAAAAAAATTACGCAAAATTAATAGCAAAATTGATATATTTTAAACTTGTTGTATTAAATTGCTTTAATTAAGACTTTTTACTATTTTGGCTTACATAATAAGGAAAAACCTCCAATATTTAATACTTTAAATAAAACGTATTTACATAATTATCATTTGCAATTTTTCCGCATTTATATTTTTTTCTTTTCGTATTTAAAAAAAATTGTTATTATGAATTTGTAGATTACTTAATGTCATAAAAGAAAGGAATGAGAAAATGCAATTTATAACCTGGCTATTAAGTTTTAACGAAAGACATTATAAAGATGCGGAGCGTTATCAAAAAAGCGGTTGGTTTGGTCGCATACTTATAATCATTATTTTAAGTGCCTTTAATGTAGGAACGCTATTCGTGGAAAACTGGTCCCTTAGTATATTTGATCAAACACTTGTAGGTGGAACACTTGCTTTTGTTTTATTTATTGGTTTATTTTTCGGCGTATTAGAAACAAATATTATCCATGCCATCTTTGGCTTTAAAATGTTTGTTTCTGGATCATTAGGTTCTTTAGCGGTTAGAAAATTAAATAAAAATAAAAATAAAAATGAAAATATAAACGAAAATGACATTAAAGAAATAAAAGAT
>CAKPJO010000243.1 GCA_934162685.1 uncultured Bacilli bacterium | reverse complement strand
ATCATACTTCTTTAAGTACTTATTAATTTTATTTTCCGACAAAAGTTTGAACCCAAAAACTGACACATTCGTTATAAAATGTCTTCTATAATGTTCCAATCCTACAACACTTTCTTTTGAATTTTTCCATATCCAATATAATGCCGTTAATTCACAATAATAAGGATTCTTAGAACTTATATTTTCACCTTCGCTATCATTGATGTAGTCTTGGCCTAATATTGGATCTCCAACTTTTATTTTTTGTCTAATGCTGCTATTTTTTTGATTGATTTCTTTGTGTGTCACTACATAAATTTTCATTGTTTTCACCCCGTAATTATTATAATGATTATTGAAAATGCATAGCATTACCATCAATAAACAAAGTAATAAATTGTTGATAATTGTTTAGAAAATACTAACTTTTTACAAATATTTTAAAGTTATAATTTCAGTTACATCTTTTTTCATTTTTATTTCTAATCTCTCTTAAATAAATCTCTTGTATATACTTTATCTTTTACTTCATCTAATATAGACTCATATCTATTAGCAACAATTACATCACTAATGTTTTTAAATTCATCAAATGATTTAATTACTTTGCTTCCAAAGAATTCATCTTGATTAAGTGTTGGTTCATAGATAACAACACTTGCTCCTTTTGCTTTAATTCTTTTCATAACGCCTTGAATAGACGATTGCCTAAAGTTATCTGAATTAGCTTTCATTGTTAATCTATATATACCAACAATAACATTTTTACCAGGAATGCCATTTATTCCTAGTTCTTTGTTATTACCATAAAATCCCGCTTTGTCTAATATTTGTTCAGCAATAAAATCTTTTCTTGTTGAATTTGATGCTACAATTGCACTAATAAGATTTTCTGGTACATCTTGGAAATTGGCTTTTAATTGTTTTGTATCTTTTGGTAAACAATATCCACCATATCCAAATGAAGGATTATTATAAAATGATCCAATTCTTGGATCTAAACATACACCATCAATAATTGATTTAGTATTTAATCCTTTAGATTCAGCATATGTATCTAATTCATTAAAATAAGCCACTCTAAGAGCTAAATAAGTATTAGCAAATAATTTAACTGCTTCTGCTTCTGTTGGCTCTACAAATAATGTTGGTATATCTTCTTTTATAGCACCTTGTTTTAAAAGTGAAGCAAATATATGTGCTTTTTCTTGTAATTTAATATCATTTAAAGGTGCACCCACAATAATTCTACTTGGATATAAATTATCATATAATGCTTTTGATTCTCTTAAGAATTCAGGAGAAAAGATAATATTATTAGTATTATATTTCTTTCTAACACTTTCTGTATATCCAACTGGAATTGTTGATTTAATAACCATAATAGCATTAGGATTAACTTTTAATACTAATTCTATTACTTGTTCTACAGCACTTGTATCAAAAAAGTTTAATCTAGAATCATAATTAGTAGGTGCTGCGATAATAACAAACTCTGCATCTTTATAAGCACTTACTCCATCAAGAGTTGCTACTAAATTCAATTCTTTTTCTTTTAAATATTTTTCAATATATTCATCTTGAATAGGAGATATTTTATTATTAATCTTATTAACTTTATCTTCAATAATATCGACTGCTTTAACTTCATTATGTTGTGATAATAAAACCGCTAAAGAAAGACCAACATATCCTGTTCCTGCAACTGCAATTTTCATATTACTTTGTTCCTTTCATGTAATAGTCATAATACCATTTGGCAAAATTTCTTAATCCTTCTCTTAAAGGAGTTGAAGGCTTAAAACCAAAGTCTTTTTCTAATGCTGATGTATCTGCATATGTTACAGGTACATCCCCCGGCTGCATTGCCACTAATTCCTTATGAGCCTCAAAATCATAGTCACTTGGTAATACTTTAGCATTTATTAATTCTTCTTGTAGTATATTAACAAAATCCAAAAGATTCTCTGGATGATTGTTACCGATATTATAAATCTTATATGGAGGAATTGGTAGTCCATCTTCCCCATTTTGCTTTGAAGGCGCTTTATCTATTACTTTAATGATTCCATCTACTATGTCATCAATATAAGTAAAGTCTCTTTTACAATTACCATAATTAAATATTTTAATTTTTTCACCTTTAATTAACTTATTAGTAAAACTAAAATATGCCATATCTGGTCTACCAGCTGGGCCATATACTGTAAAAAATCTTAATCCTGTAC
>CAKPJO010000242.1 GCA_934162685.1 uncultured Bacilli bacterium | reverse complement strand
GATGGAAAATTCTTTAGCTTTATCTTTGATAAGGCCTGTAAATATAATATCTTCATTGCTTGGTTTACTATTCCCGGATGGATGGTTATGTAGCAATATAAATTTTGTAGCATTTGCCCGTAATAAAGTTGCTATTAAAACACGATAGTCTAAATTAACCGAATCAAAATTTCCTTTTGCAATAACTTGTTCTTTTATAATGATATTAGCGCTATTTAAAATTAAAATCACAACTTCTTCTTGGCTGGCATAATTATATTTAGATTTAAGCATTAAATAAACATCTTCGCTAGAAGTAATATGTCTTTTTTGTTCAATTTTTAGATGCTCATAACGTTTATTAAGTTCAAATACTGCTAATAAAGTGATGGCTTTAGCGCTTTTTATTCCCTTTATTTTTATTAAATCTTCGTAAGTTAATGACGGAAGAGATATTAATCCACCTTCATCTAATAAACTATTGGCTATTTCGATAGCGCTTTTCCCAATTGTACCGCATGAGATAAGTATGGCAAGTAACTCTACCGTTGATAGCGTTGCTATACCATACTTATATGCTTTCTCACGTGGTCTTTCTAAAGTGGGTATATTCTTTATTTTACCCATTATTCCCAAGTAAATTTAAAGCCGCCCGGGAATGTTGCGTTACCGCCTTTAGAAACAAAGATACGATAAACAACTACGGTTGCTAAGGCAATTGCTAATACCGCCATTACTGTTGCAATGGTGATAGCTTCTCCGCCTTTGATCATATCTAGTTCTTGATCATTTAATCTTTTCATAAAAAAACCTCCTATTATTATTTAGGAGGTGAAATTTGATTTTCCGACAAATTTTTATAATTTTGCTAATTTATTTTTAATAGTTTCAAGTTTTTCTTTGTAATTAGCAAGTTTTTCTTTTTCTTCGTTTACTTTCTTTTCTGGTGCTTTATTTACGAAATTTGGATTATTAAGCATCTTTTCGCATCTATTAATTTCAGCATGCATCTTTTCCATTTCTCCCATAAGTTTAGCTTTTAATGCTTCTTTATCAATGTTATCTTCAACACCAAATTGAACTAAAGAATAAATGAATAGGTTATAATTTTGTAAAGTTTCTTCTTTTTCTTCAAATACAATATTACTTGCGAAAGTAAATCTTGTTAAATATGGAACATACTTTTTATATAAAGATTTTGGATCATAAATATGTAAAGTTATAGAAGCATTAGGTGCTAAATCGTTTTCGACTTTGTAGTTACGAATATCTTTAATAAGATTAAATAATGTTGTAACTTCTTCAATAGCGTTTTTATCAATGAATGAACTATCAACTTCTGGATAACTTTCAAGCATAATAGATTCTAAATGTTTAGGCATATTAAGATATAATTCTTCCGCTACAAATGGGGTATATGGATAAATCATCATAATAATGCTATGAAGTACTTTAAATAATACTTGTTTTGTGATTTCTTTTTGGGCTTCATCATTAGAATTTAATGTAACTTTAGCCATTTCCAAATACCAGGAACAGAAATCATCATAAACAAAATTATATAAGTGTGTTGAAGCATTACCTAATTCAAAACGATCCATATTAGTTGTAACTGCTTCAATTGTTGTTTGAAGCTTAGCCATAATATAGCGATCTAAAGGATTAAGTTCATCTAAAGTAAATGCACGAGGTTCAAAGTTTTCGCCTAAATTAGCTAATACGAATCTTGCTGCATTCCAAATCTTATTAATGTAATTAGCGCTACTCTCGACTTTTTCTTCGATATAACGCGAATCTTGTCCTGGTGTACCAGTTGTGGTAATAAAGTATCTTAATGCATCCGCACCATATTTATTAATAACATCAATTGGATCAACACCATTACCAAGAGATTTAGACATCTTACGTCCTAATGGATCACGAATTAAACCATGAATTAACACTTTTTCAAATGGTGGTTTTTTCGTAAATTCTAAGCTTTGGAAAATCATTCTTGATACCCAGAAGAAAATAATGTCATAAGCAGTTACCATTAAATCTAATGGGAAATAACGTTCGTAATCACTTGTTTTGTCTGGCCAACCTAAAGTTGTAAATGGCCATAAAGCCGATGAGAACCATGTATCTAATACATCTTCATCTTGAACATAATTTTCTATATCTATTGGTGGTTCTTCGCTAACAACAACAGCACCTGTTGCTTTATGATAATAAGCTGGAATACGATGTCCCCACC
>CAKPJO010000241.1 GCA_934162685.1 uncultured Bacilli bacterium | reverse complement strand
AATTGGGAAATAAAGCATAACTTTGGAATACCATAGATATGCCACGATCTTTAGCTTGAACATCATTAACTAATTTGTCATCAATATATAATTCACCACTTGTGATATCTTCTAAACCTGCAACCATACGTAAAGTTGTAGATTTACCACATCCAGAAGGACCAACAAGTACGATAAATTCTTTGTCTTTAATATCTAAATTAAAGTCATAAACAACATGATTGTCTTTGCTATAATACTTATTAATATTTATTAACTTAATATTTGGCATAACTATCACCCTTTCTTTTAATCAACATAAGTTATTTTTATATTTACGTCTTTTTTATCACTTAAAGGTACAATTTTTCCGATTATTTCTTTTTCATCAACAATCATCGAATATTTATTTCCCCTTTTAGCTTCAATGTGATACCTAGTACCACGATATAATCTTTCAATTTTAAATTCATTAATAGAATTAGGTAAAACTGGATCTACTTTTAATCCTTCTAGTGTTGGTATAATACCTAAAATGTATTGTGTAATATTTACCAATGTCCACGCTGAAGTACCAGTAAGCCAAGAGTTCTTAGCTTCACCAAAGTGCGGAGCGTCAATACCAGCAATCATTTGGGAATAAACATATGGTTCTGTTCTATGAATATCACTAATATCTTCAATATAAGAAGGACATATTTTCTTATATATTTCAAACGCTCTATCACCATGACGCATATATGCTTCTGCACAACTTATCCATGGATTGTTATGACAGAAGATCCCAGCATTTTCTTTATATCCTGGTGGATAGGAAGAAACCTCACCTAAATTTAAATGATAGTTTTGATAAGCAGGTTGTAATAAGACAATGCCATATTTTGTATCCAAGTGCGTTTTTACGCTATCTAAAGCTTTGTTAGCAAGACCATTTTTTTCACCAATTCCCGCCATTACGCACATTCCTTGTGGCTCAATAAATATCTTACCTTCTTCACATACTTTACTTCCTACTGGATTTAAGAAAGCATCATAAGCACGAATAAACCATTCTCCATCCCATCCATAAGTTTCAACAGCACTTATCATTTCTTCAATGGCTTTTGAAACTCTACTAACTTCTTTTAAATCATTTAATTGTTTACATATTTCCACATATTCTTTTCCATATTTAACAAACATTCCCGCTATAAAAATCGATTCAGCTTTATGTGATTCAAAGTTTGAACAAGTTTGGAAAGATTCTCCTGGCTCCTTAGAAAAGCAATTTAAATTTAAACAATCATTCCAGTCAGCACGTCCAATTAATGGTAATTTATGTGGGCCTAAATTATTTAAAGTATAATTGATACTTAGCTTTAAGTGTTCTAGTAATGACTTTGCTTTAGTTTCATCATTATCAAATGGCACTAATTCACTAAGAATTGAATAATCGCCAGTTTCTGCTACATAAGCATAAGTTGCGGCGATTAACCAAAGTGGATCATCATTAAATCCTCCACCAATATCAGAATTTCCTTTTTTAGTTAATGGTTGATATTGGTGATATGTCGATCCATCTTCTTTTTGAATAGAAGCTATATCAATTATTCTTTCTCTTGCACGATTAGGAATCATATGAACAAATCCTAATAAATCTTGGCAAGAATCTCTAAATCCCATGCCTCTACCAATACCTGATTCATAATAAGAAGCACTTCTTGACATATTAAATGTCACCATGCATTGATATTGATTCCAAATGTTGACCATACGGTTAACATGTTCATCGCTTGATTGAACTTGGAAATGAGAAAATAATTCTTCCCAATAAGCATGTAACTTATTTAATTCTTTTTGAACATTTTCTTCATTATTATATTTTTCAATTAATTTATGAGCTTTTTCTTTATTAATATTTCCAAATTTATCCCATTTATCTTCTTCTTTATTTTCAACATATCCTAATATGAAATTAATAGTTTTTTCTTCTTTTGGTGCTAAAGTGACTTCTATTTCAAAACATGCAATTGGAGACCAACCGGAGGCTTTAGAATTTGTACATTTATTATTTTGAATAACGATTGGACTATCATAATTATTGAATTTTCCTAAGAAGGTATCACGATCGCTATCAAATCCAATAACTTCACCATTAGTATAATAAAAACTATTCTCATCTAAAATATTAAGAAATATGTCGAAAAATTGTACCAAATAGAATTATTTTATTTATGACTGAAGATAGAGAAAATAACTCA
>CAKPJO010000240.1 GCA_934162685.1 uncultured Bacilli bacterium | reverse complement strand
GTTTGTTTCTTAATAAGTTCTAATGCTCGTTCCATTCTTAAATATACAATATATTTCATGGGTGACATACCCATGTTTTTTTTAAATATTCTTGTTAAATAAGCTTGATCAAAATAAAAATAATCTGCAATTTTTTTAACACTTAAAGTAGCTGAAGTATAGTTATTATCGATATATTCGATAATTTTTTTTATTTGAATTTCCTTTTTGCTTAATAAAGGAGAATGTTTTTCAATGCCATATTGTTCTATGAGATAAGAGAATACTCTAAGCAATATAGAATTGATGCGTAAAGTTTCAGCATTTGAATTTTTTATGAATTCAGACTCATCAAATAATTGATTTAATAATTCAATTATATTTTCCAAGTTATTAGAAATATCAATGTGCATGTTGTGGGCGGGCAAATCAAGACATTCGTATATTTTTGTAATCATGTTACCATTTAATTCAATCCAAATATATTCCCAAGGATTTTTAGGATTAGGACGATATTTAATATGCGAATTAGGGGTAATGACGAAGCATTCGCCACCATGAACTTCATCTAATTTTTTATTGGTATAAATATAGCCACTTCCATGAATTACAAAATGAAATACATAGCAAGATTTATTAGAATCAATTATTGGTTTGTTTTTATTACATTGCTCATAACCAATAATTGAAGCACGTAAATCAGAATTAAATTCGTCAGATAAATTTCGAAAGAATAGACTTTGTGTGAATAGCAGTTCGTTAGTCATAAATTAAACCTCTTACATAATATATATTATACACTAATTATTAATCAAAAATCAAAAAAGTATATAAGAATTCAAAAAAGTATATTTCTGTATTACAATCGAACATTATTAGAAAAGCATAAATGATATCTGTTAATATAAATGACATATTTTTGACATAATTATTCATAAAATATGATGTAATGTGGTTTTATTATTAGTGAATTTGCTATTAATCCAAAAATTATTTTAGTGTGTTAAAAAAAATAATGTGTTTCAGTTTTGGAAAAATTTGGTAAAAATAATATTAAATGTCAAAAAAGTATATATTTAATGTCAAATAACACTATTGAACACTGTTAGCCCTTTCATCTAAAATATAGATGAATGATAGAGAGGTTTAGATTATGGAAGCAAATATTATGTCAAGAACAGATATTGAAACATTATCGCGAACACCTGCAAAACGCAAATGGTACTCCAAAATGGGATTAGCGCTATTTGCAATGGCGTTACCAACGTTTTTATATGTTTTAATTTTTCATTATCTTCCATTAGGAGGATTAGTTATTGCTTTTAAGGATTATTCATCTTTTAAAGGCATATTTGATTCACCATGGACATCAATGGGTGGCTTTAAGCACTTTTATACGTTTATGACTCAGCCGAACTTTTGGTCTATTGTAAAAAATACATTGGTATTATCTGTAGCTTCTATAATATTCAACTCAATACTTCCAATAATTTACGCACTTATCTTAAATGAAGTACGCATTAAAAAAGTAAAAAGAGTAGTACAAACCATTATGTATGCTCCTTACTTCATTTCTGTTTCAGTTTTAGTTGGTATGTTATTCGCCTTTTTTAAAACCGATAGCGGAATTTTTACAAGATTATTTGCATTCTTTGGTTTTGATGCATCTAACTTAATGGAAAATCCAGATTACTTTTGTATGATTTATGTCGTATCTGGATTATGGCAAGGTTTAGGTTGGTGGTCGATTGTTTATATGGGCTCTCTTGCGAATGTTGATCCTAACTTACACGATGCTGCAACGATTGATGGAGCTGGAAGATTTAGAAGAATAATCTACGTTAACTTACCGCAAATTGTTCCTTTGGCAGTTATTATGTTTATTATGTCAATTGGTAATATCTTAAGTGTTGGATTTGAAAAAGTATATTTAATGCAATTAAGTACAAACTTATCATCTTCAGAAATTATAGCTACTTATGTTTATAATATTTCTTTCCCAAAAGGTTCTTCCGGAATGGGACAATTCTCATATGCTACGGCAATTGGATTATTTAATTCGGTTGTGAATATTATCATATTATGTCTCGCAAACTTTGTATCCCGCAAAGTTTCGGATAATTCATTGTGGTAGAAAGGAACTTTGAATATGAATATTACAAGAACAAAAGGCGATAAAGTATTTGATACTATTATCATTATTATTGTAAGCATTATAGCTATATTATTCTTATTTCCTTTACTAAATGTATTAGCT
>CAKPJO010000239.1 GCA_934162685.1 uncultured Bacilli bacterium | reverse complement strand
ACCCTATACCGCGCCAGTTGTTACGGATATTATTGATAATACACTCGTAGACTTTATTTCAGGTAGTGTTATGATTGAAGGTGTAGCAGCTACAGATGATCAGTATTCTTATAATGAGAATACGCATACGTTAACCGTATTACTAGACGATATCGCTGCAACTTCAACTCGAACCATCACGTTTCAAGTTAAGAAAAAAGTATAACATCTATTTTCAATTTCAAAATCAGGCATTTTTTAAATCCAATGAATATGAAACGAAAAGCAATATTTCTTATGTAACTAGCGTTCCATATTTCTATCTGTGCTTAAGCTGCCAACAGTATTTTGAATATCTAAATAGAAAAAGAAATCACTTCCAGTAACGGGAGTGATTTTTCATTCTTCTAAAGTCCATAAAATATTCGCACGATATGTTGAAGTAGTTTGTATCGGTGTTTCAATATGAAGGACGATGCCTTCTTGTTCTAAGTAAGTTATATCGGTGGTTCCTTCGCTTTCTTCTTCTTTGGTATGAATTAATAAGGGTGTACTTGATAAATAGGAAGGTGCTTGATTTTCTAAAAAGCAAATAGCGTTATCTAAAATATTCCCATTTTGTTCTTGAAAAGGAGAAGCAAGAGAAACGTATAACTTCCATTTTGAAAGCTCAATGCGTGAATCGACAATACTTAGTTCTATTTTTTCTTTTTTTGGAAGTAATAAAGGCGTTAATGAAAAAGGATCTATTGTAAATTCTATCGTAGTGGGGTAGGTTACTAATGACAAATCACCTGGTTCAACGACAGTTTCCTTCATCGTATAATAAATCACATTATCTGAAAGTTTGGTAGTTAGTGTCACAATGGTTCCTAATTCAAGAGTAGAAGGTAGAGTATATGAATAGTCGCCATCTTCTGTAGCGGTTACCACTACGGATGTATCTAAATACTGAATTAAAATCGAAGCGTTTTTTATTGTTATTCCCCGTATTCGTGTGGTTTTTGTACCAATTTTATGAACGGAAAAAGAGAAGATACCTAAGGAGAATATTTTTTTATTGGTCAAAACAAAATTGTTCAAACTGGGTAATTCTTTTAATTCATCTTCGGAAAAGTTAGATGAATTAATCGTTGTTACAGTATTGGAAAAAGTTCCGCTCATCGTGGCGATATCTTCTTTTTTATACCAAGCAAAAGTAGGCAATGTTGTTTCAGAAATTGCACTAACTAAGGGAACAACAGTGGTGAGCATATTGATTCTAGAAAATTGAAATTCAAATGGGATAGTAGCGGAAGTTTGTATAGCTGAAGCAACACTATTATATAAAACAACTTCTTTAGGATGATTTAAAATAAATCGGACCGCTGCATTATAAAAATAGATACATGGGTTAGAAGTGGTAATGCCAGTGTAACTTGAAATAACTTGTAGTGTAGCATTATTTAAAACGGAAAGAGGACCATAACTATACCATGTTGCATAGCTTCCATTTCTTGCTGTTTGTGTAAGCCGAAAAGAAGCACTTTCTGCAATCGTTGTTGTGCCTGTACCAAAAGAAGAATTGTACGCTAGACCATTACGAACAGTTACTTCAAAGTTAGCTTGTTCTTGTATGGAAAAAGTCAATTGGCTCGTTCCATAAATGAGTTCTCGGTCGGTACTTGTAAATTTTACATCGGCTCCTTTTAACACAGTAAAGGATGGAGTATCATTACGAAACCAAAAAGAGGAGTTACTTTTAGAAGTATGCGTAATGGTAGTTTTTCCACCAATTTCAATTTGGTTACATTCCGCAACTTCATTTCCAGTTACGTATTGATCTTGGACGGTAATAGTGGAATTTAAAATACGGGTAAGACCCATGGGGTGAAAAATTAATTGAGGACCAACATAAGTAATATTTTGATATTCTAAAATTACATTTTTATAACTAGTGGCCTCAGCAACATAGACCATACCATAATAGTTATAACCTATAATATGAAGGTTTTGTATGGTTATAAGTTGATTTTGTGGAGATGCTTGAATAGCTTGAGCTGCACTGGTACTTTTTTGATCCGTAAATTGATGCGTTATATTTTGATAGGTCCCATCAAGTGTAATATTGGTTTTTGTATTAGATAGGGTAATACCACTTAATAAAGTTATATCAGCACCAAAATAAATGAATGTGTATCCATTATTTCCTTCTAAAACTTCTTTTAATTCGGCGCTAGTAAAAACGACAACAGTTTTTTCATCTAAAATTTCCATTGCTTTTCCT
>CAKPJO010000238.1 GCA_934162685.1 uncultured Bacilli bacterium | reverse complement strand
TATAGGATATATTTTTCAAGATTATAAATTAATAGATAATCTAAGTGTATATGATAATGTTGCACTTGTTTTAACAATGATTGGCATTAAAAATAAGGATGAAATAAATAAAAGAGTATCTTATGTCCTTGATAAAGTAGGTATGCTAAGATACAAAAAAAGACCAGCTGGAATGTTATCTGGTGGTGAAAGGCAAAGAGTAGGTATAGCAAGAGCACTTGTAAAAGATCCAAATATCATTCTAGCAGATGAACCAACAGGTAATCTAGACAGTAAAAATTCTTTAGAAATTATGAAAATAATTAAAGCTATTTCTAAAGAAAGACTAGTAATATTAGTAACTCATGAACAAGCTTTAGCAAAATTCTATGCTTCTAGAATTATTGAAATAAAAGATGGAACTATTACTAATGATTATCTAAATGAACACGCAGATACTCTTGATTATGAAATAGATAATTGTTCACCTGGAATGAATTGCCAATCTTCGACTATTTATAAAAATACAATAGATGATAGTGATTTTGGAATTTAGGACTAATAATTATTAGTCTCAGACTGTTGACGGTTAAATAAAAACTAAAGTGCACAATTAAGTGCATATAATGGTTAACAAGTGCAATTTCAAATGAAACTGCACTTTTTTAACCATTTTTTTATAATTTTTTATTGTTTTTTTGATAAAATATGATATATTATTCTTGTCAGAGAACTTTTTGTTCCACGACAAAGGACAGAAAATGCAACTTTTTAAAATTTAAGTGCACATTCTGTAGTTATGGTAAAACTAAAATTAATGAGGCAATTTATTTGTCAAAACTAAATATTTATATTTTGAGGTATAAATATTTTTTTATTTTATTTTATTTTTTTAATAAATCAGTATTTAATTGTACTTCATCAGGTTCAATATAATATACATTTAATAAATTTAATATTTTTTCATCACACATAAATGTCATCGCTTCAAATGGTGATTTATTATTTAGTGATTCTCGACACAAACTATTTATATGAGATGAAAGTATATTGCAATCTAATTGTGTTAAATTTTTAAATGATGTTTTCTTTGGTAAAACATATCTTATAAATTCGTGATTTTTTTCTAATCCACCTTTTTGATAAGAAGCACCTGGATCACAATAAAATACTTTTGATAATAATTCACCAGTTTTATGATGAATTTCTATATTTAACACATCATAAAATTCATGACCATTATCAGTTAAAATAATTTGAAATAATCTTTTATAATCATCTTCTAGTAGTGTTTGTTGTAAATATTCAAATATTTTTGTTACTTCTTCAGTAGTTTGACTTTCAAGTAAGAATATAAGCATAAAATTAGTTTTTCTCCAAAATAATGTTAAAAGACATTTAGAATCACTTTGTAATCCTTCTACAGTATCCATCTCAACTATATTTAAATCAGGGTTTTTGGTACTGTAATCAATAAAATCAGTATATTTTCTTCCGATTAAAATTTCACGTTCTTTTCTAGTTCTTCTTTTTTTATTTTTTCTTTTTTTGTATTTAACCATTCTTGGTAAATCAAGTGGTCTAAATTCAAAAACACCATCATTAATATAATTATAGAATGTTACTTTAGAGAAATCTAAAATATCAGGATGATTAATATAAATGTGGTTAACAGTTTGTCCTTTTTTAATTAAAGGAGTAATAACATTATTAATATTAAAAACATCTTCTTCAGTTAAATCAATACCTTGTCTAGAATCAATAATTAATTTTTCATAAGATTTTTGAGCTTCTCTAGCATAATAAGTATATCTATGTTTTCTGCAACCTCTACGAGAAGGGCAACCATTACAAACATAAGGTCTCTTATTTAACTTTTTGCATTCAAATGAATAATCTAAATAAATAATTTTATTAGGATTACCATAGTTAGATTTAGAATAAATTTTATTTCTATCAATTTCTCTTAAAATAGTAGAATGACTTCTATTTAAATCTCTTGCGATTTTAGAGATAGATTCATTATTATTTAAACCATCTTCAATAGAAACTCTTTCATCATAAGAAAGGTGAGAATAATTTGTCATGATAAAAACCTCCTAAAAATGACAAATAAATTGCTCAAGATATATTATAAATGATTACAAAACTTACTGCACATTAATTGTGCACTTTCAAATTTAATCAACGGTTGAAAAATAAAAATAAAAAAAATAAAAAAATTAATTGACTTAATATAAAAAATATAATACAATAAAAAGGCTTAAAAG
>CAKPJO010000237.1 GCA_934162685.1 uncultured Bacilli bacterium | reverse complement strand
GTCTTGTTATTATCTGGCGCAATTGGAAGAATTCCTAAGGAATTATTTGAATCCGCTCAAATGGACGGCGCTAGTTCATTTAAAGAATTTACGAAAATCATGATTCCAATGATTTGGCCAACAGTAGTTACATTAATAGTTGTGGGACTAACAAGTATTTTAACATTATATTTACAACCAGTATTATTTAACCTTAATAATAATGAAACCATTGCTGGCACGATATTTAATGGTGTTAGTGGTGGCGCGGCAAGTAAGACACAATATCCTTATTTTGCGGCTTTTGGCTTGTTGTTCTCATTCGTTCTTGCACCGGCAATTTTATATATTCGTAAAGCGATTTCGAGAAAATTCTCGGATACTGATTGTTAGGAGGTAACATTATGGAACAAGTTCAAAAAATGAAAAAACACCATAAAAGTCCTATTTTATCAGTAGGTGTGTGGATTGCATTTGTCATCTTTATTATTTATTCTATCTCTTTATTATTTCCTTTTGTTTGGATGCTATTAAATTCATTCCGTAATGTTGATGAATGGCGTCAATTAACAACAATAAAAGAATATTGGAGTTTACCAGTTAATTGGGATTTTACAAATTACGTTACGATAATAAATAAAACTGTTAATGGTGATAGTATTTTATCAATGATATTTTATTCAGTATTGTTAACAGTTCTTGGAACAATTGTTAATGTATTTTTCTCAGCTTGTGCAGCTTATGTCGTAGCTAAATATGAGTTCCCAGGTAAAAAACTCTTGTATGCTTTAGCAATTTTTGCCATGGTTGTGCCAATTGTTGGTACTTTACCAGCGCAAGTTAAATTTATGGAATTCTTACATCTTGATGATTCCGTAATTGGTGTACTGTTCCTATATTCCGGAGCATTTGGTTTTAACTTTATTTTATTGCACTCATCATTTGAAAATGTTTCTTGGACATATGCTGAAGCCGCTCAAATGGATGGTGCTAGTCATTTTTCAATCTTTTTTAAAGTAATGATTCCAATGTGTAGAGGTCCGCTTATTTCTTGTTGTATCTTAGAGGCTATTACATTATGGAACGACTATTCTACACCGTTCTTATTCTTAAATTCTCATAAAACTTTAGCAGTAGGCTTACAAGCCATTCAAGCTGAATTAGAATTAGGCGGAGAATATCCACTTATATTTGCTGCAGTTATTATTTCTATTTTACCAGTATTAATCTTATATTGTGTCTTCCAAAAGAAGATTATTGAAAATACAGTTGCAGGAGGTTTAAAAGGATAATATGAATAAAAAATTATTTGCAATTATTGCCATTTTAACGATTTTACCTCTTACAAGTTGTAACAATGATGATGCTTTATCATTTGATTCAGATGAATATAGTATCTATAACAAAGACGCCATAAAAGTAGAGCAAAACTATCGTAACGTTAAGTATAAAATTGTTGGTAATAATAAGTATGATGTTGAACTTAACGCTAATACAGGGGTATTTACTTTTGCAGATGATATTCCTAATTATGCTCAAGTAATGTGTGTAGCTACATATAAAAATAAAGTGACAGATCCAGTTGTTGTTACATTACTTCATGAATACGAAGTAGCAACAGTTACTTTTAATAATTTATCTAATTATATTGTTGATGGTGAATTTGTAACCGCGACAGCATCATTACCTTATGCAATGACATATTCTTTAAAAGAAAATGTGCCAGGAATAAGTATTGATGCGTCAAGTGGTAAAGTTAAATTTACTAATCAAGTAGCGGATAAAACTCCATTTGTGGTCGTTGCTAAAACCCATAACAATGCACAAAGCGAAAGAACTTTTTATAGTTTAATAGAAAATTTTGCTTCTGTATATGAAGCACGTCAAGTAGTGGAACATGGCGGAAATAGTGTGGCGACATTTAAATTAGATTTCTCTTCTTGCCCAGATATTAAAAATGAAGAGATTTTAGGAGTCGCTAACGAACAAAATAGTTTAATAGACGCTAGTAACTACACTTATAATAAGGAAACACAAACACTAAAAATAAAACCATCATACTTAAACACTTTATATGATGGCGTTAATAACTTAAAAATAATTACTAGTTTAAACGCTATTGCGGTTGATGTAGAAGTGGCTACTAAACTTATTTATACTTCAGAAGATCTAGCCTCCATTAATGATTCTGAAGAAGCTTTATCGGGATATTATGTTTTAATGAATGATATTGATTTATCAAATTATTTATCAGAAACAGGAGCGGGGTATAATAAT
>CAKPJO010000236.1 GCA_934162685.1 uncultured Bacilli bacterium | reverse complement strand
TGTCTTTTTTAAAGAAATTATTTGCACCAGTTGATCTTACTAAAGGAAAGCCTTGGAAAGTAATATTATTATTTGGTGCTCCAATTATATTGTCTTATTTATTACAACAAATTTACGTACTTACTGACGCAATTATATGTGGACAAGTATTGAGCGCTAACGAGGTCGCTGGTATTAATGATACTTTCCCATTAACATTCATCTTCTTACAATTTGCTTTTGGCTCAACCGCGGGATTTAGTGTTATTACCGCTCAACATGTTGGTTCAAAAGATATTTCAAAAGTAAGAAAATCCTTTGTCACACAAATATATTTAACAATTATAATCTCAGTTATTTTGACAATTCTTTCAATATGCTTACTTCCTTGGATGTTAAGTATTATAAACATTACTCCAACAAATAAAGAAGTTTATGATGCTGCTTATATTTATTGTTTAATTATATTTATCGGAATATTTGCCCAAATGGGTTATAACTTCGTATGTGGCATCTTACGTTCTTATGGTGATTCTTTGACTCCTCTTATATTCTTGCTTATATCCACTCTATTAAATGTTGGACTTGACTTATTATGTTTAGCGGTATTTAAAATGGGACCTGCTGGTGCTGCTATTGCAACCATTCTTGCACAATTTGTTAGTTTCATCGCTTGCTTCGTTTATACTCTTATTAAATATAAAGAATTAAGATTTAAAAAAGAAGATTATAAATTCGATTTAGAAAATATCAATAAGCACTTAAAAGAAGGCATTCCATTAGGATTACAATTTTCAATATTAGCTATTGGTATTATCGTTATGCAATCATCAGTTGTTAAATTTGACTTGAGCGATACTGGGGTTATGGTTGAAGGTACTCCTGCTCAAAATGGTTTTGGAGCCGCTAATAAACTAATAAACTTCTTAATGTCCATTTATAATGGATTAGGCTCTGCCATATTAGGATTTAACGCTCAAAATTATGGAAAGAAAGATTATAAACGCGTTAAAGAAGGAACAATTCAAACAGTTATAATTATGTTAATCATGTATGCGTTCTGTTTAACAATTGGATTATTATTAACGATAAATGGTGCTTATCAATACATATTTATGAGTGCTGATAAAATATCTGAAGCATCAATTAAATTTGGTAATATGTTTGTTTATATTGATATTATCTTAAATGTATTTGTTGGTTTCTTAATTGTTGCAAGAAGTGCCGTTCAAGGTATTAGTAAATCCAAATATGTTTTAGGGGCTGGATTTGCCGAATTAATCGCAAGAATACTAATTTGTGCCTTCTTACCAGTTATTATTAATCATGGTCCAATTAATTCTAGTAGTTCAATGCTTGCTTTTGCCGCTGTATGTATTGGTGATCCAGGTGCTTGGATTATGGCTTGCATAGTTTTATTAATACCAACTATAAAATATATATTTAATCAAAACTATGAGCAAAAAGAAAAATACTACATTAATAGTCCAAAGAGTTTAAAAAAGAAATTCCGCACACAAAACTAAAGAATATTAAAAATAAAGAAACAACAAACATAATAAAGCCGATTACTTTCAAAGTATATGCGGCTTTTTTATTTGGAATAATTATCGAAAGTAATAATATGATAACATTAATAACTATTACAATTTCTGAAATGAGACAAATATAATTATGATTAGATAAGCATGAATTCATAATAGCAAAATTATAACAAACTCGTGTTGGTGCTATCGCTCCATCAGGAATTGGATAAACATATTTATATGCCACAAAAATAGGTAATAAATAAATAATAGCAACTATTATGGATATAGCAATCATTATTACACTAATGGCAAATTCAGTTTTTTGTCTTCTAGCTTCTAAGTCAAGTACAATACTAGTTTCTTCATGTGTTGATAATAATTCTTTCGTATCTACATTAAAAAATAATGCTAATTTTTCAAGATTATCTTTAGTTGGTATAACTACACCATTTTCATATTTAGTAATTAATGTACGAGAAACAAATATTTTATTTGCTAGTTCTTCTTGTGTTAAGTTTCTTTCGAGACGCAATTTCTTTAAATTTTCTTGAAATGTCATTTTTCCATCACCACTTTAAGTATACTTTTGATTTTATTATATTCTAGTGAATTAAATATTCACAATGTGAAAAAAGAAAATAGTGGCTTTTTTCACCACTATTTATGTTTGCATTTATTTAAGTTTAAATTCCATTAAAACTGGTTGATGATCCGAATATTCAAAATTATTAACAATTGTTTTAGTTTCAATAACTTCAATATTACTAGATACAATAAAGC
>CAKPJO010000235.1 GCA_934162685.1 uncultured Bacilli bacterium | reverse complement strand
CTTTAGAAAAATGGCCAATAAATTATGTACAACATTTAATTCCACGTTGCTATATGATTATTGAAGAAATTAATCGCCGCTTCATGATTCGTTTAAATGAAATGCATATTAGTGACAATATGAAGAATCGTTTATCAATTATTAAAGATGGTATGATTCACATGACAAGTTTAGCACTTGTAACTTGCTATAGCATTAATGGTGTTGCGGCTTTACATACTCAAATTCTTGAAAACTCAACATTCAAAGATTTCTATCAAATTATGCCAGAAAAATTCAACAATAAGACAAATGGCATTACTCATCGTCGCTGGTTCTTATATGCTAATCCAAAAATGGCTAACGAAGTTACAAAATACATTGGTGATTCTTGGATATTAAATCCAGAAGATTTAACAAAATTAATGAATTATGTTGATAATGAAGATTTAAAATCAAGATATTATGAAATTAAATTAGAAAACAAAGTCAAATTAGCGGAATATGTGGAAGAACATAACCATATTGAACTTAATGTTAATTCAATATTTGATGTCCAAATTAAAAGATTACATGCTTATAAACGTCAATTATTAAATGTTTTCCATATCATTTATTTATATTTTAAACTCAAAACTGATCCTAATTTCAAGATGTATCCTCATACATTTATCTTTGGCGCAAAAGCGGCACCGAGTTATGCTTATGCCAAGAAAATTATTGAATTAATTTTAGCAGTTGCTAAGGTTATTAATAATGATCCAGTTATTAGTCAATCTATTAAAGTGGTGTTTATTGAAAACTATGGTGTTACTCTTGCTGAAAAAATTATTCCTGCCGCGGATGTTAGTGAACAAATTTCTACAGCTGGAAAAGAAGCAAGCGGTACATCCAATATGAAATTTATGATGAATGGCGCAATTACATTAGGTACATTAGATGGTGCTAATGTAGAAATTAGTGAACGTGTTGGTGATGAAAACTGTGTAATTTTTGGCTTAAAAGATTATGAAGTTAATGAATTACGCAATGCGCATACTTATAATCCTTGGGATTATTATAATCAAGATTCATTTATTAAACGTATTTTAGATTCTTTAACTGATGGAACATGGGATGAAGATAAAGATCGCTTTAGAATGATTTTTGATGAAGTTATGTATCATAATGATGAATATTTCATTTTAAAAGATTTTGCAAGTTATGTTGAAGCTTCTAAATTAGTGGAAGAATTATATCAAGATAAGTCTAAATGGGCCAAGATGGCTTTAATTAACATAGCACAATCTGGATATTTCTCTAGTGATCGTACTATTAGTGAATACGCAAAAGATATTTGGCATTTAAAAAAGGTAAACGATAATGAATAAGAGTTCGCTTAAACTTTTAAAAGAATTAACTGAACTTAATGGCATTTCCGGCTTTGAAAATGATGTTCGTGGATATATTAAAAATGAGTTAAAAGATATTTGTACGAGTATTACTGCGGATAATCTTGGTTCACTAATTTGCGAACTTAAAACTGATGAAACAAAGCCTTTAATTATGTTTACCGCTCATATGGATGAAGTAGGATTTTTAGTTAATTCTATTTTAGATAATGGGATGATTCGTCTTAAACCAGTAGGTGGCTGGTGGAGTCATGTCTTGTTAGCGCAAGAAATGGTTGTTACTAATCATAAACACCAAGAATTTATTGGTGTTATTGGTGCTGAGCCTCCTCATGGCTTAACGCGCGAACAAAAAAATCAAGTTTTACCAATTGATACGCTTTATTTAGATATGGGTGTAAGTTCAAAACAAAATATTTTAGACTTAGATATCAATATTGGTGACCCAATTACCCCTTTAACTAAATTCCGTGTTTTAAATGATCATAAAACTCTTTTAGGTAAAGCATTTGATAATCGTCTTAGTGTGGCAATTATTATTGATTTATTTAAGACTATTAAAAAGTTAGATATACCTGCAAATGTTATTTTTGTAGCATCTACACAAGAAGAAATTGGTTGCCGCGGAGCAAAAACATCAACTTATTTAGTTGAGCCTGACATTGGATTTGCGATCGATGTCACCGAAAGTTACGATACTCCTGGCGCAGAAAATAATCCTTCTAGACTAGGAACTGGTCCCGCGTTAGCGTTGATGGATGGAGCATCTATATCACATCGTGGACTATTTGATTTAGTAGAAGAAGTTGCAAAAAGAAAATCTATTCCTTACACTTACGACCTATGCGTATTTGGCGGAACAGATTCTAGTGAAATTCATAAAACAAAAATGGGAATTATTAATATGACATTATCAATTCCTTGCCGATATTTCCATTCC
>CAKPJO010000234.1 GCA_934162685.1 uncultured Bacilli bacterium | reverse complement strand
CATAAATTGTATCTTCACTAATTTTATGGTAAATAAAGTTGCCATTTTCTAATAACTCAATGCTTCCAGCAAAGTTACCTTTATATGTACCAATGGCTTTTTTATTTTTATAATTAGGCACTGCGCTTCCTTTAGTTAATGTCCAATTATAATTATATTCATAATCTTCAGTAACAGAGAAAGTAATAGATCCATCATTAGCAATAGTTATCTTACAATCACCATATGCGCCAAAATCAGATACTTTTAATTCGGAATCATTAACTTTAGTATAATTGATTGCCACAACAGTATCACCATCACTATAAGTACCAGTTCCATCATCATTTAAGAAGATTTGTCTTCCGTCTTCATTAGACCAATAACCATACACATTTCCCGCTTTTGTGAATGTATAAGAATAAGAATCGTCATTAGCATCAGGGAAAGTAAATTTTCCTTTTTCTTCATTCCAAATACAAACAACATCGTCTAAGAATACATGCGAATAAGTTAAATGTTTACCATCACACCACCAAGTACCAATACTTGAATAGTAGTCAGACATCAACCAAACAAATGTACCATCTTCCATAAATTGCATAGTACCATTAACAGCACTTGCGCCTTTATAGAATCCTGCTAAACGGGATGTATCAAACCATCCACAGTTCAAGTCTAAGCCACCATTAACTGGGGCATAGAAACGATATGCTACGGTTGCTTCTGAATCATAGTATAAGCCATGATTTAAATAGCCTTCACGAGTAAAATCATTATCGGTTATATTAGTAATTGTATTTGGTTCTACTGTAACTGTTTTAGTTTCAGCACTTCCATCATTCTTATTAATAGTAACAGTAATATTATCTGTTGAGATATTTTTAAATTCTTTTAAAGATACATTACCATCTTTTAATTCCCAAGCACGATTGAATCCATGTTTAATTAAGAAAGATGAGTCAATATCTTTAGTAGTTATAACATCGCCTTGGTCAGATAATGTCTTATCTCCCGAAATAGTAGAATTTATAAAAGCATTACCATATAATGCACTACCTAATTCCGTTGAATATTCATCATATCCATCTTCTACTGGTCTACCAGTTATTGCGCCAACCACAGATTCATAAGCTGGAGAAGATGATGATGGAGCGCTTAAATTATCAACAATAACAATATTATTTAACATTGCTGTTTCATAATATGCTGTACCTGTAATACCACCAACATAAGCACCTTCACTGCTATCTATTGCTTCAATACTATTTACTTTAACAATAGAATTGGTAATACCTGTATAAGCATCTAAGTTACCAACAAGTCCACCAACAATGTTTCCGCCTTTAATTTTATTACTTTCTACATAGTTATTTGTAAATAATAATGCAGATGTTTGAACAAGACTTACTACTGGAATACAGCCTAATATACCAGCTACATTAGCGTCTTTAACACGGCAATCAATATCACCAAAATAAGAAACTTCTTCAAATGTGGAAGTAAGTCCATTACCTAATACGTTTGCACCACTTACACCACCAACACAAGAAGTTAAATTATCTACTTCTGTATTATTTCTTACAACAAGATTTCCTTTAACAGTAATATTTCTTAAATAAGCATTAAATGTAACTGCCGCAAATAAGCCAACATAACTAGATGCAATTTGTTGTTGAATATCAATATTTCCTTCAACAGTTAAATTTTCTGCTACACCACTATAACAACCAAATAATCCGAAAAGCATTTGATTGTCTCCTGCTTTGGTAATATTTAATCCTTTGATAGTATGACCATTACCATTTATATTAGCGTTAAATGGTGATTCAAGTGTTCCAAGTGGAGTCCACTCTTCTGTAATTACAATATCGTTTTCAATTGAAATGTATGCAGAAGTTTCTAATCCCATACAGCCATTTGCAATATTTTTTAATTGAGTTTGATTACTAATTAAATATGGTGATTCTTTTGTCCCAAGTCCTTTAATTGTTCCATCTTCTGGTTTATTCACCGATGAAGATGTTGAATCGCTAATAGATGTACTATTAGATGTATTTGTAGAACCGGAAGCGCTTGTATTGTTACATGCTACAAGTGTCAATGCACCAATAATAGACATAAGTGTCAATAAAGATTTTTTCATACTTTTTTCTCTCCTTTTATTAGTACTAAATATTAAAAACTATTCCACCCATTTTGTTGGAAATTATTGAAAAAATGGAAAAAGTTTTATAATTGTTGTAATTATATGAAAATTACAGCAATATGTCAAATATTTTTAATGGAATATTTTAGCAAAAAAGCCAAGCTTATAACTTGGCTTGCTAGTTTATTT
>CAKPJO010000233.1 GCA_934162685.1 uncultured Bacilli bacterium | reverse complement strand
GCATGTATGAGTAATTATATGTGCTCTTTTTATTTTTTTACTTATGGTTAATATTACCTTTTTTATCATGTATAATAAAGTTAATGTTATCGATTTAATATTTTGGCTAAAAGCTTATCAATTTATGAACTCATTTATTGAATTTGATAAAATATATCTAGAAAAAAGCGAAAGCGCTTTAATAAATTAAAGAAAGGAATTTTCTAAATTATGAAAAAATCATTTGTGAGCTTAATGTCTATTGCGTTTCTTGGCTTAACCTTAGGCGTGGTTAATGGTGGAAAAGCGATTACTACCTATGCAGCAAGTAAGGAAGTGTTGATGAGTAATATTCCTGTCTCAACATTTGCTAGTGGTAACAATACTACAGTGTCTTACTCTAATGATGGAGTACGTATGTTAATTCAAGGAGCGGACACTAGTGGTAGTGCTGATGCTTGGAGAAATTATGCTCTTATTCCAAATACTAGTAGTAGCACAACTTTTTCTTTAGCTAATAATGATAAAATTAGCATTGAAATATCCGCTAAATTATTTGATTCTAGTGGCAATCAAATTTCTAAATCACAAAATAGTGACGCCTTAGATATTTATATTTATCAAGCAGGAAGTGAAAATCAACTGGGATTATTAAGAGTTTGGACTAATGCTTGGGGATCAAGAAATGGTAATCATTCTTATAACCTATATGGTAGCGGTTGGAATAATCAAGGCGCTGGCTTAGCTATTATGGGTGATGCCACGGAAGATTCAAGTTTCTATATTCAATTAGACAAAGAGAACTTTGTTTCCTCCTATGTAGGCGGACAAGAGGGTATTGTTCCATTAGGAAATAGTGATATTATAAGTGACCGCAAGGAAGCGTTAAAAGATATTGATCAAGTTTATTTTAAAATTCAAGGTGAAAATGGATTTACTAATGAAACTGAAATTACTATTAAGTCAATAAATGGACAATCGCTAGCAAATGATGGAACAAGTTTTATTGATAATGTTGCTCCTACATTTAACAAAGCTTCAGTTAACAAAACTTTAATGATTAACGAGCCTTATGAAATTCCTGTAAATGCATATGATCTATTTAGCGATGTTACTTATAAAGTGCGTATTGATGGAGTTGAAACTGATGGCAAGACATTTACTCCAGCAACTAAAGGAATAATGAATGTTACTCTTATTGCTAGCGATAGCGTGGGTAACGTAAGTGAAAAAGAATTTACTTTTGAGATTAGCGATGGCATTGAAAAGCCAACAATTGTTTCTTTACCAACTATTGAGGACTTAACTATTAATCCTTTAACCTATATTACATTTGATAAACCTGTTATTGAAGATGCAACAGGTGCCGCTAAAATTATTCTAAAAATGTATGATAGTGAGGATACTTTAGTCACAACAATTGAAGAAAATGGCGACCATAAATTTACTTATTATGTTGATGGCTCTTTTGTTGGAGGCGCTTATAAATTAGTTTACGAAGTTACTAATTCCGCTGGAACAACAGTTTCTGATCCAATTAATGTGAATATTCAATTAAAAACTAAAGATATAGTTCCATTTATTTCTACTGATACGGCAAATATGTTCGCAGAATATGTTGACTCTGGTATTGCTTTAATAAGTAGTGATAACTTTAAGCAATTCAATCTAGGAACATTCGATTTAGATGAAGAATTTAATATTAAATTTATTGTAAATAGTAAGACAATTAATGGTGTTAATAATGACACTAATTATGTGAATTTAATTCTTGTAAGTGAAGAAAACGAAGAAATTGTTTTAATGTATCGCGTATGGATTGACCATTCTGGCGCTGATCGTCCGACTAATGTGTATATCTCAAATGATGGAGGAATAAATTACATTGATATTCCGGAAACTGGTTGGATTTCTCGTAATGTCAATGATATCGAAGATTGTTACCATATGGGATTTAATAAAGATGATACCTTCTTTGGAGAAAGAACAGGTGGACTTCAAAGAGTGGACAAAGCTTATGAGCAAGTTAATGCTATATTAGATACTTTATCTAGTAAGAGATTTAGTGTAAGACTAGAAACTTCTAATTTAGGTGCAGGTGCAATTAGCAATTTTGAAATGATTGTTAAAGAAATTAATGGTCAAAGTTTTACTAAACCAATTACTTGGAATAACATTGATTTAAATGTTAAAACAAATATTCCTGAAACTATTTCATTAAATGATAGTCTTGATATCAATGTTTATGCTAAAGATATTCAAGGCAATGAAGAAGTTAAATTAAATGTTGTTGATCCAGATGGCGAAACAAGTATTGTTGATATTAATGATGGAAAGGTTAATTATCAATTTAAT
>CAKPJO010000232.1 GCA_934162685.1 uncultured Bacilli bacterium | reverse complement strand
TATTCAAACTTATTTTTAAATTTAAATGAAGTGTTTGATAATGCATATTTAAAAACTGATTTCCCGAATAATCGTTTAATTGGTAATGATGTGATTATTAGTGATTTTAATTATAAAAAACTATCATCATTAATTGATTTAGTTCTTGATCCATATATTTATCTAACGAAATCTAATTTAAATATAATAAAAAGATATTATTGTGAAAATATTAAACTATCTAAAGACCCATTCTTAACGTATAATAAAACAAATAATTATAGTCTTAGCGATTTTTATAAATTTCAAGATTTATATAATGAAAACGTGACTTTTTATAGTATTTTATTAGTTTTATTATTAATTCCTGAATTATCTATAATTTATATTGTAATAAAAGGATATAAAGTAAATGTCCATAATGATTTTTTAATTATAATGCGCTACTTCAACAAAAAAGAAACATCATTTATATTTAGTATTCCTTATCTTCTTTCGTTAATTACTTCATTTATTGTTAGTTTATTAGGTTCTACTTTATTATTAAAAATTATATTTAAAAACCTTGAATTTAGCATTATGCCTTTTAAAATAAACATTATTTCTATTATCATATTATTTATGCTAAATGCCCTACTATATTTCTTTATGAAAGCAATAAAAAACAAATAAAGCTATTGTAATTTATCATTTTCTAGCATAAACTAATAGTGTCGGTAACGAAAAAGGTCAGTGGTTCCCGCCACTGACCTTATTAGTTGAAGAGAATATTTACTAGTGTCGGTAACATTAGTTACTATTTTTTATGCTTTTTCCCGTTTGTTACTAAAACTAGGATTATTACTAGAGCTATGAAAAGTAGGTATTCCATGCTCAGATATATAACTAAGTACCAACATTATTAAGTAAATACTTCTCCTTAATAATGATAAACACAGTTTATCCTCCTAACCGGCAGTCTTTTTCACCTGCTCATTAATAATATAGTGGCAGGTTTTTTATTTTCCGTTTAAAAACTTAGTTTTTTTCATTTTAATTAGTGAAAGCGCGATAAATATTGAAAATTATTGCGAATTTTTGCTAATTACATTATAATGTGCTTGACATTGATTAAGAGGAGTAATATTGATACTTATTTAGAGAGTCTCGTGGTTGGTGCAAATGAGAATAAGTTAGATATGAAGGTCGCTTATGAGTCTTCATGGAAATGACGTTGCTTGCGTTAAAAGCAAAACGAAGTGTGTATTTTATTTAAAAAGTACAAATTAAGGTGGTACCGCGTTATTAACGTCCTTATTAATGGACGTTTTTTTTATTTTGAAAGGAGAACAAATATGGCATTATCAACAAGATATAATCCAAAAGAAGTTGAAGCAGGAAAGTACGAAAACTGGAAAAACAAAGGATATTTTAAAGCAGGAGAAGATTTAACCAAAACTAAATTTTCAATGGTTATTCCTCCACCTAACGTAACTGGTAAATTACATTTAGGTCACGCATCTAATACTACAATACAAGATATTATTGCTCGTTATAAAAAAGCTAAGGGCTTTGATGTTTTATGGATTCCAGGTATGGACCATGCCGGAATTGCTACACAAGCTAAAGTAGAAGCTAAATTACGTGCAGAAGGAATTTCTCGTTATGATTTAGGAAGAGAAAAATTCTTAGAAAAAGCTTGGGAATGGAAGAAAGAATACGCTGATTCTATTCATAAACAATGGGCTATTATGGGGCTTTCGCTTGATTATTCCCGCGAAAGATTTACACTTGACGAAGGCTTAAATAAAGCAGTTAGAAAAGTATTTGTTGATTTATATAATAAAGGATTAATTTATCAAGGCGAACGTATTATTAACTGGGATCCAGTACAAAAAACAGCTTTATCTAATATTGAAGTCATTTATAAAGATGACGAAGGCGAATTCTTCTATTTTAAATATAAAATCGTTAACTCTGATAAATACTTAGAAGTAGCGACAACTAGACCAGAAACTATGTTTGGTGATACTTGTGTCATTGTTAATCCAAAAGATGAACGTTATAAAGATTTAATTGGACAAAGTGTTATTAATCCCGCGAATGGAGAAATTATTCCTATTTTAGGCGATGAATACGTTGATATTGAATTTGGTACAGGCGCAATGAAATGTACACCTGCTCATGATCCTAATGACTTTAAGATTGGTGAAAAGTTTCATCAAAAACCAATTATCATTATGAATCCTGATGCCACTATGAACGAATTATGCGGTAAATATCAAGGCTTAGATCGTTTTGAATGCCGTAAACAATTAGTGGAAGATATCAAAAAAGATGGCAACTTAATTAAAATTGAAAAAATGGTTCACCAAGTTGGTC
>CAKPJO010000231.1 GCA_934162685.1 uncultured Bacilli bacterium | reverse complement strand
ATAATTACGCAAAACACGAATTGACAGATAGCACTAACAACAGAAGAAACACTCTTGTTAAGCGCATCAATAATTGTATCAACATCGTTAGTAATTCTACTTAATACATCACCATATGTATTTCTTGAAAAATATGATAATGGTACTTTATTAATTTTTCTTTCTAAGTCTGAACGTAATTTCTTTGATATTTTTAAAGCAACACGCGCTAAAATGAAAGAGGTAAAGAATGTGCATATCGCACTCATTATATAAATTATAAGTAAAGAAATAGCAACAACCGCAATATCTTTTAAAGGAATATCAGTCCACATATGTGTTTCTTTAAGGGAAGTAAATGCATTACTAATAATATCCGTAATTTCTTTTAATTTATCTGGGCCAAGAACTGTAAGTATAGCTCCAACTCCCGCTAAAACAAGACTAATAATTATTAAAGGTAGGTAAGGTTTAATATAACGAATCAATTGGCGAGATGCCTCTTTAGAATTTTTCGCCTTTTGGTTTATTTGCATATGTCCTCTTGGCATAATTATTTTCCCCCTTTCAATTCATTTTCATCTAATTGGGAAGTAGCAATTTCATAGTAGACTTTACAATTTTTAAGCAAGTCTTCATGTTTTCCCATTCCTACAATTTTTCCATGGTCAAGTACTACAATCTTATCAGCGTTTTTAATCGTACCAATTCTTTGAGCTACTATTACGACTGTGGTACCTTTTAATTTGGTTTTCAAATCATTTCGTAAGTTTTTATCAGTTTTATAATCAAGGGCTGAGAATGAATCATCAAATATAACAATTTCGCTATTTCTAACTAAAGCACGAGCAATACACATTCTTTGCTTTTGTCCACCTGATAAGTTATTACCACGTTCCGCAATCATATGATTTTCTTTATCCTCTAATTTTGAAACAAATTCTTCTGCTTGAGCAATGGAAATAGCATTTTTAACATCTTCATCAGTTGCATCATTTTTACCAAACGTAACATTATCTTTGACAGTATCAGAGAATAGTTCGGCTTTTTGTGGGACAAGCGCTACTTTCGAATATAAAGTGTCAAATGTTAAATCTTTAATGTTAACGCCATCAACAAGTACTTCGCCCTTGCTAGCATCATATAATCTTGAAGCAAGTCCTACAATTGTAGATTTGCCACATCCCGTTGCGCCAATAAAAGCAATAGTTTCGCCTTTATTAACTTTGAAAGTGATATTTTCTAGAACATCTTTTCCATCACCATAATGAAAAGATACATCCTTAAATTCTAGCGTTCCTTCTTCTTTTACTTCACTAAGTGTTCCTTCATTAATTGCTAATGGAGTCTCCATAACTTCATTAATTCTTTTTGCGGATACTTGTGCTCTTGGAAGCATCATAAATATCATTGCTAAGAACATAAATGCTTGAATAACATACATCGCATAAGATGAAAATACCATAATGTTTCCAAACACTTCAACTTTATTAGGTAATTCCGCACCATTAATTAATGAGGCACCAATCCAATATATAAATAAGGTTAAAGATGACATAACTAGTGACATCACGGGTGACATAAATGAAAATGCCGTTCTATTAAATATTTGCGTATTAATTAATTCGTTATTCTTTTCATCGAATTTTTCTTGTTCATAATCTTCCGCATTAAAAGCACGAACAACTTTATTACCTGTTAATGTTTCTCGAGCAATTCTATTAACATCATCAGTCAATTTTTGCACTAATTTAAATCTTGGTAATACTAGATACATAATAATTAAAATAGTACCAACAATAATCACTACCGCGGCGGCAGTTAGTAAAGATAGTTCTAAGCTCTTATTAACAATTTTAATAATTGCGGTAATTGCAAGAATAGGTGCTTTAATTAACATCATTAATCCCATTGATATAATCATTTGGATTTGGGTTATATCGTTTGTGGTTCTTGTAATTAAAGAAGCTGTTGAAAAGTTTTTCATTCTTGTTGTGTCTAAATCCATGATGTGATTAAATAATTTTTCACGAGTTTCATAACTTAAATCCGCACTAACATATGATGAAATAAATGTGGAAATAATTGAACCTACTGTACTTCCTAAAGCACAGGCAATCATTTTTCCACCCGCTACCCAAACATCACTAACACTATTAGTGCCACTTTGAATAATGACTGTAATATCTTTCATATAATCAGGAAGTAATAATTCTAAATACACACAACCGCATAGAATTGCTACTTCTAATAATATTAATAGCCAGTCTTTGGTTTTTAAATTCTTTAATATTTTTATCATAATTTAAATTCCTCCTTTTTTTGATATCATAAGTTTAATAGCGTTTGAGTTAATTGTCAACATTTATTTACTTTTA
>CAKPJO010000230.1 GCA_934162685.1 uncultured Bacilli bacterium | reverse complement strand
AATAAAATCCATATGCATTTTGATCAGATGATCTATTAGCAATATTACTATTATAAAAGTTATCATCTAACGATGGTGGTAATACTAAATTAAATGTTCCTTTGCAATTATATCCAACATTATTAAATGCACTATTACCTATTGCTTTTAGATGATATACGCCATTGCTATCAGCATTAAAAGTAATACTCTTAACTGCTTTTAAATTTTCAAAAGCCCAACCATCTATAATTTCTAATGACGCTGGGAAATTTAAAGAAGTTAGAGCAAAATTACCATTTGTATTTGTTTTAAAAGCATCAGTTGAAATCTCTTTAAGTTGAGTGCAACGTGAAAAATCGATATCAGCTAAATTAACAGTTTCAAAGAAAGCTTTACGACCAATTTTAACTAATTGTTCTGGTAAAGATACTTTCTTTAAATCAGTACCAGTTTTATTAGTTGCTGTCGCACTAAAACAACCTTCCTCAATAACTTTAACAGGATATTTATTACCTTCAAAATCAACAACATATTCAGGAATAGTTAATACTCCATCATTAACTTCATCTTCACTTGAATCCATAGATCCTAAATAAGAAACTAAAACAGCATATTCACTATTGTCTTTATTAGCATCTAGAGTATACACTTCAAAGTTATCCATGATAGGTTTTGTTGCAATACTATAAATAAAGTTATTGGTTGGAGTTAAATCAACACGACCATAATTCAACTTGTAAGGTATATAATTGCTACTCCAAGTAGAAACATATGTTTTATTCCACGTACTAGTATATCCATCTTTAGTTGAAGGATTAGTAGAGCGTGACAAATAAATTGTTAATCTATCATTTCCGTTAAAAACATATTCCCCAAATCTCTTAATATTATTTGGAACATAAGCCATAATCATCAAGTTGCAATTAGCAAAAGCATAGTCATCAACTTCTAATTCGCTAGAAGCACTTGGTAAAATAACACGTGATAAATAAACACATCCTTTAAAAGCACTTCTACCTATATGAGTTAAGGTATTAGGCATAGTAAATGATGAAAGTCTACGGCAACCTGTAAAAGCATTTTCATTAATAGCTGTTATAGTATTGTTTATCTTAGTAGAATCACCATTTTCATTCATATAAGAAATGTCAGTTAAAGCTGTACAATTCATAAAAGTTGCAACATCAATAACTTTGACTTGATATGGAATTGCAAAAGTAACTAAATTCGTACAAGATAAGAAAGCTTGTTTGCCAATTTGCTTAATAGTGTTAGGTAAATTAATTTTAGTTGCTGTACAATTAGCAAAACCAGATTCATATATAGCTGTAATTATAGTTGTTAAAGTACCACCAGTGGCGTTTACACTAGTAAAAGCTTCTGGAACATTAATGACAGTATTCTCACCACCACTATTATAGGAAATAGCAGCTTCTTTCTTATTGTTATTGGTATAATATAAAGTATAACTTACACCATTATCTTCAACTACAGCATTACCATAGCTATACGAAGAACTAACATTATTCTCTATATTAGAAGCGTATGTATTTTTAACAACAGAAGCTAAAGAAATTAAACAAGTTATAAAAACTAAAACAACTGTTAATATTTTTTTTATTTTGTTCATTTCATTTACCTCCTATGCTTTTGGATAAGTATAAGTCTTATCCGTATGTTCAGTTCCATTAAGATAGAAAGAAGCTGATCCTTGATTCCATACCATAGTGTAAATTAAAAATGTTAATACTTCACTATCATTAACAGTTAAACTGATATATAAATGCACTTCATCTTGAGAATAAACTCTTAAAGTACCTGAATTTGTATTAAACTTGGCTGAATATGTAAGCTTAGCATACTTCTTTAAGTCACCCGTTGGGTCGCACAATAAGAAATCGATACCAGCAACTCTATTAATACCTTGAGCAATATTAATTTCATCAATAGTACCAGATGTTTGACCTTGAACAGCCATATAGTAAATATTAATAGAACCACTAGGTGAACCAATAAAGTATTTACCCTTAGGAACTTTAAAAATATGCGCAAATAATTTATTACTTGAATTTGTATCGCTAGCAACTACAGCTGTAGTATCTGTTTTACCAGTAGTCGAATCATAATTAAAGTATTTTAAAGTATCAACAAGACTATTATTTGGTACAAACATTGTGTATAAAGGTACAGCTGTATCACCTAAATTTCCATTAGCATTTAAGTACTTTAAATTACCACTGCTATCATAATCGTAACCATAAATAGAAACATATCCATTGCCATTATTATTACTGCTTGCAATAACACTGATGTTAGCGCCATTACTATTACTAATTTCAAATAAAATAGAGTTAGCTGGATATTGTTGTCCGTTAACAGTTGTAATC
>CAKPJO010000229.1 GCA_934162685.1 uncultured Bacilli bacterium | reverse complement strand
ACTTAATACATAATGCAAGTCATATTGAGAATTCTCTAATAATTCGATAGCGTTACTTTGCTTAGTATATAAATAGTTAAATATATAATAAAAGGCAAAGGTGATTACAATAACAAAAATATTTAAATAGCCTATTTTAGTACTTTCAATAATTATTAATGCCATCAATATAATTAAAGATACTTTTAAAGGCATTTGCCCATAATAATTAACATTCCTTTTTATCTTTTTGCTTATAACTCCAAAATTAGCGTAATCAACATTTTTGCTTTCATATATGTTATTCATATATTTATTATTTACTAATGTATTTGCTAGTAACGCCAATAAAACAACACCCATACTTATATAAGAGTAAATACTATTAAGTCCTTTAAAAATTAATAATGACGTAACAATTAGACTTATTCCTATAAATCCATTAGTCACAATTGATAGTAACAACCAACTATTAATATGCTTTTTTTCTTTGGCTAATTTAAATTTTTCATGATTTTTAATCGTTAAAACATTTTGATTAAACAATTCTAAAAATATGCTTTCATTAATTTCCAAATCACCAATAGATGGATCAAAGACATAAAAAATTCCTTTCTTAATTTTTTCCACAATCACAAAATGATTTTCTTTTCCTCTTTTTATTTGGCATATAAAAGGAAATGTTAGAGTGGATAAAAGCGAACTATCTTCTACTTTATACCCTTCTAACTCTAATTTGTATTCTAACGCTAGTTTTTTAATATCTAACATCGAATACGCGCCTTGCTTTTTGTTTTCTAGCGATAAATAATTCGAATCATTATTTAGATTAGCTAGCAAAACTTTTAACGCACAAAAGCCACAATCACTACTACTTTGTTGTAAACAACTATACTTCATAATTTCTCACCTCACTATATATATAAAGTGAGATTTTTCAATTCGCGATATCTTCTAAGCAAGTAAAGTGAATTTTTAAATAATATTTGTTATTTTTACATTCAAATTTTAGTACTTTTTCTTCTAAAATAGTTTCTTCTAAGTAAAATCCTTGGCACATTAATTTCTTAGCATTTTGTAAAGCACTTAAAAATGCTTCTGCTTCATCATCGTTAAATTGTTCACTTACCTCAATTATCGTCCACGTTTTTGCATATACTTGTCCATAAGCACCAATATTTATTTCTTTTCCATCTGAAGAAGTAATAACATCAGATACTAATAGTGTTCCTTTAGTAACATATTGATTTTCTTCTACCATTTTTTGACCACTACTAAGTACAAAATGCGAAATTATGCCATTTTTTGTCGCATATTTTGCTCCTTCTTTTTCTGGTATTTGTACACTATCTTTTCTTACTTGATAATTAATTGTTACAATTGTTCCTTTAAGACGAACTTCCATAAAATCAATTTTACTCACAAATTCATTTTTTAAAGTCGATTCGATTTGTAATAATTTTTCATATTTAGGTAATCGTACATAATTGGTTATTCCTAGTTCTGAAGCACGTTCTTGAATTTGCGCATTTAAGCTATGATTAGTGCCAATTACTTTTACACTTGAAACACGATTTATAATGTCAAAGAAAAATATCAAAGAAATAATTAACGAAATAATTGTAATTTTAGTAGTTAGAAGTCTTTTTAATCTTCCGAACAAACCATAATGTTTTGTTACTTCAACGTCTTTAAAGTTCTTTTTGATCTTTTTTTCATTATATGGATCAATAGTTAAAAGAAAAACATATGGTTCAAGCATCTTAAATTGATAAATAGGAACATTAAGGCTATTTAGTTTTTCTAATAAAGCAATAGATGAATAGAAATGCACAATAACATCAACGTGTTCATTCATATTTATATTCTACCTTTTCAATTATTCCTTTAATTTTAAGCTCATATTTATCATAATAAGTAATAAGCAAATTCTTTCCATAAATATGCAAAAAATTCTTTTTTATATTTAATATTAATTCATCATTACTAATTGATACTAAACGTCCATAATTTACTACTTTTACTTCATTGCTATCAATTATTATCATGCTATCACCAATATACTATATGAATATTGGTGGCTACAAATCACAAAAAAAACACCGCTAAATAGCAGTGTTTCTCAATTAATAAGATTTGCGACGAGCTTGCTCAGATTTGAGTTTGCGTTTAATTCCAGGTTTTAGGTAGAATTCGCGTTTACGAGCTTCAGCGAGAGTACCAGCCTTGTTTACTTGTCTTTTAAAACGGCGAAGTGCTTCATCTAATGATTCATTATCGCGTACAATTGTCTTTGGCATTTTTTTCCCTCCTTCTGAAGCCGGATGGCTAAACAACATAGTAATTATAGCATATTGACTTATAAATGCAATATTTTTTTTATCTATTTGTAAT
>CAKPJO010000228.1 GCA_934162685.1 uncultured Bacilli bacterium | reverse complement strand
ATATCCATATGTAATTACTTTATTATCACTAGAAAGAGTTGGTACACTACTTGGATAGGCTTTATCTTTATCATAAGATGTATAAGTTGCTTTATAAGTTGTATCTCCACTTATCGGCATAGGTTTAGGCATCCATCCTGAAAAGACATAAATTGTGGAATCAGTACCTTCTTTTGTCGGCTTATTTCCTTTATATGTCGGAGTTTCTCCTTCTTTAACTTTTTCGATAGTTAAAACATCACCATTTTCATCTAACCAAGTAACGTTGTATTCCTTTTTAGGCACATCTGATTCTTCATTTGGATCTACCACAAATTCAATACCTGTAATAAATAATGGCTTTTTGTTAGTAGTGGCAATTTTCAAACTTTTAGTTGAAGGAATATCAAAACTAATTTGTTTTATGTTTTTGCTTTCAATAACTTCTTTACTAGTTTCTTCTAATCCTTCACAAGTTGTCGCAATAGTTTTATTATCAGTGCTAGTGCCTTCCCAATCTAAAGAAGCACTATCACCAATTCGAAGTTTACCACTAGCTAAATGGGCATATCCTGATATTTTAACTTGGGTTACACTTTTGCTTAAAGAAAAAGTAACGCTACCATTCGCGGATGTAGTACCAAGTTTAAGCATATCACCAGCATACCATCTATTATCACCACTACCGCCATTTCCGCCACCATAAACTAACTCAAAATCACTAAGTCCCGTAATAATGCCTGATTCATGTGTTAAATTAAACATTTTAAAAATGTCGTTAGCATTATCAAGCTTTTTAGCAGTTTTCCCTGGCATTTCATATTTTACTTCATACGAAGTTTGTAGTGATGTGCTATCTATATCCATTAATGTGATATTAATTTGTACATCAGTATTAGGCATAATAAATCTATAAACATCATTATTAACGCTAATAACATTAGCATTTACTTTTACTTCTTTTACTTTTTTATTAGCATTTGTAACATTAATGCTAAAAGTAACTTCAACGCCTGTTTCATAAATGTCATTAAGCCCTATAACAATAAAATCATCGCTCTTATTAATAGATACTTTATGTTTACTAATTGTCGAACTAGATGCACTAGCTGAAGGAGTTACACTTGTAGAAGGTGTTGAAGAAACACTATTTGAGGCACTACTATGTGACACTGTATTCGATGTGGAATTACTTGTTGGAACACTAATTGAGTTAGAAAGTTGGGGATTGGATGCTGAATTTGTTGATGCTATTGAATCGTTTTTATTGCATCCAACTATTAATAACGATAAGAAAGATAATGTGAATAATAATTTACTAGATTTCATGTTAATATTTCCTTTTTGTTAATTACCACTATGGGACGCTTTATAATTTTCAATCGCTGGTCTTAAGTCATCCCAAGATACACAAGCACGCATATTTTTAGCAATTGTTGTAACTGCTAATTTAGAAGATTTTCCTTGTTCGGCAGCAATCATTGCTTGACGTACTTTAACAGGACTTACTTCACAAGCTTCATAAATCCAAAGCAACAATTCTGGACATAATAATTTTTTATAGACACGATTTTCTGCACTTTCATCCCAAGTCAAGGAACTATCTTCAATACTTCTTAGTAACCAAGAATCAATAAAATGCCATTTTTGATCAGGTTCATGTCTTTCTTTATCAACGATTTTTCCTAGTTCTTTAGCGTAATCTAAATATCCGCCACTAGTTTGCTGATATTTTTCAATAAATTCATCAGATAAAGGATAATGAGCGGGCTTTGTTAATAAATAATCATAAATATTTTTCATAGTAATGATTTCTTCATTTGTTTGTCGATTATTTGCTTCTTTTCCTTCGCTTTTAATAACTTTAGTTTCTTCGTTAATTTCATTATTAGCTTTCTTAACATTATTAGAATTACAAATTGTTAATCCTATTACTAATGCTAAAGCACTAAGTAGTGATCTTCTTTTCATTCATGTTCCTCCAAAAATTCTTCGCTTTTATTATGAATATAATAAAACCAAAAAGCAAGGAATTAAAAAAACCTTTACAATTAAAGTTTATTAATTATTACAAATTATTAAAAAAGTGCTATAATGCTAGTTAGAGGTGGCTAACTATGAAATTTTATGAATCTGGGAATAAAAATCTTCCAGTAATTATGCTGATTCCTGGCACTTGCTGTCATTATAGTTTATTTGATAAAGTTCTTCCTGAATTACAAGAAAAATTCTATACTGTTGTTGTTTCTTTTGATGGATTTGATGAATTTGAAAAAACAGAGTACATAAGTATGTTAGATGAAACACTCAAAATTGAAAAATACATCAAAGATAATTTTAATAATCATATTTCTTGTATTTATGGTTGTTCACTTAGCGGTTCTTTTGCTTCTTATTTAG
>CAKPJO010000227.1 GCA_934162685.1 uncultured Bacilli bacterium | reverse complement strand
TGGATATTATCCTCAAACAGTGGTTAGTGATAATGATATAATTTCCGCTCTTAACGATTTAGCGCCTATTAACGCTAATGAATGGTACTTATATGATAATGAATATTATATAAAAGAAGTAGCTAATGTTTATAATAATGAAAAATACACATTTGATAATGGAAATAGTATTATTAATGGAAATGAATATTGGTTCAAAGTCGAACCAATTAAATGGAATATTATCAATAATGCTGATGGGAACTATTACTTATTATCTTCAAAATTATTAGATGCTCATAAATTTTATGAAAATTACGAAAATAGAACGATAGATAATAATATAGTTTTACCAAATAATTATGAATATAGCGATGTTAGAAATTGGCTTAATGATGAATTCTATGGAATGGCTTTTACTGGCAATAATGAATTCATTCAAGAAAAAAGCATTGTAAATGATAAACTTGATAAAGTATTTTTACCATCAAAAGATGACTATTTAAATGTTAATTATGGATTTGATAGCAATATTAATGAGTCATCTATTACACGTGAAGCAAAAACAACTGATTATGCACGTGCAAGAGGTGCTTGGTATAATACTACTTCGGATTTAAAATATAATGGATCTTACTGGACACGTTCATCTACGGATGAATATAGTTATTGTGCTTGGAATGTTAATTCAAGCGGATATTTATCTAAATACGCTATTGATGGAAATAATCATTGTATCCGTCCTGCAATTCAAATTGCATTAAAAAAATAAACAAAATTCGATAAAAGTAATATAATTAGATTGCATCTAATGGAGGAAAATATATGGATAAGAGATTAGTTTTAAAATTAATATTAGGAATTGCTTGTTTTAGTCTAATGTCTTGTAACGAAGAGCATAATAGTACCAATGGAGGTAATTTACATGATTCTAAAGCATGGTTTAGTGAAAAAGAATTAAGTGACAAATATTTAAGTAATCTACCTCAACCAACTGGATGTACTGGTGAAATTAATTCATCTACTAGTTGGTTTAATGATGGTTATTCTTTTTCACAAGCTTGTGAGTCTGAAGACATTTTAAATAATAACGCTACTACATATTTTAATTATTTTCAAACAAATTTTGCAGGTAAATTTGGAGTTGCCGCGCCATTTGCTCTTGGAGAAGATGTTACATGCTACAACATTATTAGTAAAACTGATATAACTGATTATCATAGTACAAATCCATCACCGCTTTATAAATTTTATTATGTTTCTGATACAACAGTAGATGCTGATGGATATTTATTAGATGGTTCAGTATTTACACTTGAAATCCGTTATGAATTTTCAACTTCAGTTAATAGTTATCAATTTAAGTTATTTATAGAAAAAGCTAATATAAGCCATAATGGTGCCTTTACATATAAATATAAATTAAAATAAATAGATTAATTTATTTGTGTTACTAAAAACAAATATTAGTATAAATAATCATGTTTTGCACTCAATTTTATATCAAATTTGGATTTTTCTATTTCTAAAAATGTAAATGCATCTTGTCATAATTATAATGAAATAATGATTAATTTTTAAAGTTCATTACAATATTAGGGAATTATGAATTATATTTATTAGTATTACATTGATTTTGCTTTTATTTATTAAAATAAAAACTTAACTCATATAATATACGAGTTAAGTTTTTCCAGTTGTTTGTCCACACACCACGTTCTAAATTAATATGTTTACCACAACTTGGGCAAATGATAAACCCTCTATTTTCATCACCCATTGGATAAGGTTGATGTTGAATATCGGTTTCTGTAATAGATAGTTGCGCTCTACATGCTGGACATTTAATTTTTGTTTCTTTACCTTGTTTTAAGATTTTCATAGTTAAGTCCTTTTTTTACAAATTTATGTTATAACTAATTATGTTGTTATTCAAGGAAAAAGTCTTTTTTTAGTTATTTAATCAAAAGTTTTAAATGTATTGCAAAATAAAAAAATATACTGAATATCGATTAATAAAAATCTTGATTTTTATTTACGCTTTCAGTACAATAAAGTTAAGGAATATTATTAATGAAATTAAATGAATTTGATCTAAATAAATCAATAAAAGAAGATAATAATTTCAGCGAATTTAAACCATTTAAAGCTGAAAATTATTTTCCTAACGAACGACATGATTATTCCAAAGATTTTAAAGTCAACGAATCATTTGAAAAAGATATTGATATTAATAGTGATAAACATAACCATAATGTTTCTAATAATGCTAATAATAAAGAACAATTAAAAGAAATAGAAAAACTAACAAATAATATCCAAAACATTGGAGAGGCAATTACCACACATTCATCAGTTATTTTAACTTCCGCAGTTGCGGTTGTTTCTGTTTCTTTAGTAG
>CAKPJO010000226.1 GCA_934162685.1 uncultured Bacilli bacterium | reverse complement strand
CCAAGTGATATGACTAACTCTATCTATTTAATCGAAGGTACTTATACACTTGGTAAAAGAAATGCTAAATTTGATGGTTATACCGAAATCGTTTTAAATGACGCTACTCACGTACAAGTTAATAATGATATTTATAATGGTATGTTCTCATTATCAATTGATAGCGACACATCAACATTCCCACATGAATTAGCAGGTGGTGCTATGATTAATTCCAAAGAAGAATTCTTAAATACTTATGGTAAACCTGGTAATCGTTATATTTATAATGTTGATAATGTTACTGATACCAAAGCTGAAAACAGAATGTGCATTGAAGCTGACGTTAAAGTAGTTGAATAATATTAACTAGGACTAGGTGATTAATGCATTTAATCACCTTCGTTTTAATTTTTGAAAGGAGAAATTATTTATTATGAGTAAAAAGAAATTCCCACTTTGGGCAAAAATAACATCAATCTCTGTTTCAACTATTTTAGCTGTTGGTATGGGTGTTGGAACAAGTATTGCCTATCGTTATGAAGGCTTATTAAATACATTCTTTTCTAAAAGTGACTATGTAGCTAGTGAAGCCGAAAAAGCATGTGCTCAAGAAGTTGTTAAAGAAGGTAGCGTTCTTCTTCAAAACAAAGATAACGCCTTACCTTTAAAAACTGAAAAGAAACTAGCTATATTTGGTCAAAACTCTGTCGACTTTGTTTATGGTGGATCTGGTAGTGGAGCAGTAGATGTATCAACCGCTCCAACACTAAAAACCGCTTTAGAAAAAGAAGGATTTGTCGTTGATCAAAACTTATGGGACTTTTATAGCACTGGTAAAGGAAAATCATACCGCAAAACTTATCCTGATGAAACAGGAAGAGGTGCTTTTAGTGTTAATGAAGTACCTGTTAGTGTAATTAATGGTGACTCTAACGCTTTAAAAACTATTAAAGATGATGAAGTAGCAATTGTCACAATTGGAAGAAGCGGAGGAGAATCATCAGATTTACCTCTTAACACTCTTTCAACTGGTTATCGTTATTTACAAGTTGATGATAATGAAAGAGATACAATCAAACTAGCATGCGCTAATTTTGATAAAGTTATATTAATTGTTAATACTAATAATCCAATTGAATTAGGATTTTTAGAAGATGTAGCTTATCAAAATGTGAAATCCGTTTTATGGTGCGGCGGAGTTGGTCAAGAAGGATTATATGGCTTAGCTAGCGTAATTGCCGGAACTAGTAATCCATCTGGTAAATTAGTTGATACATTTGCTTATGATTCAACTTCAGCGCCTTCATTTAGCAATATGGGTGATTTTAGCATTGCTAATGCCGATAAGAACACAGAAAGAGCCAATAAATACTTAGTATATGGCGAAGGAATATATGTTGGTTATCGCTATTATGAAACTCGCTATGAAGATGTTTTATTAAATCAAGGTAATGCTGGATCATTTAATTATGATTCAGAAGCCCAATACCCATTTGGATTTGGCTTATCTTATACAACTTTTGAATATTCTAACTTTAAAGTTAGCGAAACAAGTGATGGAAATAGTTTTGAAATAACTGTTGACGTAACCAATAGCGGTGATATGGATGGAAAAGATGTAATAGAAGTATATGCTCATAAACCATATAACGGTAAAATTGAAACATCCGCGATTGAATTAGTTGGTGTTACAAAAACTGATGTAATTAAAAGTGGCGAAACAGTTAGTAATGTTGAAGTAAAAGTTGATAAAAAGCAATTAACATCTTATGACTATAAAGAGGCAAAAACTTATGTTTTAGATGCTGGTGATTATTATTTTAGCATCGGTAATGGATCGCATGAAGCACTTAATAATATTCATGCTTTACTTAATACACCTAGTGTTAGTGGTAATGCTAGCTTAGCCAAATTAGCATTTACACAAGAAAGACTTGATAAAGAAACATTTGCTAAATCTGATGCTACTGATTATACAATAACTAATCAATTTGAAGATGCCGATATTAATAAATATGATAGTGACTTTAAATATTTAAGTAGAAGTAACTGGGGTTCTACTTTAGAAAGTTCCGCTAATTACCAAAATAAATCATGGACTGCTCCAAATCAATTAATTGAAGATTTAAAATGGAATAGAAGCGATGCTGTTATTAATGATACTTCTTTAGAACAAGTAACATTTAGTTCAACAAGTACAAGTTACACTATTAAAGATTTAATTGGTGTTGATTATAACGACTCTAAATGGGATGATTTAGTTAATCAACTTACCTGGAATCAAGCTTCTAAATTAGTAAGAACTGGTGGTTATTCGACATTAGCTATTGATTCTATTGGCTTACCTGCAACTCAAGATAAAGATGGCCCATCAGGAATATCTGGTACTTTAGTTGGTGGTACTTCATGTATGGC
>CAKPJO010000225.1 GCA_934162685.1 uncultured Bacilli bacterium | reverse complement strand
TTAAGTTCATATAAATAATTTAAAGCTTCTAATGGTGACATACTAAGTGGATCAAGATTCTTAACTTCTTTAATCCATTCTTCTTCTACTGGATCATTTTGAATTAAAACATTACCCACAGAAGGAACACCTTTAGATTCTAATTCGTGTAATATTTCTTTTGCTCTACTTAATAATTCATTCGGCAATTTAGCAAGACGAGCGACATTGATACCATAAGATTTATTCATTGTACCTTCTTTAATTTTATAAAGGAAAGTAATCTCATCATCATTTTCTTTAACACAAACATGAACATTTTTTAATGAAGGGATTTCTTTATCTAATTCAGTTAATTCGTGATAGTGAGTAGAAAACATCGTTTTAGCGTGGATTCTTGCGGTAATATATTCAATAATTGCTTGCGCTAAAGCCATACCATCAAAAGTTGCTGTTCCACGACCAATCTCGTCAAAAATAAGCAAAGAATTTTCAGTTGCGTGACGCAAAGCATGATTTGTTTCATTCATTTCCACCATGAAAGTAGATTGACCAGAAACTAAGTCATCACTTGCCCCAATTCGAGTAAATATTTGGTCAAATACCATTAAATCTGCTTCTTTGGCTGGAACAAAGCATCCCATTTGCGCCATAACCACAATAATTGCTAATTCACGCATATAAGTTGATTTACCACCCATATTAGGTCCAGTAATAAGCAAAACATCCGTATTGCTATCTAAATTCACATCATTAGCCACATAGAATTTTTCTTTCAATACTTTTTCAATAACTGGGTGACGTCCTTCAATAATATTAATTCTTCTTTCAAAGTTGAATTTTGGACGAATAAAATTATTGCTTGAAGATACTTCCGCTAAAGAGACAATGACATCAATAACCGCTAAATTATTAGCAAGTCTTTGAATTAATTGTGTCTTATCTTGTACTTTTTTACGAATATCTACAAATAAATCATATTCTAAACGCATTCTACGTTCATCAGCATTTAAAATAAGTGCTTCTTTTTCTTTTAATTCTTCGGTAATATAACGCTCGCCATTAACAGTTGTTTGTTTACGCTGATATCCCCATTCATCTTTAATTTGATCTATTTGACCTTTAGATACTTCAATGTAATAGCCAAATACACGATTATAACCAATACGTAAAGTTTTAATACCTGTACGTTCTCTTTCTTTTTCTTCTAGTTCTGCAACCCATTTTTTGCCACCATGAGATAAGGCAATTATTTCATCAAGTTCCGGAGAATATCCCGGTTTAAATATTCCGCCTTCTTTAATTGTAATTGGTGCATCTTCAGAAATTGCTTTTTCAATTAAATCTACTAAATCATCAAAATTTGAAAATTTATTAGCAATATCATCGATATGAGCATTATTAAGTTTACTTAAAGCATCTTTTAAAGCTGGTAAAGGTTTTAAAGAAGTTTTTAATTGTAATAAATCTCTTCCATTGGCGTTACCAAAAGAAATACGAGCAATTAATCTTTCTAAGTCGTATACTTCATCTAACATTACACGTACATCATTACGAATCATAAAGTTATCAATAAAACTTTGAATCATATCTTGACGAGCAATTATTTCATTGATATCGGATGATGGTTTAGAAATCCATTGTTTTAATAATCTTCCACCCATTGCAGTCTTAGTATTATCAAGTAACCAATAAAGTGATCCGTATTTTTCATCACTTCTAATTGTTCTTGTTAATTCAAGATTTAGTCTCGAATAAGCATCAATTTGTAAGGCTTTATTTGTTTTAATTACATGGGCAACTTGTAAATAATCTAAAGATCTTTTTTGTGTTTTCCTAAAGTAATTAATCAAACGCATAATAGCACGCATTTGATATAAATCTTTAACTTCTTGTAAGACACCTTCAAATTCTAAAGTAATTTCATCATTATCTTCATAGGAAATTAATATTTTTCTTTTTGATGTAATTGTAGCAATTGCTTCTTTATCAAAAGTGGATTTAACAACAATTTCATGAGTTAAAATATTATCAAGTTCAGATATTAAACTACTAATATCTTTTTCAACATTCATAACATTAATTTCACCAGTAGATAAATCGGCATAAGCTAAAATATAGCAATAATCCGTTTCATCAACAGCAACAGTATAGTTATTATCGTCATTACTAACATCCATAAAAGCACCTGGAGTAATAATTTGAACGACATCACGTTCTACAAGACCTTTTGCAGTTGCTGGATCTTCCATTTGTTCTACAATACCCACACGATATCCACGATTGATAAGTTTTGCAATATAGCTTTTAATAGCGTGATGTGGTACACCACACATTGGTACACGTTCTTCTACACCAGCATTTTTACCTGTTAATGCTAGTTGTAATTCTTTGGATGCAATTTTGGAGTCATCAAAAAATA
>CAKPJO010000224.1 GCA_934162685.1 uncultured Bacilli bacterium | reverse complement strand
ATGGATTAAATACACATAGAAGTGCATTTGGTGGAAGAAACTACGAATATTACTCTGAAGATAGCGTTTTATCAGGAAAAATGGCTGCAGCAGAATCTAGTGGCGCATCTGAAAAAGGCTTAATTACCTTTATGAAACACTATGTCTTAAATGATCAAGAAACAAATAGGCAAAAGAATGGTTATTGTGCATGGGTCAATGAACAAGCATTTAGAGAAGTATATGTTCGTGGTTGGGAACTTTATATCAAAGAAGCTAAAATGACTATTAAATATTATGCAACTGGTGAAAATGGTGAACTAATTAATAGATTAGAAGAAAAAGAAATGTCTGCCGCTACAGGTATTATGACAGCGTATAACCGTGTTGGTGCAACATATGCTGGTGCATCTTTAAGTATTAATGACATTTTGCGTGATGAATTTGGCTTTACTGGTACAGCAATAACTGATGCTGGTGGAGAAAAGAATACTTATATGACAACTGACTTCTTATTAAGAAGAGGTGGAGACTTAACATTAACTAATAATGGCTCTGAACCATTATATGATACATCTTCTCCAACGGCGGTTTATTGGTTAAAGATGGCATGTAAGCATATCTTATTTAATAAAGCAAATTCCAACTGCGTTCAAGGAATTGCTCCAGGAGATTCAATTTATTATGATATGGCTCCATGGAGAATAGGAATGTATGCAGCTTGGGGAGTAATTGGTATTTCAGTCATTGTTGAAGGCGTATTTATTGCCTTGATTGCTCTTGACAAGATTCATGTCAAAGAAAGAGAATACTTGGAAACTGACGAAGAATATTAATAATTATCTATTAAATAGTATTTATGAAAAGTCACTCAAAGAGTGACTTTTTACATTGCTTTGGCAAATAATTATTTTATAACTGATTTGTTTAGAGTTTCTTCTCGTCCAGTTAAGTTTTTTTCTTTAACATATTTATTAACTAGTGCAAAATGTTTTTTACTAGCAAGTTCAATAACTTCCGCAACGGCGTATTGATCCACTTTATTATTAGGTGGTTTTTTAATTGGATGATTTATTTTTTTCCATCTTACTTACGTTCTAATTTTAAGTGACGAGGAAGTCCATCCACCCACAAAGGCTCTATTTCTGCTTGGATTAACGGCCTTATAAAATGAATTAATTCTTCTTTTACATATGCACCATCATCACTAATCCATTCAAGAGGAACTTTTTTCTCAATATTGGCAATGAAATGAACATCTGCAGGTTCAGTAATACACATATATGGGTCCTCACTAACTCTTTTTAAAGTAATAACATGTCCAGTTAATCCATTAAAGGCAGCTTTAACTGCTGCACCACCAGTGTTAAAAGCTTCGGTAACATCAATACGTGAAGTTAAATGACCAGCACATCTTTGCAATGATGACAGTTCAATAGCCCTAGTTTTAACATTAAACTTGCTAGCAACGCGTGATGCCAAATATCGAGCGGTACCAGACAATTGTTTATGACCAAATGTATCGACATATTCAACGTGATCCAAAAGTTCACACACATATCTTCCATCACTAACTTTAATACCTTCACTAACGGCGATAACGATGGATCTATTTTGCTTTAATAATTCACCAGTTTTTTCTAAAAATAAATCAACATCAAATACTTTTTCTGGTAAGAAAATCATATCAACACCTTCGGAATCTTCACCTTTTGCTAAAGCAGAAGCAGCGGTTAACCAGCCAGCATTTCTTCCCATAATCTCGATAATAGAAACTACAGGATAATCATAAACTAATCCATCGCGGATTATTTCTTTTGTTGTTGCCGCAATATATTTAGCGGCGCTACCATAACCCGGAGTATGATCGGTAATAGCTAAATCGTTATCAATTGTTTTAGGTACGCCTATAAATCTTATAGGAGAATTAATAGAATTTCCATAATCTGTTAGTTTCTTAATGGTATCCATTGAATCATTACCGCCAATATAAAAGAAAGCATAAATTTCGTATTTTTTTAAAATATCAAATATCTTTTTATATGTATCTTCATTTCCTTCGATATCGGGAAGTTTATATCGGCAAGATCCTAAAAAAGAAGATGGAGTTCTTTTTAATAAGTCCATATCTAAATCATTTTTTATTTGCTCTGATAAGTCAATTATGTCTTCATCTAGGAATCCTTTTATTCCATGCACCATGCCATATACTTTTCTTACATTCATATCTTTAGCGGTTTTAAATACACCAAGCAAGGATGAATTAATTACACTTGTAGGACCACCAGATTGACCAACAATAATATTTTTCATAATGTACCTTATTACATAAAGTATGTAATCCTTTCTATTGCTTTAATTATAAATAATTGCTTTTTGTGTAACAATTGCATTATAGATAGTGTGATTTGCAGTGTGTATAGTAGTGCAAAATTAGAAATAGTAACAA
>CAKPJO010000223.1 GCA_934162685.1 uncultured Bacilli bacterium | reverse complement strand
CTTTATGAGCATGGAAGATGCCATCTGGATATTCTTCTGTTGTACGATTATTTCTTAATATAGCGAAGGCAATATATTTATTTCCGTCTTTTCTTACAATAGGAGTGATAGTGCTATGTTGTTCGTTGTTATCATTAGCTATAATGTCGACTTCTTCATCATTATAAACACGCCAAGAAGTATATATTTCGTTTAATAAAGCAATAGCTTCTTCTTTATCTTCGGATTCAATTTTAAAAGTAGAGTTATAGAAGTTAAGATAAGATAATTTACAGCTTGGGTATTTAGGTGTATCAATTACAAATTTGTCTTTTGCAAACATTAATGGAAGTAAATGTTTTCCACCTTGAAAATGTTCATGATTTAATATTGAACCACCAACGATTGGAAGTTCAGAGTTAGATCCTATGAAAAAGCATGGAAATTGCTCAACAAAAGAGAATAAACGACGGAACTTAGTTAACCCCATAGTCATTTTTTGATGAACGCTATCAAATACAATACAATGTTGGTAATAATAGACGTATGGCGAATATTGTAAGAACCATTCAGAGCCATCTAAATTGACTGGAATAATGCGAATGTTTCCACGTGCTGGATGAGAAGAAGTACCAACAAACCCCAAATTTTCCTTACATAATAAGCAACTAGGATATTTTTTTGAAGGAACATTCATAGATTTTACTAATTTAGCAATATCAGAATTTTTCTTTTCTGGTTTAGATAAGTTAATAGAAATTTCTAAATAATTATCTTCAAATTCTGCTTTCCAAAGTAAGTTTTTATCCACTGCAGTTTTTTGAATATAATTGTTTTTAATTTGTAAATCATATAGATAATCAAAGCCATCTTGCGGATTTGTAAAACTATAAAATTTATTTTTAACTATGCTTGGAAGAGGTGTTAAGTCCCCCATAATATTAGTGATAAAGCGATCCACTTCGCTTGCATCAACAATATTATTTTCTAAGATATCATTTTTAAGTTCATTAATTAAAATATCTGGCACACTTAAATTATCAATTTCATTAAAATCTATATCATTTTGTTCATAAGGAAAAGATATATGTAGTCTTCCAAATAAGACGTTTCTAATGTATATCGCATCTAAATCATCTAAGTATAAGTGCTTTTTAGCATAATATACGAGTTTTTCTACTGTTTTTTCAATCATTTTTGTTTCCACCTTTATAAAATTTACATACACATTTAATATACAATTATCTTATAAAATTTCAAATAAAAATTTATTGTTTGTTATTTATTTTTACACAATGTACAATAGTATTGTAACTTTTAGTTTAGGAGGTAAGGCAATGAAGAAAAACTTATTGAAAATAATGACTTTAGTCGCAGCAATAGGCATGTTAGCAAGTTGCGAAATACACTTTGGTCCTAGTTCAAATAGCAATGTTATTAGCGCTGGATTAACTGCTGGTTCAATATCAAAAAGTGAAGGAGAAGGCTTTGAACTTGTTGACCCTAAATATACTATGCGTCAAAATTCCGAAAATGCTGGTTGGAATACATTAAATTCAACCGGAAATCAAAAGATTTTAGTTGTACCAGTTAAACTAAGTGGAGAAAGCAGCTGGACCCAAACAAAATTAGACAATGTGAATAAAGTATTCTTTGGTGAAGCAAGTGATACTTCTTGGCAATCTGTCAAATCATTCTTCGAAACATCTAGTTATGGTAACTTACATATAACTGGAGAAGTATTACCAGAATTTTCTAGTAGTTATAGTTATGCTGCTTTAATAGCTAAAGGACAATCATCATCTGATGCTATTGCTGAAGAATTTAATGCAAAAACCACATTAACAAATGATCAAAGAAAAGCATATGATCAAGATGGTGATGGCTATTTAGATGCAGTGGTGTTCTTATATCAACCAGTTCCAACTGACAGTAATAGTGATTCATTTTGGGCTTGGTGTTTTGCTACCGAATTATCCGCAAGTAAATTAAAACCAGCTGTTAATAACTACATGTGGGCAAGTTATGATTTTATTAACGATACATATACAAAAGATACTGTATTTGGAAAAGTCCCAAGTGGTTTAGAAGCACATACTTATATTCATGAAACGGGCCATTTATTAGGATTAGATGATTATTATAGTTATGATGATTCTTCAACATCTAAGCCTTGGGATTGCGCTGGGGACCGTGAAATGCAATCATTTAATATTGGCGATCATAATATATATTCGAAAATGGCTTTAGGTTGGGTTGATCCATATTATGTAACTGGAAGTTGCGAAATTAAACTTCATACATCAGCTTTATATGGTGAAGCAATTCTTATTAAAGATGATTGGAATAAATCTATTTTTGATGAATATTTAATGATTGAATATTACACACCAAATGGATTAAATAAACAAGATTCCCAATATAGCTATGATTCTCGTAATAAAATGTATGAAGGATCTGGTTTAAGAA
>CAKPJO010000222.1 GCA_934162685.1 uncultured Bacilli bacterium | reverse complement strand
TTTCTTTTGTTCCTTTGCAACGTACACATTCATTAACATCTAATTTTAATCCTGTCGCGGTTGTTATTTGTGAAATAAAAACCACTCTTATAATACTAAGATTAACGCTTCTTAACAAGGCATCATAACAACATGATAGAAGATTATATAAAGTCAAAGCATTATAATCATCAATTACTTTTCTTATGATTTCTACAAAAAATCCAATTGTCACCATTGCTTCAAGATTTTCATAAAGATGACGAAAATTAGCAGTTATTTTGCCACCGCTTAGATTTAAATATCCGCTGCGTCTAGATTCATCCAAAGAAACTTCTACCTTGTTATATAATTGACAAAGCGCGCCATATTTTGAATCAATTTTCATAATTCCGCGCGCAACAAAAGCAATTACTCCATCTTTAGTAAGTAAATTTATAATTCCATCATTTTCTCTATATGGGGTAACACTTATTATAAATCCATTAGTTTCTTTGCTATTTGTCATTATAACCAAATTCTTTCAAGCAACGTGATGAATTACGCCATTCTTCTTCTACACGAACGAAAGTTGCTAAATTAACTCGTTTACCAAGATAATTTTCAATATCTTTACGAGCTAAAGTACCAATGTGTTTTATCATCTTGCCACCTTTTCCGATAATAATACCTTTTTGAGAATCACGTTCTACAACAATTGTGGCATATATATCTACTTTATCTTTTTTAGGCTCTATTTTCTCAACAATAACCGCGACCGAATGCGGTATTTCTTGTTTAGTTAAAAGTAAAATTTTCTCACGAATCATTTCAGCGATAACAAATTGATCATCTTTATCAGTAACTTGTTCACGTGGAAAATACTGTGGTCCTTCTTCTAAAACATTTTTTATTTTTAAAATGAGTTCCTCAATATTAACACTATTTATCGCAGAAATTTCCACAAATTCAGAATCAGGGAATAATTCACGATATTTATTTTTTAATTCTGTTATTAAAATAATATTTGTTAAATCTATTTTATTAAATACCACAAATACAGGAGCATCGCTTTTAATATGATCCACTAAATATTGATCGCCATCACCAAATTCTAAAGAGGAATCCACTAATAAAACAATAGCTTCGACATCTCTTACGGATGATAAAGCTTGTTTATTCATAAATTCTCCTAAACGAAAATATGGTTTATGGACACCTGGAGTATCAACAAATACAATTTGAGAATCTTCATCATTATAAACACCCATAATATTATTACGAGTTGTTTGTGGTTTAGGAGAAATAATTGATACTTTTTTATTTAATATGGCATTAAGTAATGTTGATTTTCCAACATTAGGGCGTCCTAAAAGTGCAACAAATCCGCTTTTCATAATTATAAATCTCTCGCATCAAAGGCAAATGGTAATAATTCATCAACACTAGTTTCTTTTATTTTACCATGCATATTGCCCATTACTATTTTTCCATCTCGAGGAAATAATTCCGAAATTACTTGTCGACATGCGCCACATGGGGAGCATACATCTTCGGTATCAGCTACTAAAGCTAAAATAGCTAAATCGTCTTTACGATAGCCATTATTATAAGCATGATATAAAGCATTTCGCTCCGCACACATACATAATGGATAACTAGCATTTTCGATATTAGCGCCATAAAAATGTTTGCCATCTTTGGTAATAACAACTGCGCCAACAGGAAAATGCGAATAAGGCGTATAATGATTCTTTCTTGCCTCTTTTGCTAATTCAATTAATTCTTCGTTTGTCATATTATTCCCCTTTCAATATTTCTTCTTGTAAAGAAAACATAACTTTTTCATCTTCTTCAGTCATGTGATCATAACCTAATAAATGCAATAAGCCATGAACAAAAAGGAAACTCATTTCACGAAGTAAGGAATGGCCATAAGCTTCTGCTTGTTCTTTTGCTTTGTCAGTTGATATAAAAATCTCACCTAATAAAGTAGGAATATCGCCTTTTATTGCCACTTCACCATCGACATGATCCAAAAATGCAAAACTAATTACATCAGTTGGACGATCAACATGACGATATTCTCTATTTATCTCATGAATTCTCTCATTATCAATTAAATTCACATCAACTTCAAAGTCTCTTTTAATATCTAATTTTTTAAATGTTTTTTCCATTAATTTTTGATATATTTCTTCATATTTATCAAATTCTTCATTCATTTCATTTTCAAAAACAAGCATCATAAAAATCACCATAGTTATTTTAGCACAACTAAAGGCAAATAATAAGAATTTTTGCTTTATTTGTTACGCGGAAATATAATATCGTTTAGTAATTTTAAAATAGTCAAGTTTAAACTCATGTTAAAGATAAAATAATCAATACCAGTTAAGTCCATTTTTTTCATTATGCGCATGACCATGAAAGCATTTAATAAAATAAGAATAGCCATATAAAGCATTTTTAATGTCACTAATCTTTTGCCTTTACTTAATAC
>CAKPJO010000221.1 GCA_934162685.1 uncultured Bacilli bacterium | reverse complement strand
AGGATTAGATGTTCAAACATATCAATTGTCAAGACTTGAAAATAATAGTTCATTAGTAGTTTTTAATTGGATTATACGAAATTGTTGTGAAAGAGATTCACACGATTGGAATATGGTTGATTATAGACGAATAATAGAAAATGGGAATCCGTTATTAACCGAAGGAGAACTAAATGAATTCTTTACAGGTGGTTCCAATAAAAAAATACAAGATATTCTATTTGATACAAATAAAGCAAATGCAAATATAGTAATTTTGAATTTAGGTACAGGTTCATTTTTAGATGTTGTAACTAGACATGGTTCTCTATCTATTCCAAATATTTTTGGTTCAATTGATAGAGATATATATGGTATAAATGCTATACTTGAATTGATACAAAATAATAATAGAAATAATAATTCAAATACCCAAATATATTTATGTGGGGCTCCTAGAATAGTTAATACTGTATTAACAGATATGTTTATGAACTCAAAAATGAAAAAAGTTGGTGCAACATTTGCTAATGTTACATATGTTCCTTCATTTCCTAGGCAAGCATTTTATAAGACTCCAAATGAAATTATAATTCCTGATCCACATTATAATCAAGCAGAATATTATCATTTTTTAGCAGAAATCGAAAATAAAATAATTGATAATTTCTTTATTAGAGATTTAATGATTGATTTAGATAGAATATTGTTTCAAATGAGTAATGATAATGATATAAATGGTACAAATTATTCTAAAAATGATATAAAAGATGTTATTGATGAAATTGCTACAAAGTATGAAAGTAAAACAGGTGATTATAATTATTTTATTGATTTTATTGAAACTTATTTAAAAGGAAGATATCCATTTGATTTTTATAGAGGTTCAAAAGAAAATAATATTGCAAAAGATTTGAGCCATATGAAAAAAAGACGTTAATTATTTAATTGAACTGAACCCCGTTTCTTGGACAAAAAGAAATGAGGTTTTTTGATGGGAAAATTAAATTATGAAGATAAGGTAATTTGTATTATGACAGAAAGAAACATTTTCCATTGTCTATTATATCAAAAAACATAAGATAACATAAAACGTACCTTTTTAAAAGGTTGCAATATATTTGTCTTGTGGTATAATATGTGACAATTAGGGAGGTTTAGGGATTATGAATAATTATTTTAGATGTTCAAGAATAAATGTTGATTGTGTTTATAATGATCCAGTTGATATTCGTTGTGGAGGTCCTACATATTTAGGTTTTGATTTTAATGTTAGAGAAGAACAAGTTGAAGAAATGAAAAAATTTATTGAATTAACATTAAATGAATTTAGCGTACCTTTAGTTGATTTATATGTTTCAGGTATAACTGATGTAAATGAAAAAAATGTTTGGACAAAAGAGAGAATTGTTAAAGCTATTAGTGATGATGCAAAGTATTTGCAACATGAGGCTGCAAGAAATTATAGTTCTTCTTTTAGAAGATAGTAAAATAAAACTACTTTCAAATTTGAGAGTAGTTTTTGTATTATTTTGTTCTTCTTGGTGTTTGTAGTCTTTTATATTCATTTAGTAATTCGTATGCTTTTGTATAGTCTATGGAGTTATATTTTTGTGTTTTTTTCAAAGGACCTGTTAATCCTGGAAAGTTATATTTCATATATTTGTTATAAAATTCTTCTTCCATTGTTGCTTCTAAACTAAAGTAAAGTGATGCTGCTTCAGGTGATATAGAATCTAGTATTTCTTTTGTTTCTTGATTATTTTTTGAAAAAGCAATTCTATTTATGATATCTTCTCCAAATATCTGTTCTATTTCATAGGCTATTTTTGTTTCTTTTGGATATCCACATGAAGATGTTAGTAAGTTATATTTTTTTAGCTAATTGTCTTGTTTTTAATTCATTAATTCCTTCTCTAATGGCTGTTTCACCACCACTGCCACAAAAATGTAATGTTTCGTGAAGGAGAATTTCTTTAAAATATTCTTCAGGTGTTAATCCTTTTAGAAAAACGTGTTTTATATAAGTTATATATGTATTGTCATTTATTATCATGTTATCTTGATTGCATGTTTTATGATTTTTAACTGTACCAAATCCGGGTACTTTTTTAAGTGCTTCTAATACTTTAAAGGCATCTAAAGGGAAGTAGAAGTTTTTATTTATTACGAATAGAGATATGGTACCTGTTTCTTCAATATGTATTAATTCTTGTAAATCATAATTAGTTGGTATGTCGACAAGACTTGGATATTCTTTTCTTATGATTTCAACTAATTTTTCTATTTCAGTAATTAAATTATTTTTAATATTATTTGTATCCATTAAATCAACTCCTAAAGATATTATATCATTAATAAATGTGTTTTAAAATAATAAAAAACAGTCTAATTTTAGACTGAAAGTATATTTAAATAAATGGTGCTGAAAATAAGAATTGAACTTACGACCTATTCATTACGAGTGAATTGCTCTACCGACTGAGCTATTTCAGCATATATGGTGGAGTCGAGGGG
>CAKPJO010000220.1 GCA_934162685.1 uncultured Bacilli bacterium | reverse complement strand
GGTTTATATACAGGATTTTATAAATCACAAGAAGAAATTAAAAAATCACGTAATATTGAGCGTGAATTTAAACCTTCGATGAGTCATAAAGAAGTAGAAGAACGTTATAAAAAATGGAAAATTGCTGTTGAGGCAACAAGAGTTTTCCGTTAATTAATTTATTAAATTTTGTAAATACTATATGATTTTGCTAGAAACATTATTATATTTAAGTAAACGATGGTGATTTAAATGAAAAAAGTATTATTATATTCAAAGAATATTATATTTAGTATCCTTTTTATCATTGCCATTTGTTTATCGCTTGCAATTTTTATATTAACTAACAATGGCTTTACTTTAAATGATTTAATATTTTATATTTCTATTGTTTTTGCAATAATTATTTTAGTACTTTCTCTTTTTTTAATAAAAAGTTGTTATATGATAATAGATACTGAAAAAGAAGAAATATTTATTAAAGTGTTTAATTGGAACGAAAAGAGAAAATATAAATTTGAAGAAATTGATAGTGTTGTAATCGAAGATTATTCATATCGTCGACATAAATTGTTAAGAGGAGTATTTGTTTTTAAAGATAAGAATCTTTCAAAATATCAATCGATTTCTTATGTTTCGCTTAGTAGCAAAACTGTAAATAAGAAAGTAACAGAAATTTGTCAACTTATTAATTCAGAAATAAAAAAAGACCTTTAATTTAGAAAATCCGAAAATAGCTATTCGCAATTATAGTATGCTTTAAAATAAATAATAAATTAAGGTGAATTGCTATATAAGTGGTTCATCTTTTTTTCTATGACTTCTTAAAAATAGATTTGTCTTTATTGTTTTTCATTCGTTAAAAAAGTATAATTTTATTGAGGTTATAAAAGAGATGGAGATAAATATTAATAGCAAAAATTATGTGATAATTGCGCCAAGACAATATCATTTAGATTTATTAAAAATTTTACGTAATGATAAGTTATCTAATGTAAAATTATTTACCAAAGAAGAAGTTATTAAACAATTTGATGGTGAATATAGTTACAAAGCTATTATTGAAACAATGAATTATTTAAATGTTGATTTTAATAGTGCCAAAACATTCGTTGATTCTTTGAAATTGCTTGATCAAGAATGTGATGAAAAAACACATCAATTATTAAGTTTAAAAAATTATTTAATAGAAAAGAAATGTATTAACTATACATTATATTCTGGTTACTTTTTTAAAAATAAAGATATTTATGTGATAGGATATGGTAAAAATGATATTGAATTGAATAAAATATTTAAAAAACCATTATTTTATGTTGATTATTTAAGAGGTGAAAATCGTCCCAATGTTAATGAATTTTCTAGCGTTAGCGAAGAATTGTTTTTCGTTCTTAATTATGTTTCTAAATTAATAGATTCAGGAGTAAAACAAGAAAATATTGAATTTATTATTGATAGAAATAAGTATGGAACACAATTAAATTATATGTGCGAACAATTTGATTTGCCACATTTATTACCAGCAGTAACGCCATTGATTTATTTGCCATCAGTAAATAAAATATTACAAGAATTAGATTTGGTAGGAATAGAAGAATATCAAATTAATCATGAATTTGATGAAGACGAATATGTAAAAAAAGTATTACAAATTATTAATGATTATCAGATTCAAACAATTAATAATAAAAACAATCAAATAGAATTCCTAAAACAAACATTAAAAAATATTACCATTAGCGATAATGTAACGCAATTTATTAAAATAAATAAAGATTTTCCTATTCTAAATAATGATAAGTATTATTTCCTTATTGGCTTTAATCAAGGTGCTTATCCAACTGTTAAAAAAGACGAAGATTATTTACCTAATTTAACTAAAACTAAATTAAATCTATGTACCACGAATGACTTAAATATAGTAAGTAAAAATAAAGTTATTGATTTTATAACTAATGCTAGGAACATTATTATTACTTATCATTTAACTGATAATAATGGTCAACAATATCCTTCTAGTTTAATTAAAGAACTAAATTTAAAAACTATTAATCCTATGGAATCAAAAATATATTCACTTAAAGAAGCAAAAAGAAATCTTGCTAAACTTAATGATAATTATCGTAAATACAGTCTAGATTCTTCTCTTCGTCATTCTTATATGGCATTAGTGGATATTGATTATTTAAAATATAGTAATTCATTTACAAAATTATCTTCTTATACTTATCAAGATAAAAGATATTATTCATATTCAAAAATCAAATCGTTTTTTCAATGTCAATTCCAATATTATTTATCTAATGTTTTGAAATTAAATGAATTTGAAACAACATTTTCGCAAGCTTTTGGTACATTATGCCATAATGTTTTATCAAGAGTTTATGAAAATGATTTTGATTTTGAAATAGTATTTAATGATGTCCTAGAACATAGTGAATATAAATTCATCAATAGTGAGGCTATTATACTAGAAAAAAAGAAAGTACATTTAAAAGCACTTTGTGATTTATTAATTAAAC
>CAKPJO010000219.1 GCA_934162685.1 uncultured Bacilli bacterium | reverse complement strand
GAGCCATTGTTGATAGGCAATTATAATACTCCTAAAAATCGGTTAAATAGCGATAATGCTACACCTATTTATAGTGAAGATTTCAGCAGTTATGATGGAAAAACCGCGGTTGATTCATTTGCTTGGAATAATTTAGGCATGATTTGTGACGCGTCCACAAAAAGTATTATTGATAGTGGAGAAAATATTGATGGTTATTCTATAAAAGTAGGTGGACAAAATTTTTGCTATTCTAATAATTTACTAGCGTTCAAAGACGGGACAATTCCACTAAAATCAAATGGCTCAAATAGATATACGACAACATTTGATATCAAAGTTAGCAATGCATCCAAGGTGGGTTTTTCTTACTTGGTTCCTCAAACAGATAATTATATTGGTGGATTAGGATTTGTTCCTAATAAAACAAGTGAAATCGAGGGTACGCATAGTTTTGAAACAATCACCAAAGTTGATGATTATTACCATGTTTCATTTGATATTGATTACGATGGAACTACAGGTGTTTGGGCATATTTCTATGCTGTATTTGATGGGGCTGGATATGTTGTAATCGATAACATAAATGTATCTATATCCACCAATAAAATAAAAGAACCAGATCAAGAAAAAGATTTTAGCGGCTATAAATACAATCAAACATTCCAAAGCTATGATGGCGTTAAGAATATTAGCGAATATTTATGGTATGACTTATGTTGGGCTAGTGATGCCACAATAGCAGCGGTAATTGATACTAAAAATGATGATGATGCAATTACTAATAAATCTTTGAAAGTTGGCCAATTGCAAAAAGGAATTTATCATGCAAACCAAATTTTGTGTTCTGGTAGTGGCAAAAATCCTTTTGATACTAATAAAGGCACTTATACTATTGAATTCGATATCAAATTATTTGGTGTTAATCAATTTACCTATCAATTAAAAGAAAATAATACAGACGCAGTAATTACTAGCATTTCTTTTAAACCTAGCGATTTAGTTAATGTATCATGTACATCGCCGTTTTATTCTGTCACTGAAGAAAATGGCATTATTCATGTTGAAGTTGATGCTATTACTGAGACTTCTACCAACTGGTCTGATTTTATCTTAGATTTAGAAAATAATGGATACATGGTTATTGATAATATTGCTATAAAGAAGTCAGAACACGATTATAAAGCTGATCGCCTTATATATAAAGATGATTTTGAAAACTATAATAACGAAGATAATATTTCTGAATATTTATGGAGAAGTACTCATTTATATAGCGATTCATCATATTTGTCTATCAAAGATTGTTTTGATGGAAAAGCATTAGTCAGTGAAACTAATTCGGGTACTTATGGCGCCTCAACATATGTTGGTCTTCAAGGAACAGGCGGAATGGGAAGTACGGTTTTAGCTGCTGATACTAATTATGAAATAACATTTGATATTAATTTGAAAAACGTGACTTCGTTTGGCTATTATGGAAAATATGTAGACCCACGAAAAGGCGATTTAGATTTGATTAATTTTATTTATAATCCAAAAAAGCAAACATATCAATCAACAGGATTATGTAATGTCAAATTTACCGAAATGTATAATCGCGTGATTTTACAGTTTAAATCACCTGCTAATACAAACTATTTTGGATATTTTGTTTATACATGTGATAATAATGCAGTTGTAATACTAGATAATTACCAATTAAAAGTTATTAAAAATTATTCTATTCCAATGTATAAAACTGGATTTGAAAATTGTAACTTAGGAGAATTCACACCATTTACAAATTATTATAAAAAAGAAGAAATATTAGGCAAAGTAACCACTGATAACAATTTAGTTATTAATGGCTCATTCAGTGCAATTTGTGGATTTGATGCTACAAATGCTAAAAATGATAGTGAAAAATGGAATGGTTTAATATCAAGAAAAAGTAATTTTGATAAAAACAATACATATTCAATTCAATTTAGATTTAATGTTGTTTCTGAACCAGAACATTATTTCTATTTAGAAGTTGGTGGAATTGATGGTTTGTACTTAAGATTTAACAAAACGAAAATTGTAGATAGTAGTAGCGGAGTAGTTGGTAGTATTATCAAAGAAGATACTTGCTATGTTTTACAAGCATCTTTCAACATAACGCAAGATTTAGAAGGTCTTCTAATTGGAAGTTATGGGGGAGGATTCATTGTAATTGATGACTTTTCTTTATTACAAGGAGAAAAATTTGATACATTACCTGCAGTAGAAAAGAAACAAATAACTGGTGAAAAATATATTTCTGAAGATTTTGAAAGCAATACTAGTGGAGAATATTTTGATTATTATAATTTTGTTAGTGTGGCTGATGCTTTTGGTGCTAAAAATTGTTATAACGATGATGCCATAAATGGATATAGTAGTGCAAATATATATTCCGGATGTCGTTGGGGAGCACAAATTAAGAGCGTGCCGGGATTGCTAAATGAAAGCACAATTTACACTTTGTGTTTTAGGTATAAGCCACTTGATAAAATTGATGGAAACATTAGTGTTATTATCAGTG
>CAKPJO010000218.1 GCA_934162685.1 uncultured Bacilli bacterium | reverse complement strand
GTCCAGGAGAAGTAATTAATTTATTTCCTCTTTTTATTGCCACAATTGTAGCTTCTGTGTAATTATAAAAATAAACATCACCAATTGTTTGATTAATTACCCAGCAATCATCCTTAATAACAATTTCTTCAAAATACAACTTATCATTACTAGATAAATTATACATTTTCGACATATTTTTAATTGATTCATCAATTTCTTTATTCATTTCATCGCGTTTAGAAATTAACTCTTGAAGTTTAGCCATTTCACTTTTTGAATCACTTAATTGCGATATTTTATCCAAGAAGATATCAACACGTTCTTTGGATTCAACAAATATTCCCACCCCACGTTTAACCGTGAGAATTTGTTCAATTTCTAAAACATTGATGGCTTTTCTAATTGTTTCGGATGATACTTTATATTCTCCAGAAAGCAATGTCCTACCCTTTAGCATTGTGCCAACTTTATATGTTCCGTTTTGAATTTTATGCGCTATATCTTCAGCAATTAATAAGTATTGTGGGTTGACTTTCATAACTGGTCCTCCTAAAGCATTTAGTGTTTGTTATAAAGATTATAACATATTAACAACATTATACGAATAACGAAATTTTGTTTGTTGAAATTGGGTATTATATACTATATAATAAGGCAATGAAAAGGATGATGATTATAGTGAAACCTATTAAATATGTATGGAAAACATTGTTTAACAATGCCGCCGTTTATGAAGGAAGAAAAAGAAAATGGTATGAGTCGCTAATTATATTTTTATTAGCAATTATTATTGCCCTCATTCCTACTATTGTTAATGTCACAGGAGTTAAAGGATCTTCTGTTTTAGATTCAAATACTAATGGCATTGACCTTGCTTTAAAAGATTTTTCTTCTAATTTGTCTGATAAAGGTATTAAATTTACGATTGTAGAAAATGATGATACTGAATCTAGTTATAAAAAAGTATTATCAATCGATGGAACGTGGTCATATGGCGAAGAAGGATTCGTATCTACTCGTAACGATGGAAACGAAACTGTTTCTCGCTTAAAAGTTCTTTATTTTAATGAAACTGCTAAAGATATGCAAGAAAAATTCAACGCTGTTTTAAAACAAGTATACAACCCTGATAGTGATAAAGAAGAAGAAAAAGCACCTATCGTATCTCATTTAATACTTGGAAAAGAAAATGCTTGTCTAATAGTTTATAGCAAAAACGCTACTGATTGGGCAAAACCAACTGCTACTAGAAGTTTAAATTATGTTGCTTTTGATAAAGATGTAGAAGTTATGTCCAATTATAATAACGAGCAATATTTAAAGAATTGGAAATCTTTCTTAGATAAGGGATATTCTAATGTCAAAACAACTTACCTATTTGCACAAATGGGCATCTATACTGGTATTAACGTATTAGTATCTTTATTCTTTGCATTAATTTTATTCATATTAACTCGTGGTAAGAAAAATCCATTCCGTGAAATTAAATTCTATGAGATGTTAAAAATGGTTGGTGTTGCATCATTATGTCCTGCATTAGTTTCTTGCTTATTAGGATTCATAATGCCTGCATATTCATCACTTCTATTTATGTTTACATTAGGCTTACGTGTAATGTGGATGTCAACAAATACTTTATCTCCATATAAACAACAAGCCAAATAATTTAAACCACTATTAAAATTAGGCTTAAGCACTTCTAATGCTTAAGCCCCTTTTTTTTAATCTTCATAAACATTTGCTTTCAATCCGAAACTAGAATAATATTCCACTTCTACAAAAAATTTATCATACATTATGTTATAAGGATCAAAGATAACTTTTGTACGGGGCATATTTGTAACGATTGTTTTTTCATCTAAATTAAGTGCTTCTTTTAGTGGTTTAAGCACAATGATACAATCAACTTTTCTAAGAAGTTTCTTTAATGTTAATACATATCTCAACTTATAATTAGAAATCATTTGTTCTTTAAAAGATGAACAAGCTTTATCATCATAACAATACACTATAAAATTATTATTTAATAATCGGTTAGCTAAGGAAGTTGCTATGCTTTCAGTTGCGTCATAATTATTTTCCGCGTTTGATAAACCAATAACTCCAACACAAAGAGTAGTAACATTATTAAAGCGACTTTTTACATTATTAACTAAATTATTAATAAAATCATTTTTAATTTCTTTACTATAATTTCCTATTTTCGATTTAGCCATTTTTGGTAATTGTTGATTTATCAAATCAATATTAAAACTAGGTCCATCAATTCCTAGATTTGAATTTAAATATTTATCACTTTCTAAAAGTTTATTGAAATAATCGATAAATTCATTTTCATTTATGTTTAATTTTTGACAAAGATTATTTATTTCATACAAATAAGAATTTTTTAATACTAAATATTGTCTTAAAGCTATATTTATAAATTCCGCACTTTTCAAAGAAGTAAAATAAATAAATATATTTCTTTTTAAATAATTTTCATACAAAAAATTAATGATAATATGTGCATCTTTTGATGAAGTACCTATCACCAGACATGTTGGTGAAACAATGT
>CAKPJO010000217.1 GCA_934162685.1 uncultured Bacilli bacterium | reverse complement strand
CATCTTCAGAGATTTTTAGTAAATCTTGTCCATCATACAAAATTTCTCCACCTTCTACGACAGAATTACCAGCAAGTATACCAATGATAGCCTTGCTAGTAACTGATTTTCCTGAACCTGATTCACCAACGATTGCTAATGTTTCACCTTTATATAAATCAAAAGAAATATCTCTTACTGCTTTTAATAAACCACTTTGCGTACGGAATGATATTTGTAAATTTTTTACTTCTAATTTCTTTTCCATAACTATTCCTCGCTTCCTCTAAGTGATGGGTTAAAAGCATCACGTAATCCATTTCCAAATAAATTGAAACTTAACATTAATAAACTAATAAATATTGCTGGGAATAAAACAATATGTGGCCAAGTCATTAAACTAGCTTGCCCATCCGCAAGTAATGATCCAACACTTGTTAAATTACCGGAATTCAAATTGATAATGCCCAAGTAACTTAAACTTGTTTCAGAAAATATCATACCTGGAATAATTAAAACACTGCTAGTAATAAGTGTTCCAAGGGAATTAGGGAAAATATGCTTAAACATAATTCTAGCATCTTTAGCTCCTAAAGTACGCGCCGCTAAAACATATTCTTGATTTTTATAACGATAGAACTGCATTCTCGTCGTTCCCGCTACACCAATCCATCCTGTTAAGAAGAAAGCAATAAAGATAATTAATATTGCTGAATTATTTTTCATATGATATTTGAGTAAAGTAATAACAATCATCGTTGGAACTGCTGATAAAATATCAACAAATCTTTCCATTAATAAATCAGTTTTTCCACCATAATATCCCTCAATTGCGCCGTATATAGCGCCAACAATTAAGTTAACTAAAGCAACAGATATCGCAAAGATAAAACTAAATCTAGCACCACTAGACAAACAAGTAAATAAGTCTTGTCCATAAGCGGTGGTACCAAATATAAAATTTGGCTTAGTAATTCCATCTTTTAATACGTATACATGATTATAAATATAATATTCGTAGTAATTAACACGAACTTTATACATATTACCACTTTGTGTAAGTTCTGCATAATCATATAAAGGTGTGGAATTTTCACTAGAATTTTCGATTCTCATCTTACTAGTGTACATATCTTGTCCTGAATATGATTTATAAATATTTTCAAAAGTTACTGTACCATCATCATTTATTGTAGCGCCAGTTGTAGTAACTTTTCCGGAATTAGTGGTCGTTTTATACCAGTAATTAGCGTTTGAAGATGGCTCTGCATTAATTGAGTCACCTGGTCTTAATGTTGGATCAGTAATTGGATAAATTACTTGAACATTATATTCATCTTGATATTGTTGAATATTTTGATATTCTTCTAAAGTTAGGTTTTTAAATTCCATACCATTTTTTTGGTAGTCATCTAAACGGAAATTATATACCGTTACCCATTGTTTACGAGCATTTAATATCTCTTTTGTCGTATATTTTTGATTTCTTATTGAACTATGTCCAGTCTCAACACCCATTGAGTAATAATATAAGAAATCTTCTGAACCTGTTTGTTTATCTTGACAGCCATCCCAAAAATCAATATTCAAATCATAAAATAGTTGAATTCTAGGCAATGTACCTTTAAATGTTTGATCACGATAAGAAACTTTATATTCACTTACAATAGGACCTATTAATGTAAATAATCCCAAAATTGCAATGATAATTGCAGCAACAATTGATGCTTTGTTCTTCTTAAAGCGATTCCACGCATCTCTTAAATAGCCTACTGGCTTGGTAACTAACTCTTTATCAGTTAGATTTTTATTTTCATTAACAAAAGTAAATTTTTCTTTTGGTATATTTTCTAATCTTGCGTCTATCATATTATCTTGCTCCCATCTTTATTCTAGGATCAATAAATCCATATGAAATATCTACTACTATCGCGGATAATAAGCCAACTAGAACATAGAAACCAGAAAGTAACATAAAAAAGTCATAGTCTTGAGTGTTAATTGCGGATAAATACAATCCTCCAACACCTGGAATAGCAAATATCTTTTCAATAACTAATGAACCACTTAATACTGCAACGAATTCACCTACTATTGAAGGGAAGATTGGTACCATCGCATTTCTTAAAGCATGACGTACTGTTGCTTGTCCTTTTGTTAATCCTTTCGTTCTAGCTAATAACATAAATTCACTTGTTAATACTTCAGTTAATTCCGCACGAGTGTATCTTGCATAACCCGCGATGGAACCAAATGACATTGTAATAATGGCGGGAATCATTGATTTAAACATTGTCCAAGTAAAATATGAACCACCAGCATCAGCAAGTGATTTAATTGTTAAATCAAACCATCCTAATTTAAAACAAAATATGTACTGCACTAAAAAAGCGTAAATGAAGCTCGGAACAGAAATGAAAAACATAACTGATGTTGAAATAAAATGGTCTTGCCATTTATTCTTTTTTAGGGCGGCAAAAATTCCTAAACCAATTCCTAATGGAATAGAAATTAAAGATGAATAAACATTAATTAAAACCGTTGGAGGTAAACAATTAACAAAACTATCCCATACTGGTTTATTA
>CAKPJO010000216.1 GCA_934162685.1 uncultured Bacilli bacterium | reverse complement strand
ACTTCAGAAGCAATTAAAAGTCCGGCAGCAGGAGGTACAAAGGCGTTACTTCCTGGAACGCTTCTTCTTGAAGTGTGGGCGATTTCTTTTTGGGTATCTTCGTTAATTAAAGGCTCAATAGGTTTTTCTTTTGAATAAACCACTTTTAGTTTTTTTACATGACGCTTTTTTAATTCATGACGCATTACTTTCGCTAATGGATCCATTTCGGTTTTATATATATCACTAACGATGAATGCCATTGGATTAAGTTTATTACCTGTTCCCATTGAAGAAATAATTGGTATGTTTTCTTTTTTGGCTTTTAATATAATTGCAATTTTTCCAGAAACTGTATCAATGGCGTCAACCACATAATCAAAATGCGTAAAATCAAATTGATCTTGGTTTTCCGGAAGAAAAAAGCATTTATAGGTATCCACAATTGCATCAGGATTAATACTTAAAATTCTTTCTTTCATAACATCCACTTTATCTAATCCCACTGTTTTGGTAGTGGCAATTATTTGACGATTACAATTGCTTAAAGATACTTTATCATTATCAATAATAGTAAAATGACCAACGCCGCTTCTTGCTAATGCTTCAACAACATATCCTCCAACTCCACCAATACCAAAAATAGCCACATGAGCATTTTTAAGTATTTCAATGGCTTTAGAGCCTAATAATAATTCAGTTCTAGAAAATTGATTAATCATGGGTACCTACTTTCTAATAAGATTATAATCTTATAGAAAGTAAGTTTCAATTATTTTAATATTGAGTTTATTAGGTGTTTTTATGATTATTTACCCAAAAACTTAATAATTCCACAATCTCATTTATGTCATGACGATTGATAAATATTACTGCAATTATTGCTTCGATAGCGTCAGCAAGATATTTATTCTTTTTTTCAATATAAATGTAGTTATTAGGCTTTTTTTTGTCAATTTTTAAAATATATTTATCTAGGTCATAATATTTTGCCACAACTTCAACTAAAAATTTATTAGAACGGTATTTGGCTATTTCCGCTCCGCACTTATTTAATTTAATAAACAAAATTACACAAGCCCAATTAAGAATACAATCTCCATACGTTGATAGTTTTTTATTAGTTGGCATTAAAAGAGGCTTTTTATAAATTTCATAATACTTTGTTACATATGATTTATCTCTTAATGCCATATTTAAGTATTTTAATTTAACTTGTTTTTTTATTGCTTTTTCAAAAATATCCATAACATTCACCATTAATAATATAGTTATGGATTTTTAAAAATCAGAAAAAAATCTGGATTTTACACCAGATTTATTTAACGTAACGGTCAATATAATAACCAGCAATATAGAATAGATTAATAACAAATGTCGAACTTACTGATATAATCGAAGGAATATCCTTTATTGAAATAGCAAATATAATTAAGGCAATGAAGCAAACTGTTAAGAATATTGCATATGGCCCAACGAATTTTCCTAGTTTACCATTTCCTCCTAAATAACGTGATATTCCACCTAATCCGGCAAGTAAAGATACAATCGCAGATAAGAAACTTACGATAATAAATATTGCCATTGAATTTGTTTCAATTGTTCCAGAAGAAATTCCTTTATATAAAGCATAAAGAGAATAAAAAGACATAAATATAAAGGCAAAACTTGATATTAACATAAAGTACTTACCAACTCTTTTTATTTTTTCTTCATTTTCCCATTTGCCAAATATTGCTTTGGATTTTTCAATTGCTAAAGGCTTCTTTTCTCCTTTTTTATACATGGCAATTTGCGATACTTTTTGTCTAATTCTTAAAGCAAATTTAGCTTGTTCGGAATGTTCTAAGAATAAAATAGTAACTGCTTCCCAAATAAAGACCCAGGCAGCAATATCAATAACTTCAGTAATGATGTCAGCTTTAACTCCTTCACCAAACCAACCATCAGAGTTTCCCACAACCATTAAAAATAAGATGATTACACCTATTAATATTAAAACAGATGATAATAATTCTTTTCCTTGTCTACGTTTACGAGCATTATATTGACTTAATTCCAAAGTATCGTTAAATGCTTCAATCATATCTTTAGGCTTATAGTCTTCATAATCTTCAATTTCAAAATTGATTTCTACTTTATATCCAGTTGGGGCGTTTTCAGTTATAGATTTCACTTTATCTAATGCTTCATTAGAAAATTGAGGATATTTAGGATTACCAACATTTGTCGTTAAGATATCACTAGCACGCTCATAATGAAGAGAAACACTGATAGTTTTAGTTTCTTTATTAACGCCATAATATTTATCTAATAATTCCATTTGACGCTTATTTTGCTCGAAATTTATTTTATAGTTATCTTTCATAATAATTCACCTTTTACAAGGATAATTGTATATGAATAATTAGTTAAAGTCTATAAACAAATAAAAGCGTATTGTAAGAAGTTATATATTATAACTATTTTAGTTTAACATGCTGTGATATGCTTAAATTACATTGATATGTTTTATTTATTATTTTATATAAATTAATTTTGACTGATTTTTTTCCAATCCTATTATGATAATAAATTTTTGAATGAACTCT
>CAKPJO010000215.1 GCA_934162685.1 uncultured Bacilli bacterium | reverse complement strand
GCTTTTAGGCGTTTACTTAAGTATTTAATAATTGATTCACCAATAATAACGATAATAACTATTTCAATGATGATAGCAATTAGATTAGCCATATCTAGTACATTGAAGGCGCTATAAATCATTAAACCAACACTTCTTCTTACTTGACATAAATATTCACCAGTAACCATTACTTTAAAGCCTAATCCAATTGTTTGAAGCAAACTAGTAATAATATTAGGAAACATAAGTGGTAAATAAATTTTAAAGAATTTTTTCCATTTACTAACGTCAGTAACATGCAATTCCAACACGATATTTTGATCCATATTATCAATAGACGCTACCGCGGCTTCTAACATAACAGGCATTGTTACTAAAAAGCAAATAAGCATAGGACGAATGATATGAGCACTACTACCGCGAATGATAATAAAAATGTAAATTGCTACTGCTACTAATGGCGAAGCTTTCATAATTATAATAATCGGACGAAGAAAACTCATAATTAGACGATTATAGTAGTATAGAAGCGCGATAACTAGTGAAATGATTAAAGATACTACTAATACTCCAAAAAGCCTTAAAAAGGTATATATGAAGCTTAAAATAGTATTCTTATTTGTAATGTTATTAATAAAACAAGTTGAAATATCTTTAATAGGAGGATATATCTGTGAATCTTGCTTTTGATAACTAACTAAAGCAATTAATGCGAGTAATAAAATAATAGAAAATAATGAGACAATTTTACTACTTATTGAGGTAGAAGTTTTCATCTGGAAGTTTTCCTCCCACATTAGCGCTTAATCCTAAGTTAATCATCGCATTAAAATATCCTTCTACTAGTTCTTTTTCATTATTAAATGATTTATATCCAGAGTTAGGAATAGCTTTAGTTAATAAAGCTTCTTTAAATGTGCCAGTAACTGTTTCAGCGTTTTTTGCAGTTGTAGCAACGTCTTTTGTTACTAATTCGATTGAAGCATCTATTTCTTTTAATGCCGGCTTTAATTCTTCATATTTAGAAATCTTTACAAACATTGCGCTTTGTGGATATGAATCTAAACTAGTCGCGGTTTTCCAAAAGTCAAGTAATGGTTTAACATATACTCCTTCTAAGTTAAGACTAGAAATATTTGGCTGAGCGGATATAACATAATCGGCAGTTCCGCTAGAAAATGCTGAATTTGCCATTACAACATTATCAACGTATTCAATAGTTATATCGTTACTTAAATTAGTACTTGATATTACTGTATTCAAAATAATATCAGGAGTGCTGCCTTTTCCATAACTTGTAATTGTTTTTCCTCTTAAATCATCAAATTCTTTAACTTCTTCTCTTGATAATAAGTAAATATTATCCCAAACAATCGTACGATATAGACCATATGTAGGATTTTCTTCCTTATTATAGCGCATAGCGCCTAAATTAATTGGAGCAATAATTATATCTTTATCTTTGCTAGCAAAAGCCGCTGTTAAAGGTTGAGGACCACTAACGATTTCCACATCATCCATATGATTAATTGCATAATTACTAATGGCTATAGTTGGAGTACCATTTGGTGTAATAATGCTTGGATAGACTTTAGTTTCATTTGCACTAGTTGAAAGAGAATTACCACTACTACTAATAGAATTCGAGTTTCCATTGCATCCTGTTAATAATAAAACTAGACTTAAAAATAATAAATTTTTCTTTTTCATTTTAATCACCCAATTAATTATATGTTATAATATAAATATCTTTTGTGATAATTGTCACAGTTAGGAGCGTAAGATGGTTATATCTTTAGATTTAGTTGCCGTACTTAATAAAGATGAACTTAAGTATGTGAAGTATTTAGAATTTCATAAATCCGATGTATTGTACTTTGAAGGTGATACTTGTAATAACATTGATATATTAGTTAAAGGTGAGATTATTATGACTAAAAGTGATTTAGATGGCAATGAAGAAACTTTTAATTATATGAAAGCACCGAATATCTTTGGCAATAATTTAATTTTTGCTTCTTCTAACCACTACTTAGGTAATGTTACTAGTTGTAGCGATGTATCATTATATCGAATCAATAAAGATAATTTGTTATATTTATTATCAAATAACAAAACATTCTTAAGTATGTATCTTGAACTTTTAGCTAATAAATCACTTGAATTATCAAAACATTTGCAAGTAGTATCTATCCAAAATGTTGAAAAACGTCTATTAAGTTTTCTAAAGATGAAATTTAAAGAAAATAATGGCTATTATCAAATTCATTCGATGACAAGTTTAGCAAAAGAATTGTCGTTACCGCGCGAAACTACTTCTAGAATGGTTTATAAGCTATCTAGAGCCAACAAATTCATTTATATAGATAAAACGTTTAAAGAAATTAAAAACGCCTTAGATTCACTCTAAGGCGTTTTCTTTTACTTAAGTAGTTCTTTTATTGGTTCACCGATCATATTACTTGCTTTTTTAAGTCCAAAGTTTTCTAGTATTGTTGCGCCAATATCAGCGAATGTATTACGCTCATTTAATTGTCTTCCATCAACAATTGATTTAGAATAACATAATAATGGGACATGTTCTCTTGTATGATCTGTAC
>CAKPJO010000214.1 GCA_934162685.1 uncultured Bacilli bacterium | reverse complement strand
ATTATACACTCCTTGTGTTGCGGCATTATCATCAATTCGAAGAGAATTAGGAAGAAAATGGGCAATAGGTATTGCATTATTTCAATTAGTTATAGCATGGTGTTTTGCTGGCGTATTTAGTTTAATATTCCACTTATTTGGAGTGATGTAAGATGAATTTAGCATCATGGATTGTTTTAGGAATAGTTATTATAATAGTTGGATTTGCTATTTACTTTTATGTTAAAGAAGATAAATGCAGTTGCTCTTGCTCTTCAAAAAATTGCCCAATGTGTAAGAAAAAAAATAAACATAATAAGTAATTTTGTTCAAGATATTTTTCGTGATTAATAGTTAGAAATTTGTTATGATATATACGTTATTGGGAATGAAGGTGAAATCGTGAAAATTATTGTAATTGGTAATGGTAAAATTGGTCAATCAATAATTAGAAACGTGTCTGAAGAAGGACATAGCATTACTATTATTGACTGTGACTCACGTGTTGTTAGTCAAATGATTGATACATATGATGTTATGGGCATTGTTGGTAATGGCGCTAGTGTGGAAATACAAAAAGAAGCTGGCGTTAAAGATGCTGATTTAGTAATTGCAGTAACTTCAAGTGATGAAGTCAATTTATTATCTTGTTTTATTGCTCATAAATTAGGCGCTTCTGATACTATTGCCCGTGTTCGTAATCCTCAATACCTAAAACAACTTGATTTCATGAAAGATGATTTAGGTTTATCAATGACAATTAATCCGGATTATGAAGCGGCAAAATTTATTTCACGAAATCTTACTCTTCCTAATGCATTAAAAGTTGAAGTTTTTGCCAAAGGTAAAATGGAATTAGTAGAACTTCGAGTTGAAGCTGATAGTATATTAAATGGATGTAGTTTATTTGAACTATCAAATAAATATAAATTAAAAGTATTAGTTTGCGCTGTTGAAAGAGACAAAGAAGTTGTTATTCCTGTTGGTAATTTTATTTTAAAAGCAAACGATAAAATTCACGTTGCAGCTGCACACCAAGATTTATTGATGTTTTTTCAAAAAGTTTTCAAAAAGATGGAAAGACTTCATAATATTATGATTATTGGTGGTGGACGCATTTCTTATTATTTTTGTGAATTAGTAAGTAAAAATAAATATAATATCAAACTTATTGAGAAAAAATCTGATGTATGTAAATCTTTAAGTGAAAGATTTTCTAAAGTAGATATCATTGAAGGAGATGGAACAAATCAAGCCGTCCTTGAAGATGAAGGGATTGAAAACATTGATGCTTTCTTGGTTCTTACCGGAATGGATGAACAAAATATTATTGTTTCTATGTTTGCGGGTAAGCATAATGCTAAAAAGATTATTACCAAAGTTAATAACTCGACATTAAATGGTATGATGGAAACAATTGGTATGGCTAGTGTGTTTTCCCCTCGTGAAATTATTGCCAATCAAATCATTTCTTACATTCGCGCTAAGGTAAATAACCGTGGATCTAATATTCAAACACTTTATAAACTTGTTGATCAAAGAGTTGAAGCATTAGAATTTGTAGTTAAAAAGAAATCTAAGTTGATTGATAAGCCTCTTAAAGAATTAAAAATTAAAAAAAATATTTTAATTGCTGGTATTATTCGTGATAATGAAGTTATTATTCCAAATGGTAATTCCGAAATTCATTTAAGTGATAGTGTCATTGTTATTACCACTGACCCATATTTAGAAGATTTAGTGGAAATCTTAGGATAATCATTATGAATTATAAGAATATTTTAAATATTATCGGTAAGGTTCTTCAAATAGAAGCTATATTGTTACTTCTTCCCTTATTAGTTGGTGTAATTTATAAAGAATCGTGGAATACAACATTATTTGCTTTCTTTATTACAGCTTTATGCTCATTTCTTGTCGGAGTATTATTAAATATTCCTAAACCAAAAAGCAAGAAAATACTACCACGAGCATCATTTATTATCGTAGCATTATCGTGGATTATCGTGGCTCTTGTTGGAGCATTACCACTAGTTATTAGTAAAGAAATTCCAAATTTCTTTGATGCATTCTTTGAAATGTCTTCTGGATTTACAACAACTGGTGCATCAATTAGCACTGATGTTGAAGCATTATCGCATAGCCTCTTATTTTGGCGTTCGTTCTCACACTGGATTGGTGGCATGGGTGTTATTGTTTTTATTTTAGCTGTTCTTCCTGATGATAAAGAAGGATCAAACATGCATATTCTTCGCGCTGAATCACCCGGACCATCAGTTGGTAAATTAGTGTCTAAAGTTTCCGCGACAGCGAGAATTTTATATCTAATATATATGGGATTAACTGTAATTGAATTTTTGTTTTTAGTCTTTGGTCCTGATAAAAAAATGGATTTGTTTAATAGTATATGTATTACATTAGGTACTGCTGGTACTGGGGGATTCTCAGTCTTAAATAGTGGCTGTGCTGCTTATAGCATTTATTCGCAATATGTAATAGCAATATTTATGATTTTATTTGGTATAAATTTCACATTGTTTTATTTGCTATTAATAGGTAAGTTTAAATCAGTTTGGAAAAATGAAGAATTACGTACTTATATTATATT
>CAKPJO010000213.1 GCA_934162685.1 uncultured Bacilli bacterium | reverse complement strand
CTGCACCAACAATAGTAATTTGCATATTTTCATCTCCTACAAAATTATACAAAAATGATAGCAATTAATCAATTACAGTAGCGTAATTAATCTTATTTTAAAGCAATATCAAAAAATAAAATTCAACAAATATCCCACTAATAATCCTGTTAATGCCACGATAAGTAAGACAATTAGATTGTTTTTTAAATTACTCTTGCTTTTAAATAAATAAACAAATCCTAATCCCGCATTACAAATTAATCCAGCAATACACGTACCAAATGTAATATGGCCGGCAATATATAAATCAGAAATTATAACCGAACTAGCGCAATTAGGGATTAAACCCACTAATACAGCAAATAATGGAGCAAGTCCACTATTTTGAGTTAAAAATGCACTAATATTTTCTTCTTTTACATAATAAACTAATATTCCAAAAACCACATTTATAACAAGTACATACGCAAATATTTTTAAAGAATGTAATAAAGGATGTAATAAATATTTATGAAATTTGCTTTCATTTTCATCATGATTTGATTCAATTTCATGATGACAACATCCAACATGAACTTCTTCTTCGTGTTCACAGTGCTCTTCATGACTAAGAACTTCTTTATGAGACTTAGTATAAATAACATCAATTAAAAATCCTACTAAGAAAGCAACAATAAATTTACTACCTAATAATGGTAAAGCCATTAAGAATTTATCACTACTTGATAAAAATATTGGTAAAGCTTCATCACTACATGCAATAAATACTGCAACTAACGTGCCCATAGTAATATGCCTTTTTAAATATAAATCAGCGGCAATTACTGAAAATCCACATTGAGGAATTAAGCCAAATAATGCACCTAATAATACCGAAAATTTACTTTTTTTAGATATTTTGTCCGCTAATTTCTTTTCAAAAAACGAAATTAAAATATACATTATAAAAACAACTAATAGAACTTTTAAACTATCTATTAATGCATCTAATAATACTTCTAACATATACTTCACTTCCTTACAAATTTTATTTTACCCATAAACAAGATAAAAAGCACTGTAACCAGTGCTAATATTATTTTTCTATTGGTTTTAACCAACAAACTCTTTCTTTATGATTAACTGTATCAAACATTTTCCATAATGCTTGAACGTTCGTATTATATTCAAGTTCTGGACCTGTTTCGGCATGCTCAATCCCATCTTCAATAGCGTGTCTAATTGAATTTTCAAAAATAATACTCATTGCTCCAGTATTTTGATATGCTGGATCACAAGCTACTAAAAGCATATCTAACACTTTAGCGTGATTTAAATCATGAAGGAAATCAATAAATCCAAACGGGAATAAATGACCTTTATGCTTCTTTAAAGCATGTACTGGGGTAGGAATTAATAAACCCGCTGCAACCATTTTATTATTTTCATCATATACCAAACTCAAATATCTTAAATTAATTAATGGAATATATTGCGCAGCTAAATGACCCATTTGTTTTTCATCAATTGGTACATAACCATATAAATTAGCATAACATGTATTAATTAATTTTAAAAATTCAATAACAATTTCTTTCTTTAATTCTCTTTTTGATTTAAATGTTGCCAAATGTAAACCAAACTTTTTTTGTACAAATTGAGAACTTTTTACTAAGCGAGGATCGAGTTCTTTAGGAATCATAATCTTATATTCTTTCCATCGAGCATCGATTTTAAATCCTAATTGTTCCATATGTTTAATATAATATTCATGAGTATAGAATGTAACAAACATATTTAATTGGTCAAATCCTTTAATTAACATTCCTTCTTTATCTTGGTCAGAATATCCTAAAGGGCCATTAATTTCAGTAAGTCCATGTTCTTTACCAAATTGTTCAACTGCACCAATAAGTGCTTTGGTAACTTCAATATCATCAATCATATCAATTCGATTAAAACGAACACGATTTTGATGGTATTTTTCATTAGCAAAGTTATTAATAATACCGCAAATTCTTCCAACAATTTTCTTATCTTTATATGCTAAAAATAATTTAAATTCGCAATATTTAGAAGCCGGATTACGGCTTGGTATTAAGTTATTTAATTCATCATCATATAAATAAGGTGTAAAATATGGACAATCTTTATATAATTTCACAGGAAATTCTATAAATTGTTTTAACATTCTACGACCTTTTACTTCTTTAATATCAATCATAGTAAGTCTCCTTAGATATGTTGTAATTATACTACTTTTTTTTGATTATACAAATAAAATTACTCATTAAATGCTTGTGTTTGATCAACTAGATGTATTTTTAAAATGGCATCATGAATAGATAAACGCTTATTAGTAAATGAAATGAGCACAAAACTACCTAAAGCAACAAACAATATTGCCATCCAATTAGCAACTAAATATGCTAATAAAAGTTCTACAACTAAAATTATTAAAAATCTTAATAGAATAGTCGTATTTTTGATGATAATATTTTCTTTATCAACTGGAACAGCCTTAAATATCATCATCCCAATTGTACGATGTTTTTTATTTGATATAGGTACAATAAATTGGAAAATCAATGTTGTAATAACTATAGTCGTTGTTAAATGAAGCAAATAAATTGAATAAAATTTATTAAAATTTGTAGCGTAATTGTCTTCTTTTGTCATTAAATCGTCAAGGG
>CAKPJO010000212.1 GCA_934162685.1 uncultured Bacilli bacterium | reverse complement strand
GGGCAGGTCCTTTTACACCTTTTTTTCCTATTTGTATTGCTATAACTTTTGCTATAAAAAAATTATTTTTTAAACAAAAAAAAGATAAAACTAAAACAATTCATATAATACTTAAAAAATAAATCAAATATTATGTGAACGCTTATATATATCTTTTATATCTTCTGGCAAATCATTTGGTATTATTTCTTTTAAATGATTTTCATTACCATCTTTAATTGCCATTTCATAATACCAACATTTAAAATTCAACATATCAAGGGTACTTTTTAATCTTTCAATTTCACTTAAAACAATCTTTTTTTGATCTTCAAAAATTTGTTTTCTTTCTTGATAAGTAGAACTTCCTTTTTGACATAATTCCATAAAATGTCTAATTTCCTTTATTTCTAAGCCGGATTTTTTTAAGCATTCAATAACTCTTAAAGTTTCCACATCACGATTTGTAAATTTTCTTATTCCTGATTTTCTTTCAAGATTTAGTAGTAATCCTTCTTTATCATAATATCTAATCGTTGAAATTGATAAATTAAACATTTTTGAAATTTGTCCTATATTGTACTCCATAATAAAATCTCCTCAAAAAGCGCTTGACCTAAAGTTACCTTTAGGTATTATATTTATATTAGGCAATGAATTAAAGATTGTCAATATCCTTGGAGGTAAATATTATGTTAGGTAATTTTTATTATTCTAATCCTACAAAATTATATTTTGGTGATAATTCACTAAGCTATTTGAATCAAGAGCTTCAAAATTATGGAAAAAAAGTTTTATTAATTTATGGCGGTGGTTCAATTAAAAAGAATGGAATTTATGATTCAGTAATTAAAATTCTTAAAGAAAATGGCAAAGAAATATTCGAAGATGCTAATGTTATGCCAAACCCTACTAAATATAAATTATATGAAGGATGCAAAATTGCTAAAGAAAATAATGTGGATTTAATCCTTGCCATTGGAGGAGGATCAGTTATTGATTATGCTAAAGCTGTCTCCGTTTCTACACATTGTAAAGAAGATCCTTGGGAAAAATATTATTTAAGAATGGAAGATGTTGATAATAAGATTATTCCAGTTGGCGTAATATTAACAATGGTAGGAACTGGTAGTGAGATGAATGGTGGAGCAGTTATCACTGATCCTAGTACCGGATTAAAAATCGGCCATGTATTTGGTGATAATGTTTTCCCTAAATTTTCTATTTTAAATCCAATATTTACTTATACTGTTCCACATTATCAAATGGTCGCTGGAATTTACGATATTATGAATCACATCACCGAACAATATTTTTCCGGAAATGATGATTCAACATCGGATTATATTATGGAAGGATTAATGCGTAGTTTAATTCATTCTTCTTTAGTCGCTATTAAAGATCCAACTAATTATGAAGCAAGAAGTAATATTATGTGGATTGCTACTTGGGCTTTAAATACTTTAGTGGGTAAGGGTAAGTCTCAAGACTGGATGGTTCATATGATTGGTCAATCTATTGGAGGGGTTACTAATGCCACTCATGGAATGACTTTATCAAGCATTTCTATGGCTTATTATCATTTCATTATGCCATATGGCTTACATCAATTCGTCAAATTTGCTAAAAATGTGTGGGATGTTGATGCAACTAACAAAACTAATGAACAAGTTGCTTTAGAAGGCTTAGATAAAATGGAAGTCTGGATGAAAGAAATTGGATTAGTAATGCATATTGGAGAATTAGGAGTTAAGGAAAGTATGTTTGATCAAATCATTGAAGGAACTTTCATTTCCGATTCTGGTTATAAAACATTAACAAAAGAAGAAATAAGAAAAATTCTTGAAAAAAGCATGTAAGAGAGACGCCCATTGGCGTCTTTTTATCTTTTAGAAAGCGCTTTACATTTTTTTTATGCTTTCACATATTGATTTTCTAATTTATCAAAAATATAATATTGGTAATTTAAGTCAAGGAGATAAATTTTTATGAAAAACAAGACATTTTTGTCGACTCTTTTGTTATTATCGCTTTTAACCATTACTGCTTGCGATAATAATAAATCATCTAATTCAAACAGTAATGGTACATCCAATACACCAGCAAGTGATGGTAGTCAAAACACCGGAATAAGTGTCAATCCAAAACCAACTTCAAGTGCCAAAGAAGTATTTGATTTTCTAAAATCAGCTGGATCTTCCACTAATTTCACATTGGAGATTCCATATAATGACACTACATCATTACATATTACGTATAATCCTCATTACATTTATTATGATTTAAGTGATGCTGGCTATATCCAAATTGATTCTTACAAAGGAAATAATGAAAAGTTATTATATAATTTCTCTAATAAATCAAAAGTTCAAATTGAAAATGCTGTTAGTTATAATGATCCACTAGGTAATCGCTTTGCCGTTTCTTCTCCAGAAGAAATGAATGCTTTAAATGACGGAGTAAAAGATTTAACTGAAGCCGATATTAGTGCAAATTGGGACTATTATTTTACAAAAAACAAAAATTTAATTACCGGATTTGCTTATGTTATTAACGCTACAAAATATGTTGGTTCCATTGAAGCAATTAAATTTGCCCTTAATGAAGATAAAACTGAATTAAGCTTCCAATTTGTTCCAAATTTTTCTTCTCTTGAAGATAGCGAAGTTGTTGAT
>CAKPJO010000211.1 GCA_934162685.1 uncultured Bacilli bacterium | reverse complement strand
GTATTCAGTCTTATGATAAACAGTTTTTTGTTCAATTTCTACTTCACCTGTCGAATAATTTCTTTGAAAGTTTTGACTATCATCACTAGCGTTCCACAAACAAAATTCCACTGCTGAAAATAATTTTATTCTCTTTTCTTCATTTGAATTGTTAGTTAAAGTAAGAGTGTTTATTTCACAAGCATCATTTAAAGGTACAAAACAAGTTAAATTTGCTTTTAAATTATTTTTTGTTGATATAAATTTTGTATACCCTATTCCATGATGACATTCATAACTATCTAAAGGTGTTTTAAGTGGTAAAAAACTTGGCGACCACTTGGTATCACCATCAACAATATAAAATAATCTTCCTCCATTATCATTAGGAACATTATTATAACGGAATCTTGTTATTCTTCTTAATTTAGCATCTTTATAAAAAGAATACCCACCTGCGGTATTAGAAATAAGTGAGAAAAAATCTTTATTTCCTAAATAATTTATCCAAGGTAATGGTGTAAATGGTGTTGTAATTATATATTCTTTGTTTTTATCATCAAAATACCCATACTTCATAAGTAAAATTCTCCTTTAACTATTAAAGAAACGAACTGCTAGTCCGCTTAATGCACTATTTTCATTTTCTGATACATGCACATTTATATTTTTTAATTCTTTTTGAAGCGATTCTAAAAAATAAGGATAAGCTTTACTAACTTGTCCGCCCAAATAAAGATCATTAACTTTGTTTTTGGTTAAATAAGGTAATAGTCCTTGTCCTAATTCTTTACCGAATTGTTTTAAAGTTTCTAACGCTTCATAATCACCATTTTTAGCTAAATCACTAATTGCTTTTGATGATTCTATATTTTTATTTGTCATTAGTTTATAAAAACGTATCATTCCGCGGGCGGAAAAATAATCTTCCATAATTCCATCTTTATAAGGTTTATCATAGATATATTCTTTTGGAGAACCTAAATCATTGCGTAAAATCACATTTTTATTCATAACCACATATCCTAATCCTGTACCTAATGTAATCGCACATATTGATTTTCTATCTAAATCAATCATATCTTTTGATTCACCAAGCAAAAATGAAATGACATCATTTTCAAAAAACATTGGCTTTGTTATATTTAATTTTTCTAAAAACAACTGCTTTAAATCTAAATTATATATTGCTTGATATTTATGGCTCATCTTTGAAATACCTTTTTCATAATCAAAAGGTCCTGGAACACTTAACGCAATAAACTCTATATCAATATTCTTTTCTTTTGCCTCTGTTTCTAGATTCTTAAACATAGTGGCAAAACTATTGATGTAATCATCTAGTGAAGAAGCTGAATTGGCAGGAACTTGATATATTTTTGTTATCAAGTTGCCCTTATAATCCGTAATCGCTCCTTTTAAGAAAGTTCCACCCATATCAATGCAATATGCATAATTAAATTTCATAATAATCAAATCCCATTATTTCCGCTAAAAGACGCATTTTGCTTAATAAATTACCAGCAGTTATAGCATAGTGTTGAGTTACTCCTATTTCTAATAATTTTTGGAAAAATTCGTTTACTGGCATATGATGTTTAAATAAGCCATGTGAATATCCATCTAAGAAATGATTGCTTTCTAATACTTCTACAGTTGTAGCAACTAATTTAAAACGGCCATTATTTTCAGAAAGATGAATCATTGTTTTTTCTCCAGGAGAGAAAACATGGTTAGCAAATGGCGCACCAGCATATTTAAGATTTGATTTAGCAAATCTTGTATCCGTGGCAATCATCGTCTTTCCTAATTCATCGGTATAATCATTAGGACCAGCATGACCCGCTGCAAATGTACCAGTTTGAGCATCAATATGGAATGGTTCAATAAATGAAACATGTTGTGATGTTAACTTTTTCAAAATATAAGCACATAAACCAGCACCAATATCACCTTCAGGAACAACCAAAACATCATCAGTGCCTGGACATGGTGTAAATCCTGGTCTTAAACCAATTGTGCGTTGTAAGACTTTATCAATATCATTTAATACTAGTAATTCCGAATCGTATTTGCGAGCAATTTTTTCTAAAGCTAAACTTCCTTTAACTGAAGCTGCCATCTTTTCTTCATCAATTGTGCCTTTTACTTCGTATTTAGACAAAATGTCTTTTGTCAATTTATTACATTCTTCATCATCAATCGCATCCATAATTTCACTTAATTCTACAATCGATAAGAAGCGAATTTCTGGACCAATTTTAGTAAATATATCATATGGATCAACATAAGTAGACCACATTGCTTCATTAAATGATGGTAGTAACGCAATACTTCTATGACGTAATTCATGGCGCAAAGCACAAATTTGTGCCATTTCTTTACACGCAGACATTACTTCTTCTTTTGAGCCTAGAACAATTTTTACTTGTCCTTTCTTTAATCTTGCAATATCGCCAGATCCTTCTAATGAGCCCACTAATCCACCAGCAGTTAAAAATTCAATAAATGAATCTTCTGTAAAAGAATTTTCAAATCCTAATTTATCTCTTACGATAGTAGCGTACATTATTGGCATATCCCCAATATCTCTTAAAAATCTTACCCAAGCAAAATCATCAGCCCATGATAAGAAATGAGTAAAAATCATATCAACATCTTCACTTTTCATTTTAATAATAGCTTTTTCCATGTCTTCTTTAGAATAAATAATTCCTGGA
>CAKPJO010000210.1 GCA_934162685.1 uncultured Bacilli bacterium | reverse complement strand
GCATAATGGCCAATAAAAAAAGGCGAATGAACATGAAAAATATCAGCATTTGAATTCATGATTCTTTTTGTTAATTCTTTGTCTTTTTTTGGAAGGGGAATTAGAAACTTATTGAAAGTAATAAGTTTAGTTTTCTTTCTTGAAACTTTATAGGATAACTTGGAATCGATAGTTTTACTTTCGTCTTTATATTGAGGAACAACGACCTCACAACTTCCCATTTGGTTTAGATGTTTAGCACAATTATCAACAACACGAACGACACCATCAATTTGTGGAAAAAAATTATCGCAAAATTCGATTATTTCTAGATTTTCTTTTTCTGTCATAAACAAACCTCCTACTGGTAAAACGAATTACATTGTAATTGTATTCTATAATTAATTCAAGTTATTTTTTATTAATCGATTTAATCTTTTTTTATATCATATAAAGAGAATTGTATTATCTTTTTTAATTCATCTAATGTTGTTTCAATTTGTAAGCCAATTTTTCCGCCACTGAAGATAATTGTATCATTATTAAGTGCACTAGCGTCAATAGTGGTTACAAAGAATTTTTTCATCCCAATTGGTGAACAACCACCATGAATATACCCAGTTAATGGAAGTAAATCTTTATTTTTAATCATCTCAATATTTTTTTCGTGTACCGCGGTTGCTGCCTTTTTCAAATCTAATTCGGAATTAACAGGTACTAAAAATACATAATGATTATTGGATTTGCCGATAGTTACTAATGTCTTAAAAACTTTATTAGGATCTTCATTTAAAACTTTGGCAACTTCTTCACCGCTTAAAGCCACTTCAGCATCGTATTCATATGTATTAAATTCAATCTTTTTTTGTTCTAATGCTCTTATAGCATTTGTTTTTTCTGTTTTCTTACTCATAACTAGACTTGCAAATAACTTTTGCAATACTCCCTTCAAATGTTAAAGAAAAATGACTATAAGTATAAGATATAAATATTTATAGCCGTACACCTATTATACACAAAATTCACTCTATAAAAAATATAAAAATCGTAATATTTCGATTTATGTGATATTATAAGATTGACTATATTGGAGGAAGACAAAATGAAAACTAAATATGATTATGTAATTGTAGGCGCGGGATTATATGGCGCTACTACGGCATTTGAACTTACAAAACGTGGCTATAAGTGTTTAGTAATAGAAAAAAGAGACCATATTGGCGGAAATGTTTATACAAAAGAAATGGAAGGTATTAATGTCCATATGTATGGTGCTCATATTTTTCATACTTCAAATAAAATGATTTGGGATTATGTAAATCAATTTGCAGAATTTAACAACTATGTAAATTCACCTATTGCTATATATAAAGATGAACTATATAACTTACCATTTAATATGAATACATTTTCTAAATTATTTAACATAAAAACACCAGAAGAAGCTAAGAAAGTTATAAAAGAAGAAATAAAAGAATCATATGTTGAAAATCCTATTAATTTAGAGCAACAAGCAAAAAATTTAGTGGGAAAAACAATATTCGAAAAACTAATTAAAGAATATACTGAAAAACAATGGGGAAAAAATTGTGATGAATTGCCACCATTTATAATCAAACGTTTACCAGTACGTTATACTTATAACAACAATTATTTTAATGATCGTTATCAAGGTATACCTATTGGAGGTTATACGAAAATTATTGAAAAAATGCTTGAAGGTAGTGACGTTTTATTAAATACTGATTTTTTAAATGACAAAGATAAATATTTATCGATGGGAGATAAAGTTATTTTTACAGGAGCAATTGATGCTTATTATGACTTTTGCTATGGACCACTAGAATATCGATCAGTCTTCTTTGAAACTGAAATACTTGATATTGATAATTATCAAGGGAATGCAGTTGTTAATTATACAAGCAAAGATGTTCCTTTCACTCGTATAATTGAGCATAAACACTTCGAATTTTTGGATACACCTAAAACAATAATTTCTAAAGAATATTCTAAAGAATGGAAATTGGGTGATGAGCCTTATTATCCAGTTAATGATCGAAAGAATAATGAACTATATCAAAAATATAGTGAATTGGCTAAAAAAGAAAATAAAGTTTATTTTGGTGGAAGATTAGGACAATATAAATATTTAGATATGCATAATGTTATACTCGAGGCGCTTACATTTGTAGAAAGTGTATGTTTAAAAGACTAATTGCATATCATAAAAATAGAAGTTATTGAAAAACTATTGGTTTTATAATAAAATTGCTTTGCCTAGGAGGTAAACTAACTATGGCTACTAAAAAAGAAAACAAAAAAGTTGAAAAAGCAGTACAAGAAGAAGAAATTCGTAAAACACAAGAAATTATTATTAACGAAACTATTATTAACCAAACTATAAAAGAATCAGAACAAAAAGAAGAGTTAAAAAAAGATTCTAAAAAATCATTATTTGGATTAATTTTTGTTTTTATTAATGTTATATTGGTTGTTATTTTAGGATTTACTACATTTAATAATGGCTCTTCAGAAGGAGCAACATTTAAAGATACCATTGCAGTATGGTTTAAAAAGGAAAATGTTATTTATTGGATAATAGCATTACTTCTTGGCTTTGTAGCCTTATTTGCTGAAGCTGCTAAATTTTATATTATGATTAAAAAAACAACTGGGAAAAGTAAGCCTTATTTATCACTTAAAACAGCAATTATGGGTAAATATTATGA
>CAKPJO010000209.1 GCA_934162685.1 uncultured Bacilli bacterium | reverse complement strand
GAATTATATGAGCGTTTATCAAAAGAGTTCTTTGATTATGTGCGTCATTATTCTCCCATTATCCAAGTAGCGTCCATTGATGAATGCTTTGTTGATATGACTGAACCATTAAAAAATCAAAAAAATCCTTATCAATACTTAAAAGACTTACAAAATGGATTATATGAAAAGACTAAATTAAAATGCTCAATTGGCATTGCACCAACAAAGTTTTTAGCCAAAATGGCATCAGACATGAAAAAACCGATGGGAATTACAATTATTAGACGTAAAGATGTGAAAAAAATGATTTATCCTTTACCGATAGAAAGTATGTTTGGCATAGGAAAAAAGACTGCTCCTAAACTAAGAGATATCGGAGTGGATACAATCGGCTCATTAAAAATAGTTGATCAAGAAAAATTAAAAAAGCAATTAGGTAAATTCTATTATACTTGTATGGAATGGATTGATGGCTATGGATCCGATGTTGTTGAAACCGAAGTTGCCGACCCTAAATCAATCGGAACATCACGTACATTTGATCATGACACTACTGATTACGAAGAAATAAAGTCGATGATTAAATATTTATCAAAAGATGTAAGCGAAAGAGCGCAAGAGGAAAATAAATTAGGTAATACTATTCAAATAACCATTAAAACTATTGATTTCCGTTTACATACTAAGTGTATGACATTTCGTGAACCTTTTAATGATTATGAAACAATTTTAGAAAAAGCCTTGCTTGTTTATGATAAACTTAATAATCAAGAGCCCATTCGTTTAGTAGGAGTAACATTACAAAACCTTATTTCTAAAAATGAAATTAAGTTACAAATGAGCTTATTTAACTATCAAATTCATGAAGAAGAGTCTAAAACTAAGCTTTTAATTAATGATTTGAATCGTAAACTAAAAAAAGACGTTTTTAAACGTGCAAGTGAAGCAAAAAAGCCAAATAGTAATTAATTAGTAGATAATTAGTAGATAGGGAGTTAATTTATGGACATTCAAGAAGCAATTAACTTATATATTGAATATCTTATCGTCGAAAAAGGATTATCCGAAAATACGATAAGTGCTTATAAAGATGATTTAAATTTCTTTGTCGGGGCAATTGATAATTTAGAAGACACTGATGACTTAGCCCCTGAACTTTTTTCTCGCTTTGTTCGTTATGAAGCCTTGCATCAAATATCCCCTCGAACTATTGTAAGAAGAGTATCTGTTATTCGTAACTTCTATAAATTCTTACAAAGAGAAAATTATTATCGTTTACAAATTCCCAAAGTGGATTTGCCTAAACAACATGCTTTATTACCAACTTACTTAACAATGGAAGAAGTTGAAGCATTATTAGAACAACCCGATTTATCTAAAAGAGATGGCTTAAGAGATAAAGCTATGCTTGAAGTAATGTATGCTTCTGGATTACGTGTTTCCGAATTATTAAATTTAAAGTTTTCTAATGTAAATATTTCTAAAGGCATTATAACTGTTATGGGTAAAGGTTCAAAAGAAAGAAGAGTACCTATTGGCGAATTTGCTTTAGAATATTTATGTGCCTATTTAGATGAAGTGCGTTATGAAGACAAAAAAATTAAAAGTAATTATATTTTCTTATCTAAATACGGAAAGCCTTTATCCCGTCAATACTTTTTTAAAATGATAAGAAAATATGCTGATATGGCTAATATCAATAAAGAAATATCTCCCCATACATTGCGCCATTCATTTGCTACACACTTATTAGAAAATGGCGCCCAATTAAGAGTAGTACAAGAGATGCTTGGTCACTCAGATATTGCCACAACCCAAATTTATACAACTATTACGCAAAACCGTATTTTAAGCGCCTATGATTTGTATAATAAAAAAAAGTAAGATATAATAACTAAAGTGTGAAAGGAAGATTTTTATATGAAATATAAACGTATATTTGTTATTGTAATGGATTCAGCCGGCATTGGAGCCATGAAAGACGCTGATAAATTTGGTGATGCGGGCACTAATACATGGGTTCATACTTCTGAACGTTGCGGAGGACTTGATATTCCGACTATAAACGCTTTAGGAATTGGAGACTTAGGAAAAATAGTTGGATCATCAGTTGTATCTCATCCTCATGCCTATTCTTTAATTTTAAATGAGGCAAGTAACGGAAAAGATACTATGACTGGCCACTGGGAAATGATGGGTATATTAACAACTAAACCATTTAAAACATTCACTGATACAGGATTCCCAAAAGAACTAATTGATGAATTAGAAGAAAAAACTGGTCGTAAAATCATAGGTAATATTGCCGCAAGCGGAACCGAAATCATTAAACAACTTGGTGAAGAGCAAATGAAAACAGGCGCTTTAATTGTTTATACAAGCGCTGATAGTGTTCTTCAAATTGCGGCTCATGAAAGTATCATTCCTTTAAGTGAATTATATAGGAACTGCGAAATAGCGCGTGACATTTGTATGCGTCCAGAATATTTACTAGGTCGAATTATTGCCCGTCCATATGTTGGCGATAATAAAGATAACTTCAAACGTACATCTAATCGTCATGACTATGCTTTATCTCCAACTGGAACAACCGCTATGAATATCTTAAAAGATGCGGGATACGAAGTAAGTTGTGTTGGTAAAATCAATGATATATTTAATGGCGCAGGCGTAACTCGCACTCAAAGAACTATATCTAATAATGATGGTATGGATAAAACAATCGAAGAAGCC
>CAKPJO010000208.1 GCA_934162685.1 uncultured Bacilli bacterium | reverse complement strand
ACCCAGAAAAAGAAATCGTTATGATTTTAATTCCTCGTGATTTAAAAGCAAATTTATTACATGCTTTATATCAAAATGTAGGTTTAGAAACTCCAGGACAAGGCATTGCTTTTACTTTACCAGTTGATGATGTAGTAGGTATTGTAAATAATGATACTATTAAAAATGCTGAAGCGAATAAATAAATATTAAGTGTGTTAATAATAAAATTCGGATTATAATATAAGCAATGTTTAAATTTTAGGCGGTGATTTTATGAAAAAGCAAATTGGATTAATGATGTTTGTTTTGCTTTTAGTTGGTTGTGAAACTGGATCAAGTTTACCATTATCAAATAGTTCTTCCGCTAGTAACGGAGATGTAATTTCCACTAGCGATACTAAGCCATCTACTAGCAATAGTGAATCAATTAGTAGTAAACCATCTAGTAGTACAAAGCCATCAGTAAGTAGTAGTGTTTCTTCTAGTAGTAAGCCTTCTATTAGTAATAGTAGTTCGTTAAATACGGGAGATTCCATTTATCCAATTCCAAATAATATTAATAATAAGTTTACAATTGGTGATATGAATAATAGAACTAAATTATCAACAATGGATCAAGATAGTGTATCGCCTTTATTAAATATGATTTATGGAAGAAATATCGTAAAAGCAAGTTCAATTAAATATTATAGTAGCACTGAAGGTGGCGGAATAAATATGCACACTAATAAAAATGCTACAACATACTATGGACTTCAAACACATATGTTTGAAGACAATTGGCTAAAATTAGAATTAGATATTCATATTGGTACGATGAAAAATAATAGTAAAAAAGTCGATAAAGATAAACCAATCTTTACTATTAATGCTTATAACGATCAAGGTAAATTACTTCGTACTTATTATAAAGATAATTTTGATACTGGCATGATGAATCATGATATTAAAATTTATTTAGATGGAACGAATGTATCTTATTTAGAAATTTTAAATACAAATCTACCATATAAATCAAGTCAGTGTTATAATTTTGCTGTATTAGGAATTACTTTAACAGGATTTCCTTATGCATATGAAGATTAAAAAATGGAGCGTGATTATTATGAAAAAAATGACGTTAACAAATGCAATTGTCGGTGTATTAGTGGGAATAGGTATTATCTTACTAGCGTGTCTTGTACCACTATCTGAATTATTACATTGGATACTTATTATCTTTGGTGCTATAACAATTGTTATTAATGCCGTAAACTTATTTAATAAGTATGAAAATCCGACTGCCAATATTATTGCTTCAGTGGTTGGTATTATCTTAGGTATATGTATGATAGTGTTTCCAGGAACAGTAATGAACATCATCATTGCGGTTTATTTAATAATTCTTCCATTACTTAAAATATATTATTACAAACTCCCAATGGTTCAAGATGACATTATTAAAATAGTGGTTGGCATATTATTCCTAGTTTTCTTACCGATTTCAGTTAATATTGCTGATGAAGTTATGAAAATAATTCTTATTGTAATAGGCGCATTAGTTATACTTGCCGCGATTAGTGATATTGTTTACATTTGCAAGTTTGATAAAAAGTCTCATAATGACAAACATATTGATTATGATTTTAGTGATAAGAAATAAGAGGTTCAATGAAACCTCTTTTATTTTGAAATTTATGTAAATATATTGCAAACAATTAACATAAATTATAAAATTAACTAACCTAGTTAGGTAGTTTAAAGGAGTGATACTATGGATGAGCAAGAAGTAATAAAAATTATCCAACAATTTAAAGAAACATATCCGAAAGATTTCTTTAAAATTTTAGATAAAAATGCTTGTGGAATATGCTTTGTTTTAAATTATTTATCTAGTCATAATGAAGAATGCTATTCTAAAGATATTTGCCTTGAATCCGGCTTATCTAGTGCACGTGTTGCAGTTTTATTAAAAAAGATGGAAGCAAGAGATTTGATTAAAAAAAGTGACTCGGCAGATGATGGGAGATTTACAATAATTCGTTTAACTAGTTATGGAAGAAAAGAAAGCGAAAAAATGCAAAAAGAATCATTAAAAAGAGCAAATAAAGTTATAGAAAAAGTGGGAATAGAAGATATTAAAGAATTTATGCGTATATCTAAAAAAATTACGCAAGCCATAAAAGAGTAGGAGGGATAAATATGTTATCATTACAAAACATTTCTAAAGAATATTACATTGGAAAAAAAGGAACACCAACATATCAAGTGGTTCAAGCTTTAAAGAATGTTTCAATTAATTTTCGTAAGCATGAATTTGTTGCTATCTTAGGACAATCAGGATGTGGTAAAACAACTTTACTTAATATTATTGGTGGGCTTGATAAATATACAAGTGGTGATTTAAAAATCAATAATAAATCCACAAAAGAATTTAAAGATCGTGATTGGGATAATTATCGCAATCATTCCATTGGTTTTGTTTTCCAATCTTATAATCTTATTCCGCATTTAAGTATATTAGCCAATGTTGAATTGGCGTTAACATTATCCGGAGTTAGCAAAGAAGAACGTAAGAAAAAAGCAATAGAAGCTTTAACTAAAGTAGGATTAAAAGATAAAATTTATTCTAAGCCAAATCAATTAAGCGGCGGACAAATGCAAAGGGTGGCTATTGCTCGTGCCTTTGTAAATGATCCAGAAATCATTTTAGCAGATGAACCAACTGGGGCTCTTGATTCGGCGACTAGTGTGCAAGTAATGG
>CAKPJO010000207.1 GCA_934162685.1 uncultured Bacilli bacterium | reverse complement strand
CAACTTTGCATTCAAATAAACCATCATCACTAAATTCAATTGCTTCCGGCCTTATTCCAACACAAACTTCTTTTTCATTGTAACTACTGAGTTTACTTTTTTTATCATCATCTAAAGTTAATATTTTGTCATTTATTATAATATTTCCATTATTTACTTTTCCATCAATAAAATTCATCGCTGGAGTTCCAATAAATGAAGCAACATATTTATTCTTTGGATGTTCATAAATTTCACGTGGTTCACCAATTTGTTGAATGTGTCCTTTTGACATAACAACGATACGACTAGCCATTGTCATTGCTTCAGTTTGATCATGAGTAACATAAATAGTTGTGGCATTTATGGCATTATGTATTCTTAAAATTTCTTGACGCATTTGAAGTCTAAGTTTGGCGTCTAAATTACTAAGTGGTTCATCCATTAAAAATAGTTTAGGATGACGAACAATTGCTCGACCAATTGCCACTCTTTGACGTTGCCCACCAGAAAGAGCTTTTGGTTTTCTAGCTAAATATTCTTCAATTTGTAATATCTTTGCCGCTTCCATTACCTTTTCATGAATTTCAGCTTTTGTCATATATCTTAAATGATACAAAGGAACTTCGTTTGTTTTAGCTTCATTTAATTCTTTTTCTAAAGTGGAAATCTTATTTTGCATTTCACTTTTTTTAGTTTCCTCTTTAACTCTTTTAAAACGGCGTTCATAGAATTTAAGTTCTTTAGTTAATTCTTTGATTTTTTTATTATCAACTCCAATTACTTGTTTGTTTTCTTTATCAAGTAAAGGATATTTTCTTTTTCGCATTTTTAATCCAAAAGCTAAGTTATCATATACCGACATATTTGGGTATAAGGCATAGCTTTGAAACACCATAGCGATATGTCGATCTTTTGGTTGAACATAATTTACTAATTTACCATCAATATATACTTTACCTGATGTAATATCTTCTAAACCCGCGATCATACGAAGCGTTGTTGATTTACCACATCCTGATGGACCAACAAAAACAATAAATTCATGGTCATTAATATCAAGATTAAAATCAAATACTGCTTGGGCACCATTAGGGTAAATTTTATTTACGTTTTCTATACGAACCTGAGCCATAAGTACCTCCTAAAACAATAATTTAAAGAGTAATATTTATTAAAAATAAATATTCTTTTACTTAATATCATTTTAACAATCAAATAAACGTCTTACAATATTTTTTTCATTGCTTTAACTATTTTAAGAAAAAAATTTTCGTGAAAGATTAACAAAAAAACCAAGCCTAATTAAAGCTTAGTTTTCTTTGACATTTTTTAACTTATTTTTTTAAGGCTTTTCTTTTAGCTACAAAATAATATCCACCAATAGATAGAAGACTTAACGCTATAATTAACACAAATGTTAAAGTCTTATCCGTATAATCTATTGATTTAATAACAACTCCTGAATCGGTATTAACTGTATTAATTACTTTATTATTATAAACATATTGCATATAATCCATTCTTTGGCCTAATGTAGCATTTTCATCAAGTTGATAGTAAGTTGCATTAGCGTTTTTAGTAAGTACTGAATTATATTCTTCAATCATTGCTTGAATTTGTTCAGTAGTCGCACCACATAAATTAAATGCTTTTACTTTTTCTATAAATCCTAATAAAGAACTTTTAGCCACAATACTTGTAATAGCCATTGTTGTGCTTCCTAGTTTTACACTAAATCCTTTTATGTTAGTAATATCAAGTGTTTTACCTTCATGTACTGTTCCCCATGTACAAGATACTTGCGAATTTAAATAATCAGATATATTTAAAACGACTACACTTTCTTTACCTGTAATATCAATACTCTTTTCTAAAGCAACAAAATCATATTCTGTGCTTGAAACGTTACCAATACCTATTTCTGGTTTGTTATTCCAGGTTCCAGTCGCGGTATAAGTAATTTCGATTGTTTCGTAATTTATTAAATCTAAGGCGTCTTTAAATATAATTCTAGAGTGATTATAACTTCCATCATTTTTCCATACTCCACCATCAAAAGTTGAAAGATTTAAACTAAATTGTTCACTATAGAAACTACCATCTTTTAAAATAGTTAATTCTTTTGAAATAGTACTAATAGTTTCATGTTTTTTAGCAATAATTTTAGAAACATTTACTGTTACATCACCAGCATTTATGCTAAATCCATTAATGCTAGACATATCTAAAACTTTTTCATGAGTACCACCACTCCAAGTACATTTCACACTTGTTGCGGATGAAAAATCACTTAAATTAATTACAACACTATGTTCTGCACCATCACTTGTTAATGATTTTCCAGTTTCTACATAATCGAATTCAATAGTTCCGCCTTTACCGCCTTGAACGCCAAGACCAAATTGAGCCCAAGTTGCAGTTCCAACATTTGTATAAGTAATTTCAATTGATTCATAAGTAGATAAATCAACACTAGACTTAATCAATGCTCGAGATGCATTCCATTTAGCATTATTATGCCACTTTCCATCTGTAATATCAGAGCCAGCAGCATGTTCAATTACCTCATCATAGAAACTTCCATTTTCAAAAATTGTTAAACTTTTTTCTACCACATCAGCGTCAGCTTTCTTAACTTCTTCTTTATTATTAACTGCCACACTCATGCCCATCATAACTGCACACATAACTGCAAACAAATGTTTTTCTTTCATAAACCATCCTCCTATGTAAGCGATTACAGAAC
>CAKPJO010000206.1 GCA_934162685.1 uncultured Bacilli bacterium | reverse complement strand
AAATCCATGAAATCATCTACTACTTATTCCATGACATACGCTGTAGACTCAATAATAAATAGATCTAAATAATCAAAATAAAAATAGATGTTACCTTTGGACATATTACAAGATTTTGCTAGTAAGTTAATGCCTGTTCCGGCTTAACCATGTTTAGCATAACAATCAAAGCACTTTACCATAATTTCTTGTTTCTTTTTTAGTTTGTTTTCTTCATTCAGCATAGTGTCTCCTGATTAATGAACGATTGTTCATTTATTATATTATCTTATAACTATGATTATGTCAAATTTTAATTGTTTTATTTCATAAACTATCGTGATATTATATTGCTAGTGGGGTGTTAATATATGGATAATGAAGAAATTGATAATCTTGAAGAATTAGAAGTTCTTGCGGATGCTGGCGATTTTGAAGCATTAAAAAAAGTCGCAGGACATTATTATTGGTTAACTAAAGATAAAGAAGCAGGGAAAAAAGCTTTTTATTATTTAAAAAAAGCCGAACATTTTAATGATTCTGACTTGTTATTTAAATTAGGTAATTGTTATGCTTTTGAATTAGGAGTAAATAAAGATATTCCTAAAGCTGTTGAATATTATGAAAAAGCTATTAAAGGTAATCACCCTGGTGCTTATTTTAATTTAGCAGTTTCTTATCGTGATGGATTTGAAAACGTTAAACCGGATTTTAACAAAGCCAAGGAATATTTTTTAAAAGCCAAGGAACTAGGTAAAGAAAACGCTGATGGAGCTTTAGCATCTCTTCCATATTATGAATTAGTCTATAACTTAAAAAGATTTGATAGTTTAGATGATGAAACACAAACTTCTATTTTAGAGAAAGTTGAAACAATAAAAAAGGAAAGTAGAAAGTCTAGAGATGGACTTGTATTCATCCGCAATAAATTTGTTAATTATGTTATTCAAAATTACCCAAAAGGAACAATTTCCGATAGTGAAAAAGAAATAGTTTTCGGGTTATCTAGTCTTGTAGTTTCTAGTCTTATTGAAGAAAACAATTTAAAAGATGCCCGAAATTCTATTGTTCATATGCTTAAAATGCTTGATACTTATCAAGGCGATGATGAAGAATACATTTTAGAAACTAACTCACGTTTATGGTGGCGTTTAGCATCTATCACTTTTATGCAAAAAGACTATGAACTTGCCTTAAAAGCATCAGATATTGCGTTAGACTCCGCTAAAAAACTATTAGTGAAAGATTTAGAAAATTTCCCTTATGATTTATTAATTAACATATACGCTGTTAACACTAATATTCTTAATGCTATTGGTGCTTATGAAGAATCAGTTAAATGTGGTACTGCCTTATTAGATTATTTAAATAAATTACCTAGAGAAAAACTAAAAAGATACCAAATTGATTATGTCTTGTTTTTAAATACGATGTGCAACACACATGTATTAATAAAACATTATGATGAAGTTGAGAAACTAGCGTGCTATATCTTTGATTTAATTGATAATCCAAATAGTGATTTAGAATATGATATTGTTGGCCAAGCTCACTTATCTCTTGGTATTGCTTTAGAAGGATTAGGCGATTATGTCGAAGCTATCAATAACTATGATAAAGCCTATGAACTAACCTTAAAAATGTACGATACTAGTTCTAAATACCAACGTCTTGCAAAATATGCTTTAGAATCTGGACGCTTAAATTATGAAACTGGTAATCTTGAAGTAGCTAAAGTAGTTTTAATTAACGGACTTGAACATTGCTACTACCATGATTTTATAGGTTGTGAGCAAATGTTAGCAAACTTAACAAACAAATTTTTTAAAGTATGCTTTGAATTAAAAGACTTCAATAGCGCACTCGGGGCAACAAAAAATTATCTTGAAGATAAAGATGCAGGTAATTATGATGATGAACCTACTTCTGATATTTATTCTGCTATGTTTGCTAGTTATATTGCTACAGTTTATGAAGCAATGAATAATCCTAAACAAGAGGAAGAATATTTATTAAAATCTTTAGATTATTTAATGAATGACACTAACGAAGATTATAAAGAAACACATGATGAAATTTATTTAGATGTTAATAATAGATTAGAAAAATTTAGAGGTTCAAAAAATTAATTATGCATTATCACTTTTACGCCACATTAAAAAAAGAAGAAAATAGTACTTATTATAATGTTAAAATTCCAAATATCATTGGTGCTGTAACTTGCGGAGATAGTTATGAAAATGCGATGATTATGGCTTATGATTTATTAAAATATGTTTTAGAAGAAAATATTTCTAATGCCCAATATGTCACTCCTTCTAACTATGAAGAAATTCTAAAATATTATCCTGAAGCTGATGAGATTATTGAATTATCTTATGATTTGCCAGAAGATAAAAAGAAGCCTAAAGAACAAAATAATTGCTAATTTTAAGTATTTGAAAACCGCGCGTAATTGCGCGGCTTTCTTTTGGTTTTTTATTGGAAAGTCGAAACTTTATCCACGATTTACCAGTTGTTGATAATACTTGTTAATTTATTATCAATGCCTATACATGCGTTTGGCGCTTTACTATATTTATATAATTGTACACTTTGAAGAGCAAGCATTTCTTAAGTAAATCAAAAAATAAAAATAGCGAAGTTATCAAAGTGCCTAAAATTAATAAAATAAAGAAAAATATTAGTAAGCATAATAGAATAATATATCTTATTCCAAGGAACTTATTCTTTTCTGCGATTACTTTCATAAAAGCACCT
>CAKPJO010000205.1 GCA_934162685.1 uncultured Bacilli bacterium | reverse complement strand
CTATATTACCACTAAAAATTAAAAAATACTATATTTTTTTATAATTCCATTATATTTTTGCTTTTTTCGATATGGCGTCGACCTTTGAATGAAAACACTTTTATTCAATCTTTTTATCGCCATTCAATAAAAAAACGCCCAGTTAATCGTAGATGACTAAGTCAAATTATCCTTAGTAAAACGAACTATAGAAAAGTTAATTTCTATTAGAAATAAATAGGAAAAGTATAATATAAAACATAGGAATTGTATCAAAGTTGTATCAAAAATTGTATCAAGCTTCTTTAAAAGCAATAAAAAAAGCCCATGAATACTGGACTTTAACAAACAAATGGTGGGTGCTAAGGGAATCGAACCCCTGACCTTCTGTACGTCAAACAGATGCTCTCCCAGCTGAGCTAAACACCCATGTATATTCCAAGCAATAATAGTAGTGATCATCTACTATTGTTGCCACTATTAAGTAGTATATAGACTTTTGATAAACATTGCAAGTATTTTTTTATTTATTTACACCAGTACCAATAAAATAGCTAAACGGCAAATACAATTTCAGCAAGAATTATATATTCGTCCCACTAACCATTGAAATTTATGGACGTCATAAATAAAAAAAAGAGAATCTGCAGGTAATGACTCTCTTTATAACCGAATAAATTCGGAAGGGCTCTGGTGCCGGCTAGAGGATTCGAACCCCCGACCCACTGATTACGATTCAGTTGCTCTACCAACTGAGCTAAGCCGGCACGTAAAAATATAATAATAAATAACAACTAAATTTTCAAGACTTATTTAAAAACTAGGCGTTTTAATTATCTTAAATGGTCAAATAAGAATATTTTGATTTAGGGGGAATTTTAAATGTATTACCAAACTTATAATAATTTCATGCCATATTCACCATATGAACCAAATGGTGAAGGATATAACTCTTATCGTAGCACTACTTTAAATAGCAATAGGTTCTTTAATTTAAAAGATGGATTTGAAAGTGGAAATATTTTAAAGGAAGAATATGTTCCATATAAAAGTTTCAAGGTACCAACTGTAACTACCACTAACGAAAAAGAAGAAATGTTAAAAGACGTCATGATGAAATATGATTATATGCATGACTTAAATCTTATTCTAGATATATATCCAACTGATAAAGAAGCTTTAAACTTATTTTTAGAAATAAAAGACCAATATCTAAAAGCTCGTGACCAATATGTAAAACGTTTTGGCCCTTTATGCGTTGAAGACGCAATAGATAACCAAGGAACATTTAACTATGTTACAGTACCTAGTCCTTGGTTAATCAAAAAGTAAGGAGGAAGTAATTTTATGTGGAAATATAGTAAAAGTCTTTTATATCCAATAAATATCAAAAAAAGAGATTTGAGAATGGCTAAATTTATCATCACGCAATATGGTGGTCCATATGGAGAATTAGGAGCAGCATTACGTTATCTAAATCAACGCTACACCATGCCTGATGAAAGAGGACGAACACTTTTAACTGATATCGGAACCGAAGAATTAGGACATGTCGAAATGATTTGTACAATGTTATATCAATTAATGAAAGGAAGCTCTTTACAAGAACTAGCGGAAGTTGGATTAGATAAGCACTATGCTCAACATGGCTTAGGATTATTTCCTAGCGATGTAAATGGCGTGGCATTCTCAATGGCTAATGTTGGTGCAACAGGCGATTATGAAGCTGACCTAGAAGAAGATTTAGCAGCTGAACAAAAAGCCAAATTAACATATGAACATATCATTGATTTAGCTAAAGATCCTGATTTAATAAATCCTTTGCTTTATTTAAGGCAACGCGAAGTAGTTCACTATAATCGTTTTAAAGATATGTTAGAAGTCTATAAAAAAGAATTTGGCAAAAAGTAAAATAATGGTGCATACCTAATATAAGTATGCACCATTTTTTAATTATTTCTTTTCAACTTTTTTTGTTTCTACTTTTTCGTTTTTTTCATTATTAGCTAAAGTTTCTTTTAAGGAAGCTAATAAACCAGTTACGTTAGCAATATCAGTAGGGACAACAATTTTTGTTGATTGACCTTCAGCAACTTTTTCTAAAGCTTCGAATCCTTTGAGAGTTAAATAGCCAGAATTAGGATTTGCCTCATTAATTCTTCTAATTCCTTCTGCTTGTGCTTCTGCAAGACGGAGAATGGCTTCTGCTTGACCTTCTGCTTCTTTTACAGCTTGAATTCTAGTAGCTTCTGCATTTAATATAGCGGCTTCTTTTTTGCCTTCAGCGGTTAAAATTGCGGCTTGTTTTTCACCTTCAGCGGTTAATATAGCTTCACGTTTTTGACGTTCTGCACGCATTTGTTTTTCCATTGCTTCTTGAATATCACGTGGTGGCAAAATATTTTTTAATTCGACACGATTAACTTTAATTCCCCAAGGATCAGTTGCTTCATCAAGAATTAAACGCATCTTTTGATTAATAGTATCTCTACTTGTTAATGTTTGGTCTAATTCTAAGTCACCAATCAAATTACGTAATGTTGTAGCTGATAAATTTTCAATTGCATTTAATGGATTATCAACCCCGTAAGTATAAAGTTTTGGATCTGTGATTTGGAAATAAACAACAGTATCAATTTGCATAGTAACATTATCTTTAGTAATAACTGGTTGAGGTTTAAAGTCTGCAACAGTTTCCTTTAAAGAAACAGTTTTAGCTTTTGCATCAATAATCGGAGCTAAGAAATGAATCCCTGCTTGTAACGTCTTATGATATTTTCCTAA
>CAKPJO010000204.1 GCA_934162685.1 uncultured Bacilli bacterium | reverse complement strand
ATCCCACAACTAACCCTTCTAATCCTTTAATAAATAATGTATACAACATAGTGGAAGGATGCACTAATACATCAGCAAAAAACGATCCAAATCCTCCAACTAATAGACCTGTTACTGGTCCAAAATATATTCCAAAGAAAAATATAAAAACATCACCTAAATTTATAAAAGATGAAGATATAGTCATACTTAAAAATGAAGTTGCAATAATAACTAAAGCAATTCCTAAAGCATTTATTACTAATTGTTTTGTTAAGTTTTTATTTTTCATAATCTAATCTCTCGTAAACTATTTTATTCTTTTTATTTTTGCCACAAAGAATCCTTCATATAATTCCGTTGGGGCAATGGTGATGGTATTTTCTAAAGAAGGCAAATATGGTAAATCGTATTGTTCTTTATCAATTGGCAAAAGTTCAAAATTATTATTCAAACATGCTTTCAATACCTGTTCATTTTCTTCTTTTAATATGGAGCAAGTCGAATAAACTAATACACCATCTTTATTTAGCATTGATAAACCTTTTTTTAATAATGAAATCTGTCTTTTTTGACATTTATCAATGACTTTTTGATTAAATACTTGTTTACTTTCTTCATTCAATAAAACAGTGCCAGATCCGCTACAAGGAGCATCCAACATGATGGTGTCAAAGCGAAAAAATTCATCTAAATTCCGTGAGTCTTTTACTAAAACTGTTACACGGCTAGTTCCTAATTTATTTAGATTATATTTTAAGCGCTCAGCACGTATTTTATCAAACTCACAAGCAGTAATACATGCCTTATTATTGGTTAAAGCCGCTAATTGGGTGGTCTTGCTTCCAGGCGCAGCACACATATCAAGAATATGCGCATCTTCTTTGGGATTTAAAATTAAAGGTGGTAGCATTGACGATAAACTTTGCAAATATATTGCTCCATTTTCATATAATTTTGTCTTTGTTACATCATAAGAATCATTAATAATAATGGCATTTTGTATATCACTAACAGCGGAGTAAGATATATTATTCTTATCTAAGAATTGGATTACTTCTTCAAATGTGGAGATTAAAGTATTAACGCGAATTGTTGTTTTTCGATTAGCGTTATATCCATTTAATATATTATAAACATAATTATTACTATACTCATTTAATAATAATTTTTTTAAAAACCCCAAAGAAAATGAATCCATAAATAATCGCCGCCTTAATAAGAATTATACCATATTATACGTTTTACTTTATAACAAAATTATATAATATTTGTTATAGCATAAACTTATGTTTCTTTTTTATATCAACTACTTTGGAGCAAAATAACAAAAAAGATATAATCGTTATAATGTAAGTAATTTAATTTTTATCATATTTGATACTTAATTATTGGCGTTCATAAACCGATAATAAATTTGTATGGTAAAATTTAAAAGAAATGTGAGGTACTATTATGGAAAACAAACAAATATTTTTTACAGGTGTTCATAAGGCAGAACTTTTAGAAAATGAAGTTGGCCAAGTAAAAGAAAATGAAGTTCTTACAAAGATGGAATATACCGTTATAAGCGGCGGTACAGAAAGAGCTTGTCTTTTAGGAATGAACAACACTTCAAAAAAATATCCTATGTCATTAGGTTATTGTGGCATTGGATATGTTGAAGCGGTCGGTTCTAAGGTAAACAAAGTCTCCGTTGGTGATCGAGTTTTAGTATACCACGGATGTCATTCAAAATATAATATTCGTCCTGAAAACGATATAACAAAAGTTGAAAATAACAATGTATCATCTCTTGAAGCGGCATTTGTTATTATTGCTTCTATGGGACTCGGAGGAGTTAGAAAACTTGAGATTGAGCTTGGTGAAAGTGCAATGGTAATGGGGCAAGGGCTTCTTGGTATATTCGCAACACAATTTTTAAGACTCTCTGGCGCTTATCCTGTGATTGCAGTCGACTTAAATGCGCAAAGACGTGAACTCGCATTGAAACTTGGTGCTGACTATGCACTTGACCCATCAGATAAAAACTTTGTTCAAACAGTGAAAAATATCACAAATGGCAAAGGAGTAAATGGATGTGTTGAAGTTACTGGAATATCTCAAGCAATGATACAAGCTCTAGATTGTGCATCATGGATGGGAAGAATATCACTTCTTGGCTGTACAAGAGTTTCCGATTGTTCAATTGATTATTATTCACAAGTTCATAGACCAGGAATAAAATTAATAGGCGCTCACAATTTTGTAAGACCAAAATATGAGTCATATCCGCATCACTGGACACACAATGATGACTGTAATGCAATTCTTAATATGATTGCGGCAAAACGAATTCAAGTAGAGCCGATTATTTCACGTGTTGTATCACCTATTGACGCGCCACAAATTTACAACGAACTTTGTGATGATAAAAATTTCCCAATCGGTACAGTATTTGACTGGAGAAACATTTAGTAAAAATTATCAAATTATTTCAAATACAAATATAAAAGCATCACATAAATTTATTAGTGATGATAGAAGTGTAAAACTTAATGCATTAGTGGCTTAACCGCTAATGCATTTTAATTTGTTAACATAATTTAGTTATATTTTGTTTATAATATAACGTAAATTTAATTATTCTTATTTTTACAACAAAAAATTCTTCATATAATTCCGTTGGGGCAATAGTGATGGTATTTTCTAAACAAGGCAAATATGGTAAATCATATTTTTCTTTATCAATTGGCAAAAGTTCAAAATTATTATTCAAACATGCTTTCAATACCTGTTCATTTTCTTCTTTTAATA
>CAKPJO010000203.1 GCA_934162685.1 uncultured Bacilli bacterium | reverse complement strand
AAGTAAAACAAAATAGTTATGGAATGGTATTTGTTAAGCCATATTATTCGATTAAATTATCAATTGATAATGAGGATTATGAAATGTTAATTCCTAATTATGATTTAAAAGAATTCTTAAAAGTGGTGCAACTAAATGTTAATGAATAGCAGAGGTAATGTTATGGAAGAAAATAAATATGAAAAAGAATTAATGCGATTAAGGAATATACTATTTATTTTATCACTATGTTCGATATTTTTAGGATTAGTAATAGTGGGGGGTTCTGCAAATAAGGCACCAATCCCTGAAGATCCATACTCAATGATAGAAAATATGTGGAAAATGCTACTAATTATCCCAATCCCTTTAGGTTCAATGATTTTTGGTATTGTATTAACTATTAAGCATTTTAAATGTAAAAGAAATATTATTGGTGGAGCAATAATGACTATATTATTAGCAATTTATGGTTCGTTTAGTTTTGTTTTTGAAAAGCCAAGTCATGATATAGCTGATTTAAACAATATCGCTGCATCTATAAATATTTCTTTACCTAGCGAAGGCTATGTTTCTATTTCTAATGAAGTATCAAAGACTAATGAAAATCAAACAATTAATACTACATTTTATGCAAGATTTAACGACAAAAATGCGATGATTATGAATATTAATTCTAATGAAAACTGGAAAGATAATATTGATTTTATTCCCACTAATACTGTTCCAGTTACGTATACTACTTTAACCGCTAATTACGATTATTATCTTGTTTATAATGTAACAAAAAAAGAATATAACAATATATCAAGTTCTGATAAAGAAAATGAATTTTGGTATTTGTCATATTCTAGTACGTCTAATTTGTTAATTGGTGTTAATTTTATCATTTAGTCTTAATTATTAGAAAATCAACTCAACAAGTATAATAATAAATGGTACAAAGACAATTAATAGAAGTGTTGATAAAAAACAGGTATCACTTGAAGTAATTGCTTCTTTATTATAAGTAACACAGAATGTATTTACAACAGCACTTACTGGCGCTGCAAAGCAAATAATTATAGCAGAAACCATTTCTGTACTTAAATTAACATTAGGTATTAATAAAAACAAATAAACAATTATTCCGATTATAATAGGAGAAATTATGCTCCTAAATATTGACATAATCCAAGCAGTTTTACTAGTAAATGCACTTTTAATATCAATATCACCTAATGTAACCCCGATAAGTAACATACTTAATGGCATAGTTAAATTAGCAATCGTGCTTAATGATTTATATAACCATGGTACAGTTTTATCGATTCTAAATATACTATAATTAACATCACCAATGGCGATTTTTGGAAGAATTGGCTGCGCAATCCATAAAATCATTGATATTAGCATAGCAATAATAATAGGGTTACAAAATACGTTTTTTAATGTATCTTTAATAGTGCCTCTTTCTAATTTTGTTTCGGATATTATAATAAAACAATAAATATATAGGAATATTCTAAAAGGAATAGACATAATATTACCTACTAAAACTCCGGTATTACCATAAATTGCTTTTACTAATGGAAGACCAAATAAGGTAATTTGACCAAATGTCATTAAAATAGCGTAAATTGATTTTCTTGTTGTATGGTATTTATGAAATACTAAATGTCCTATTAATAAGCAAACTAAATAAGCAACGACTGTAAACAATATAATCCATCCAGATTGCGCTAAAATAGTAGTATCAAAATCAATAATAAAACCGGTGAATGCTAAACAAGGTAAAGCAATTTTCATTAAAATAGTAGTTAATGTTTTTTTACTATGCTCATTAAATAAATTTGCTTTTCTTAATATAAAACCTAGAATAATTAAAGCAATAGTGGTAAGTATTGCAGATAAGAAATCATTATTTGTAATAGCCTTAATAGCGTCTTCCATAAAATCATCTCCAAGGCTATATTTAATCACTAAAACAAACTTTCTTCAACAACTATTAGTTTATGCTATAGCAAATATATAATTTTGTTATAAAGAAAAACGTATAATATGGTATAATTCTTATTAAGGCGGGGATTCATTTTCATTAGAATTTTTAAAAAAATTATTATCAAATGAGTATAGTAATAATTATGTTTATAACATATTAGATGGATATAACGTTAACCGAAAAACAACAATTCGCGTTAATACTTTAATCTCTACATTTGAAGAAGTAATCCAATTCTTAGATAAAAACAATATATCTTACTCTATTGTTAATGATATACCTAATTACATAATTATTAATGATTCTTATGATGTAACAAAGACAAAATTATATGAAAATGGCTCTATTTATTTGCAAAGCCTATCTTCTATGTTACCGCCTTTAATTTTAAACCCCAAAGAAGATGCGCATATCCTTGATATGTGTGCTGCGCCTGGAAGCAAGACCACCCAATCAGCGGCTTTGACCAATAATAAAGCATGTATTACTGCTTGTGAGTTTGATAAGATACGCGCTGAACGTTTAAAATTTAATCTAAATAAATTAGGAACTAGCCGCGTAACAGTTTTAGTAAAAGACTCACGGAATTTAGACGAATTTTTTCGCTTTGACACCATCATGTTGGATGCTCCTTGTAGCGGATCTGGCACTGTTTTATTAAATGAAGAAAGTAAACAAGTATTTAATCAAAAAGTCATTGACAAATGTCAAAAAAGACAGATTTCATTATTAAAAAAGGGTTTATCAATGCTAAATAAAAATGGTGTATTAGTTTATTCAACTTGTTCCATATTAAAAGAAGAAAATGAACAGGTATTGAA
>CAKPJO010000202.1 GCA_934162685.1 uncultured Bacilli bacterium | reverse complement strand
CTCTAACTGCTTGACACACTTTAGCGTTATTAGCGTAATTTGCCCATTGCATATTAGGAGCGCCATCCATCCAGAAGTCGACACCAGCGATAACTGCTTCTGCACGCGCTTCACTTATGGTCATATATTCTTGGTTAAAGGCCGAATCAGTTTCAACAAATCCTTTAAATCCCCATTCTTGTCTTAAGATTTCATGCATTAAGCCATAGTTAGAACCACCATATATACAACCCAAACGTACAAATGAAGCCATTAATGCGCCCGTTTTACCTTCAGTGACACCAATTTCAAATGATTTTAAATATATTTCACGCGCTGTTTGTTCATTTAAGAAAGTAGCATCACCACAACGATTAATCTCTTGATCATTGAAAGCAAAGTGCTTAACAGTTGTAACAACACCAACGCTTTGAATTCCTTGTACTTCATTAGCAAGAATCATTCCAGAAATATAAGGATCTTCTGAGAAGCATTCCCAGTTTCTTCCACCATAAGGAGTGCGATGCGTATTACAAGTTGGAGCATATAATTGATGAACACCAGCATGGAAACATTCATGTCCAAATGCTTCTCCTAATTCTTTAACAAGCTTTTTGTTCCATGTTTGAGCCATTAATGTTTCATTAGAGAAACCCATTAATGTACCTGTTGTTGGGTTATTAGTTCTCACTCCAGATGACCCATCATCTGCGCGACCTGCTGGTAAGCCTTTTGATGAACCATTAACATTTAAGTATCCTCCCGATAATAAATAATTCATTTCTTGGAAGGAAAATTGATTTAATAAGTCATCCCAAACAGGATCATCATATTCTAAATCTAGTAACATGATTAATTTGAGTTTCTTTTCTTTCAAATCAGTGTATTTATCAAAGAATGAATCATCGATTGTTTTAGTAGAATATAATGGCATTTCGTATCCTGTTGCATCAATTGGACCATGTCCATATTGCATATCAGATACCATACGATCATTAATACACTTTAATATTACTGGAGTTGGATATGTATCTTTCCAGTTACTTCTTGAAAGATATTGTTGTTTTTGATCTTTTGTTCCTTCATATAAATTAACATCGCCATCTTGAAGTTGACTTTCCACTTTGTAATTTGTGTATTCTGATTTAGCAAATATTTCATAATCATCTTCATTAATAATAATTAAATGCGATAATTTAGCATTTCCATCCGCACTTTGTCCGCGTGAATCGACCATGCCATCCGCGGCTTTTTTACCCTTACTAGCTAAAATATTATTTAAAGCATCATGGCTATCTGAACCAACTGATAAATAATAATTACCTTTTTCTAAGATATATGTTCCTTTCCCATAAGTATCAAAAGTTTTTAACTCAGAACCTTTAATAGAAACCTCATATGTTTTATCTTCTCCTGGTTCTAATAAATCAGTTTTTTCAAAGCCAACAAGTTCAATAGATGCTTTTTCTACACCATTTTCCTTGTCATAATCGGTATATGGCTTTTGTAAATATACTTGAATTGGTGTTTTTCCTTTAACTATCCCAACATTTTTAACATTAACACTTACTTTATAAGTTCCTAAGAAATCGCCAGATTCATGTTCGACTTTTAAATTAGAAAATTCAAAGTGGGTATAAGATAAACCATAACCAAATGGGAACGCTACTTCGCTTTCATATTTCCAAGAGGTATCACCATTTTTAACACCAGCACTACTAGAAGCATTATTCACTCCTAAAATAGTATCTTCATATCTAGTTTCATAATAACGATATCCAACATAAATTCCTTCTTGATATACGTTATAGAAATTATTGTATACGCCTAAGTTTGTCTCTGGTAAATTTCTTGATTCTGCCCATTTAAAATCGCCAAAGTTAACTGTAGCGGGCGCAGAATAATGGTCATAGGCAATCGCGTTAACAAGTGCTCCGGAAGGATTAGCTCTACCAGATAAAATATCCCCTAAAGACATAAATGATGATAGCCCGCCTTCACCCGCTAATAAACAAGCGTCAATATCATAATTAAGTAAATGTTTCATTTGTAATGGTGAAGCATTATTTAAAATAACTATGACTTTTTTTATTTTACCTTGATTTTTATATGCAACTAATTTTTCTAAAACTTCTGCTTCTTTAAAAGATAAATCTAAATAGTTATTATCGAAACACTCATCAGATTTAAACCAAGTGTCACCATCTTCTGATCCATCTCTAGTGATTGTCATAACCGCTGCATCTTCATATTTAGCAATTGAAGCATCAATGCCTCCTGATACTTTGGAATTTAAAATATCCCAAGGTACTTCATTAATATAGAACTCACGATATCTACCATCGGTATAACCGTTTTTTCCGTTATAGTTTGGGTCTTTAGTTAAACTACCTTGGACACTCGTTGATCCATAACTCCCTTTTAAGCTATCATAAGCATTAAATAAATCATGATTAACAACAAATCCCGCTCCGCCTTCACTTGTGGGAGTTTCTAAAGTATCCATAAAGTTTTTTGGCTGTGTGGCATTAATTGCTCCAGATCCTCCACCGGCGATTTGATATTTAGCGCTAGCAATACCAAATAATGAAACTTTATTTCCTTCGCTTAATGGTAATGCGTTATTTTTGTTCCACAATAATACTGTACCTTCGTTATCTACAGCGCGTGTAATATTCATAGAATTTTCACGCATTGCCTTATCATCTTTTTTATTTGTTTCATCTAAAAATTTACTTTGGTAATAAGTATTACCTCCACCAATAGTAATTGTTTCTTGTTCATTAAGAATAGAATTAATTGTGGAAGAATACTTTTTTGCATAAGGTGTTCCTATTTCTAATACTAGGAACCAAATGAATGAAAAAAGTGATACTAAAGTAAAT
>CAKPJO010000201.1 GCA_934162685.1 uncultured Bacilli bacterium | reverse complement strand
ATAAGTATCCCCTCCAATGCGTGTATTATATCATACTTGCTATATTTTAATGCTTTTTTTGATAAAATACTTTATTTTTATTATTGCTTGTTATACAAAACAGCTTTTTTAATAGTATTTTATAGCTGAAATATAGCTTTTATAATTGCATAGACTTATCAAATTTAAAGGAGACCTTAGTAAGAAAAAAATGGAAATGTTTATGAAGTAATAAAACTATTGCTGATTCAATAATTGATTCTGAAGATACCATTATTACGATAATACAATGAAGTTTATATCAAATCTTTAATAGTAATAGGAGATAATAGCACTTCAAACAATGTTGGTTGGGACAATTTTTTTATACTTTGTTGATAGATAGCCAAAAACCAAATAAAAAAATTTAAAATTCCAGCTTTATCTTATAAATTGTTAGCAACAAGAGTTTATAATTTAGCAACTTTTGGTTGTACTAAAACAACAAAAATATATGTATGAAACATTTTTATAAGCTATAATTAAATTAATATGATGGGACACTATATAAGTATAAAAATTATGAGAAAGGATAAGTACATATAAAGGATGATTATATAGTACTAGGAAAAGTAATAATTACTATCATGAAAAGATTAATAATTGATACCGATATTGGTGAAGACATTGATGATATATGGGCTATATCTTTAATATTGTCCACCAATATGTTTCAAATTGATATGATTTCTATATCTCAAGGTGATGTGGAGTACAAAACAAAATTAATTGCTAAAATTCTTTTCGAATTAAATATTGATAATATTGCTATTTGTAAGGGCGGTTCTACCAATTTGAATAATGCTATTCATCCACAAAAAGAATGGATAAAAGATTTTGATCTTCATAAATTTGGTGGAAAAATTTATTCAAATTATGAAGAAGGATATCGCCAAGTATTAAATGCTAATCCTAATGATGAATTTGTTGTTGTGGCATTATCTCCATTTACATCATTAGCAAGAATTACTACTTTATTAAACAACAAAAAAGTAAGTATAGTTGCGATGGCTGGTTCTATTTATGATGGATATTTTAATAAAAATTCTCCAGACCCAGAATGCAATATTGTTAGTGACATTGAGGCAAGTAGAGAAATAATATCTAGCGGATTAAATATTTTATTATTGCCACTAGATGTTTGTAATAATATTGTTTTGAATGGAGAAAACTATGAATTAATTAAACATAGTCACAACCCTTTTGCTCGTATTGTTATGGAAAATTATCATATTTGGCAAAAAGATTATATAGGAGGGGCAAGGAAGTTTGATATTAATAAATCAACATCAATCCTTTATGATTTTGCACCAATTTGGTATTTGATTTTCCCGCAAAACTTTGATGTTATTGATGTTCCTTTAACAATTACTAATGACGGTTTAACTGTTATTGGTGGCGTAGATAAAGTGCAAGTTGCTTTAAAATTGCACAAATTAGAAATGATGAAAAGATTCTCTAGTGAATCATTATGTACTAAGCATGAAAGAAATTATGATTTAAAAATAATGGGTATTGAAGGTAAATACAAATTAATTTATACACAACGCCGAAATAGTATGTTCATATCCGTTTATGAAACGGGATGGGAAAATAAAAAATGCGGAAGTTCTTATGGCCCAAGCCGAAGGGAATATTACATTATGCATTTAGTTACTAAAGGTAAAGGAAAGTTTGTGGTTGGAGATAAAACATACAACGTTTCAAAAGGAGATTGCTTTTTGCTTCCTCCTAATATCATGACTTATTATGAAGCAGATAAAATAGATCCGTTTTCTTATTATTGGGTCGGATTTGGAGGTATGGAAGCTACGGAATTAATGAAAAAAGTAGGCTTTCTTACTAATGATAATTATGTTGTTAGACCAGCTGGCTATGAGGCAATATTACAAAGATTAAAAGATATGACAAATCTTCAAACAAAAGAAGGATCAGCGGAATATGTTTTAATCGGTGAATTATATTTGATTCTAGCGGAAATGATGATTGAAAGAACAACAACAGAAGTATCTAATCGCGAATATATAGACAAGTCATTACAATATATGAATTTGAATTATCAAAAAGGAATTTCTGTTAATGATGTTGCTGATTATATAGGTATAGAAAGGACTTATTTCTTCCGATTGTTTAAAAAACAAATGGGAATGTCGCCACAAGATTATCTTATTAATTTGAAAATGGAAAAAACGAAAGTTTTATTAAAAGATAGTAAAAAATCCATCAAAGAAATAGCGTATTCTGTTGGTTATACTAATTATGTTTCATTTGTAAAAATATTTAAAGAAAAAACAGGTATATCACCGAGTGAATTTAGATGTACAAATAAGTAGTGATACAACAAAAGTGATATATTAGACAACACATTGTTATGTAAGCGATTACAGCATTTTGTTAAAATTTCAGTTATAGAAAGAGGTATTATTATATGATAAAAATTTGTTTCGTTGGTGCAGGAAGCACAATATTTGCTAAAAATGTGTTAGGAGATTGTATCCTAACTCCAGAATTAGGAGAATTTGAAATCTCTTTATATGATATTGATAAAGAAAGATTAGAAGATTCGCGTTTAATGTTAGTAAATATAAATAAAAAATATAAAGGTAAAGCTACAATTAAGGCTACATTAAATAGAAGAAAAGCACTTAAAGACGCTAATTTCGTGGTTAACGCTATTCAAGTTGGCGGATATGAACCATGTACGGTGACTGATTTTGAAGTTCCTAAAAAATATAAATTACGTCAAACTATCGCCGATACATTAGGTATTGGAGGAATATTTAGAGCGTTAAGAACGATACCAGTATTAGAAGATATTTGCAAGGATATGAAAGACGTTTGTCCAAATGCATTATTAATTAACTATGCTAATC
>CAKPJO010000200.1 GCA_934162685.1 uncultured Bacilli bacterium | reverse complement strand
ACTTTTTTCATAGCTAATTTGTATTTTCTTCTTAATCTTTTAGCCACAAATAATATCATAAATTTCATAAATGTCTTTTTAAATAAAAGTAATATACCTAATAAAAAAGACATTATAGTTAAGAATAATTTTATTAATTTTGATTTTGTCTTAGAATAGCAACTATCAAAAATAAGCATTATAAAGGAAATAAATGTTGAATTAAGTGACAAAAAATATCTAAAAGATGTAGAAGAAAAATTATCATTAATAATTTTCGAGCTATAACCGAACAGTAATGATTTAGCTAATTCTTTTGTAAAATCGTCAAAAGAGTTAAGCAAATTATTTGTGATTTTTCGAATTGGAAAAAATAATGATAACTTCTTTTCAACACTATTAATATCAATTTGATAGTATACACCTTTATTATTTAAATACTTTTGAAAATCAAAATGGGATTCTATAGCGTGCATATCTAAGCTTCTTGTAATACCATCTATTTTAATTATATCTCCAACTTCATAATTATTATCTTTTATATAAACATAATATTTAGATAAAAAATTTCTTACTATAATATAATTATCCTTTGCATCTATAACCAAAAATGTATTAGCTTTAGGGAATGTATTAATACGTGATAACAAAATTACCAAAAATGCATATAGAAAACATAATAAGAAAACCAATAATTTTTTTCTTTCTTTTATATTTTTAGCAATGAGTAATATTGCAATCAAAATATATAATGGACTTTCAAAAGATAAAAGTCCGATTATTATTCCGCTAATGGCCCATATCATATTAATAAAGTGTTAAGTAATCTTTTATCTTTTCAAAAGTAGAATTACCAATACCTGTTACTTCTTTTAATTGCTCTAAACAAGTGAAATCACCATTCTCATTTCGATAGTTCACAATTGCTTGTGCAATCGTAGCGCCTATTCCATTAACGGTCATTAATTCTTCTTTACTTGCAAGATTGATGTTTACTTTTTTAATAGTTTCCATAACACAGCTATCTGGAGTGGAAGATTTTTTAGCGATATAATATTCGCTTTTATCCGTTAATACTAATGATGGATTATATGCAAGTTCATCAGCATTTGCGGTAATACCGCCCGCATTAGTTATTAAATCCAATAAAGTGGAATCACTATTTAATACATATTTACCCGGTCGATTAACTTCACCACTAATTGTACATGTGACATATTCTTTTATCACACTTACAATATTGCTTCCACCTCCACCATTGCCATTAAGATTTGGATCAATTTTTGTAAAAACAAACATCAAAATAACTGTGAGAACTGCTCCTATAATTGCAATTTTTCCCATAAATAATCACCTCACTAATAATATAGTGGACGTAATTTAAAAAAGCGAAAAAAAACACTCAATTATTTTTATAAACTGAGTGTAATTTTTTATTAGTCATTTAATGCAATATTTAAGATTTCAATTTCGTATGGTTCGCTAGTTTCAATTACTACACGTTCACCAACGTGCTTACCAATCATTGCAGATCCAATTGGACATTCATTAGAAATAAGTCCTTCAAGTGGATTAGCTTCAACAGAACCAACAATATCAACTGTATGCTCTGTATTGTCTGATAAATCTTTAAATGTAACTTTAGTACCTAATGAAACAACTTTTGAATCAAGTGGACGATCATCAATAACTTCACAGTTTGAAAGAATATTTTCGATTTCACTAATACGATGTTCAACAGATGCTTGTTTATCTCTTGCAGCATCATAGTCAGCATTTTCAGATAAGTCACCTTGTGCACGTGCTGCTTTTAATTGTTCAATAACTTCAGGACGTACAACGTCAATTAAATTTCTTAATTCGCTTTCTAAGGCTTCACGACCACGTTTTGTAATTGTAATTTTTTTATCTAATGCCATAATATCACCTCAAGTACAAATAATTATAACAATTTAATTGTAATAATTCCACTTATTTTTTAATAAGTTTTGCCAAAATAGCAATTAAAGGCACACAAAATAATTGAAAACGCAAAGGATTTCACGAAAAGTTTAAATTATTATTATTTTAGAAGCATCTATTAATAAAGTGTGCTAAAATTATTTTGTCAATAAATTGCAGATATGCAAAGAAAGAGGTTAAAAAAATGATTGAATATCGTTATGACACACAACTATTAATTGAGGGTAAAAACTTAAATGAAGACGCTATAAATGATTACTTTACTAACAACTTTAAAGGTGATTGCCTATTAGCGGTTGGCGATGATGAACTTATTAAAATCCATTATCACACTAATGAACCTTGGAAAGTATTGGAATATTGTGCTTCTCTTGGCGAAATCTACGACATCGTCGTTGAAGATATGGACCGCCAATCACGTGGTTTAAAAGGATAATTGTATTTTTTTACTTAATTAAATTATAGAACATTGGGTAGTAATTCGTTACTATCCTTTTTTTATTATATAAATATAATTTTTTTGAAGATGTATTGACAAAGCGTATAGTAAACGCTTACAATAAATTGTAATTAATTAATTTTATTAAAAAAAGGAGACGAATTAAAATGAAGACTAATAAATTATTGTTACTTAGTCTAGCCTTAATCACGTCAATTGGCGCTGTTGCAACATCTAATGCAGACAGCAAAAACGTGAAAGCCGAAAATAATGCGACCATTACATGGACTGGTCCGAAATTGTATTCTGGAGACATCAACAACATCTTGGATGGTGACGAATCAACTTTTGCTTGGTTCGAGGGTGTATTTAATGAAGGTAATTATATTCAAATTGATTATTCTACTGCTACAAAATTTAATTACTTTTCTTTTTTATTAAGTGATAGTGATTATTGTAAGTTTAAAGTCCAATATTTAAATGGTGATGTTTATGAAGATATTACTAGTGAAATGGATGGACCTTCTGGTGTTGCCACTTTCAATAGCGATGTAAC
>CAKPJO010000199.1 GCA_934162685.1 uncultured Bacilli bacterium | reverse complement strand
TATAATACTTTATCCACACTAGCGGAATAAATATTATCAATTGATTGTCCAATTGTTTTATTAAATTCTTCTTCAGATTGTTGATATTTTAAGTTTTCTAATAGGGCTCTAGAGAAGCTAGCAATTAATCCTTTAATATGTTTTAATTTTTCATTAGCTACTTCTTGACTATATCCACCAGATAATGCCACTACACGAACAACATGTGGGTTAGTAATAATATCATCATATAAATGTGGATTAACTGGGATAGAAACTTTAATCATGATTTTGACATTATCATCAAGTTTATTTAAGTGTTCAACAAATAAATCATGAAGTAATTGTTCACTCTTTTCTCTATCTTCACTTGTAATTGTGGTTTCTGGTTCTAAGATAGGTACTAATCCATGACGCGCAATTTGAAGTCCAACTTTAAATTGTTGATCAACGATTGCTTTAATACCTTCTTCGTTATAGTGATTAATAACACTACGCATTTTTGTACCAAATACACCATGTTTGACCGCTTTTTCTAATGTTTCATCAAGATTAGGAATATCTTTCATTAAGCGAACACCATTATGTTCTTCTTCTAATCCTTTATCACATTTTAAGAAAGGAACAACGTGTTTTACATTCCATAAATATTCACTGGTGTAAAGTCCATCAATCTTTCTTTCCATTGTTTGTTCAAATAATATAGCGCCCATTATTTTTTTACCATTAAATTCTGGTGATTTAATGACTCTTGTACGCATTTCATGAACTAAATCAAACATCTTACCTTCATCTTTTACACCATTAACGGTATAAAAAAACTCATCAACTCCATAGCCTAATAATGCTTTTGGTGTTGAACCACCTGATTGATCTAAGGCTGCAATAAAGCCTTGACCGTTTTTAGCTTGTGCTAATTTTTCTTCATCTATTTTATGTAATAACTCCATAATTTTATCCTCCGTAATTATGGTAGCACCATAATAAGTTAGTTTCAACTAATGCAATTGTAATATCAACTTATAGCATTAATTTGTTTAATTTATTTTATTAACATATTAACTACTTCTTTATCAGCGGGCGCCCAATCTAGCTTAGATAATTCATCTATATTTAACCATGCATAATCATTATGCACTTTCATATTTAAATGTTTATCATTAGTTTTGCATATAAAATAATGAATATTTACGGCAAAATCACTATATTCATGTAAAACTGTGGTGAAATAACTTTCAATTTCTACATTAATTTCTAATTCTTCTTTTAATTCTCTAATTAATGCTTCTTCTTTAGTTTCGCCGTGTTCTATTTTCCCACCTGGAAACTCCCATTTATAACTAACATTGTTATATTTATCTAATCCTCTTTGCATACAAAGGATTTGGTCATTATATTTTATAATACCCGCGACTACTTCAATGATTTTCATAATTTAAATTCACCTACAAATATTCAATTGGTAAAGCAATTAAATTCTCTCTTAAATATAATTTGGCATCTATTAAACAAATAATTGCTCCCATACCACGTTTTTTATCAATTACTTTATCTAATACCATATTTGCGGAAGACATACTTGCTTTTGGATTGCTTGTTAATTTTATTTCAATAGGATACACTGTTCCATTTTCTTCAATAATCAAATCGATTTCATTTTCAAAAGTTCTATTTTTATCTTTTCCACGATAATAAAAGACATTAAAACGATAGTCTCTTCCTTCATTTGCGTATGATTTTAAAATTTCGGATACCACATATGTTTCAAACATATTACCATTTACCGCACTTACCGCTAAAGCATCCGGAGTAAGCCATCTAGAAAGATAACATGCTAAACCAGTATCTCTAAAATAAATCTTAGGTGCTTTAATGGTTCTAGTTAAATGCGATGATGAATATGGCTGTAAAAGATAGATTATTCCCGTTCTTTCTAATATAGATATCCAATTTTTTACTGTTGGTATAGTTACTTCAATTTCATTAGCAATTGATGCATATTCTAAAATTTGTCCTGTTCGAGCGGCAACTGCGGTTAAAAATTTCAAAAAAGTAACACTATCTAAAGAAATATTAGAATTAACATCACGTTCTAAATAAGTATTTACATAAGAGGCATAAAAATCAAGCCAATCACGATTAGTATCATATAATTCTGGATACATACCACGATGAATTGTTTTCCATATATTATCATACTTTCTTAATTCTTTTTCTCTTTCAGAAATATAATCTAAAGTAGGTACAAAGTGTTTATTAAAAGATATACTATTTATTTCTCTTAATGAAAGGCAAGATAATTCTAATATTGAAATACGTCCTGCTAAAGACTCAGATACACCTTTCATTAGTTCTAGTTTTTGACTACCAGTTAAAAGGAAATTACCACGTTCATTAGAAGCATCAACTCGTAATTTTATGCCATTTAAAATACTTGCTTCTTTTTGTACTTCATCGATAATTAAAGGAGTAGGATTATTTAAAAAGAACAATCCTTGTTCATCTCTTGCTTGAGCACGTATTAAATCATTATCAAAAGTAACATAATGATAATTATCATATTCATGTTTCAAAAGAGTAGATTTACCAACCTGCCTTGGTCCAGTTAATAGTAATACCTTACTATTAGAGACTCGATTATGAAGCACATCTGTAATAGCGCGTTTAATAAAAGTCATATTAGCACCTCCGTCCAAAATAAAATCTAATTTTATTTTAGACACAATTTAATAAAATATCAACTCTTCTTAAGAAAAAAATGTTCCACTTTTTTATTTTATATCACAAAGCACATTTGCCCGCTTAAAAAACCATTCCAATGGAGAATGGTTTCTTTTTTTAATCTTTTAAATAATTTTTTAAGAAATATTCTAATGTCCTAATAAAGATAATATCTGAGCGATCATTACCATATGATCCACATAAATAGCCGATTACTTTATTAGTGTCTAAAGAAAATACTGGGC
>CAKPJO010000198.1 GCA_934162685.1 uncultured Bacilli bacterium | reverse complement strand
TGTAAGAAGATGAATGTTAATGGGAATGTATCATTAATACCCGCAACCTCATTAGCGCTCAATACTTGTCCACATATAATTGCGTCAGTAAGTACGTAAATTTGTTGTAATAAATAAGATAATATAATTGGAGCACCAAATAATAATATTACTTTCCAAGGCTTCCCTTTAGTAAGATCAACTGGTGCAAATAATTTCTTTAAAAAAGACATTTTACTCATAAGCAATCCTCCTTATTCGCGATTTAATATTTTAGCCAAAATAAAGAAAGTTACAAGAGAAGTTTTAATGTAAGTAGTTACAAAGTAATTATGTAAGTAGTTACATAAAATTATTACATATATGTAATAAGCGCCTGTTAAAATTTTAATCGAAGGATATTTTTAGTAGACGAAGTTTTAGGTTGAATATTATAAAAATATTACAAAAAAAATTAAAAATGTATATATATTTACAACTTGCTTTTGATTGTATCGATTTTGATACAAATTTTTAATGTATCGATTGAAAAAAAATAGAAAAATGTTACAATATACGCGGAATAAGTTTTAACTAACTTATTACTAGGAGGAAATTTTATGAAAAATATTGATTTAGCTCAATATGGCATTCATGATGTAAAAGAAATCGTCTATAATCCATCATACGAAATGCTATTTGAAGAAGAAACAAGAAATGATCTTGAAGGTTACGAAAAAGGACAAGTAAGTGAACTTGGTGCCGTTAATGTAATGACTGGTATTTATACTGGTCGTTCTCCAAAAGACAAATATATCGTCGTTGATGACAATTCTAAAGGCACTGTTTGGTGGACAAGTGAAGGTTATAAAAATGATAACCATCCAGCAAGCCAAGAAACTTGGAAAGCAGTTAAAGATATTGCTTTAAAAGAATTATCTAATAAGAGATTATTCGTCGTTGATGCTTTCTGTGGCGCTAACAAAGATACACGTATGGCTGTACGTTTCATCGTTGAAGTTGCATGGCAAGCACACTTTATTAGAAATATGTTTATTAAACCAACTGAAGAAGAACTTGCTAACTTCAAACCTGACTTTGTTGTTTACAATGCTTCCAAAGCAAAAGTTGAAAATTACAAAGAATTGGGCTTAAATTCTGAAACATGTATTATGTTCAACATTACAAGCCGCGAACAAGTAATTATCAATACTTGGTATGGTGGCGAAATGAAAAAAGGTATGTTCTCAATGATGAACTACTATTTACCACTTAAAGGTATTGCTTCAATGCACTGTTCCGCTAATACAGATATGGAAGGTAAAAATACCGCTATCTTCTTTGGTTTATCAGGAACTGGTAAAACCACATTATCTACAGATCCAAAACGTTTATTAATCGGTGATGATGAACATGGTTGGGATGATAATGGTGTATTCAACTTTGAAGGTGGATGTTACGCAAAAGTAATTAACCTTGATAAAGATTCTGAACCTGATATTTATAATGCTATTAAACGTAATGCTTTACTTGAAAACGTTACATTAGACAAAGATGGTAAGATTGACTTTGCTGATAAGAGCGTTACAGAGAATACTCGTGTTTCTTATCCAATCAATCATATTAAAAATATCGTAAGACCTATCTCATCTGCTCCAGCTGCTAAAAATGTTATTTTCTTATCTGCTGATGCATTTGGTGTCTTACCTCCAGTCTCTGTTTTAACTCCAGAACAAACACAATATTATTTCTTATCAGGATTTACTGCTAAATTAGCAGGAACTGAAAGAGGTATTACTGAACCTACTCCAACATTCTCGGCATGTTTCGGACAAGCATTCCTTGAATTACATCCAACTAAATATGCTGAAGAATTAGTAAAGAAAATGCAAAAGAGTGGCGCTAAAGCATACTTAGTAAATACTGGTTGGAATGGTACCGGAAAACGTATTTCTATTAAAGACACACGTGGTATCATTGACGCTATCTTAAATGGTGATATCTTAAATGCTCCAACAAAGAAAATCCCATACTTTGATTTTGAAGTACCAACTGCTTTACCAGGAGTTGATCCAAAAATCTTAGATCCTCGCGATACATATGCTAATCCTAGTGATTGGGACAACAAAGCTAAAGACTTAGCAAGCAGATTCATTAAAAACTTTGTTAAATATGAAACAAACCCTGCTGGTAAAGCTTTAGTAAAAGCTGGACCAAAAGTTAGTGAATAATTAGTAACTAATATAATCTAAAATAGTAATAAAAAGTTGAGTTAAGTTTGATTTACATATAGTAATTCAAATAAAACCCAACTTTTTTTGATGGCAGTTGCTACCAAATTAATCAAAATTATAATATAATAATACTATACTTAGTTATGAAGGTGAGAATATGAAATTTAAAGTTTTGGATTTATTTTGTGATATCGGAGGATTTTCTTTAGGATTATCGAAAGTTGATGGATTTAGTGTAAATGTTGCTTTTGATAATAATGAAGAAGTAAAAGAAACATTTAATAAAAATTTTTCTAAGACATATTTAATATGCGGAAATCTATTAGAAGAAGATATTAAAAAGCAAATTATTGATAAGTCTAAACAATCTAAAGTTAATGCCGTAGTTATAGAAAACTCACTTTTTTACACTGAAGATAATAAAAATGAATTAATAAATACATGTGTTAATATTATTAATGAACTAAAACCAAGTATAATTATCACTCATAATGATATTGAACAATTAGATTTTAAAGAAAATGAAGATTTATTTATATTAAAAATGACGGAAAATGGTTATAAAGTTAATATTAATAGAATTAACGCTAAGCATTACGGAGTAGCGGAAGATCGCTATTTTAATATATGCCTTTTTGCTAAAAAGAAGATGCTATCTTTTCCAAAAGAAAAAGAACAAGTAACTGTTAAAAGTGCAATATCAGATTTAGCGTATCTAGAAAATGGTGAAGGACAAAAAATTTCTTCTTATATTAATGAACCACAAAGTGAATATCAAAAG
>CAKPJO010000197.1 GCA_934162685.1 uncultured Bacilli bacterium | reverse complement strand
AACTAAAATCAATAAAACAATTGACTCGACAACAGAATATTTTTTAAAGAATCGATTTATATAAAGTGCTGGAATTGATAAAAACGAAGCAATTAAAATTGGTAATAAAATTATAAAAAGCAGCGGAATCCACATCCAAAAGAATGGGGCAATAGAAATTATAGAGTTATTAAATGCTGTTATTAAAAATGCTAATGTGACAGGTGCAAGTAAATCTAAACTTTTTCTTAATTCATAAAAATAATAAACAATTAATTTAGAAAAAAATAAAGTTCCACCAGAAACAGGAAATGTCGTTAACACTTTATTATCATCCGCTAAATACAAACTTTTCAACAAGCCAAATGTGCAAGATATAATTGAAAAAGCAAACATTATAACAAAGAAAACAATCATAACATCTATTATTTCAGAATAAGCAAAAACATTTAAAAACTGAACCAAAAATAATATTCCCGCACTAAAAATAGTTGTAACCAAAAACTTCACAATGCTTAATACTATTGTTTGAATACGTTTTTTCTTATCTTTCCACCAACTGAAATCCAGTTTGTCTCTTATTTGCATTAAAACTAGGGCTTTTAATTTTTTCATTTTATTTTTCCTCTAGTTTCTCGCCAATTGTTTCAAGATAAAACTCTTCAAGTGATTTTCCACTTTGTTCAATTTCAGCTACTGTTTTGACACATAAAATTTTACCTTTTTTAATTATTGCTATTCTTTGACATAATTTTTCAACAATATCAATAATATGCGAACTAAAGAATACGATATTTCCTTCAGCGGCATGTTGCTTCATGCATTCTTTAACTTGGAAAATACTTGTTGGATCTAATCCGGTTAAAGGTTCATCAAGAATCCAAACTTTTGGATTATGGACTAAGGCCGCCATAATAGTAATCTTTTGTTTCATACCATGTGAATATGTTTTAATTTTATTATCAATGGAACTTTCTAATTGGAATAACTTAATGTATTTATTTAATCTTTCATCGCGGTCTTCTTTTGATACTTCGTAAATATCCGCTATATAGTTTAGATATTCCCTACCAGTTAATTTTTCATATAAAGCATAATGATCAGGAACAAAACCAATTAAACTTTTAGCTTGTACTGGTTGTTTAGCACAATCAAAACCGCATATTTCAATACTACCTTCAGTAATAGGTTGAATGCCCACAGTACTTTTAATAATTGTGGATTTACCAGCACCATTAGGTCCTAAGAATCCAAATATTTCTCCGCCATGAACTTCTAAATTTGCATCTTTTACTGCATATACTTTGCTAGAAGCATATTTTTTAGAAAAATGTTTTAATTCAAATTTTACGCCAGCATCTTTATCCATAGGTTCATCTAAGCTCCTTCCGTTAAGCGCAGATTTAAGCGCTAATTGATCAACTTTAATTGCTTTTAATTTTGTCATTAATTCATAATGCGAATCAGCAATATTAAATCCTAATTCATATACAAACCAAACAACTATACCTAATAACACATACACAATGAAGAATGCTAATTGATATGGCGGGTGGAATGTTAAAGTATATTTTCCTACTTGAAGCGAAGCGGTTATATCAAATAAATTTTCTGCCCAAGTTCCTAATTTATCAGCAACAAAATCAGAATTAATAAAGAAGTAATCTACTTTGTGTCCCATTGCGGAAAACAAAACATTCATAAATAAGGCAATTACGAAATACCCAAAGAACCAGGCCATTGAATAATAAAATTGTTTTAATTTTGGTCTTTGGAATTGCTTTAAAGCGACACATAATAAAGGCATTCCAAATGCTATTGCGTGATTATACCAGAATTGAAATATTCTTGGGTCCATTGCATTTAATACGTGTGAGTAATTTGGCATTAACATTGCAATTAATGCGCCTAACACATTAATAAAATATGTGAAATAAAATAATCTTTTTGGTTTAAAAATTAAGCATATTGGCATTAAAAACATTGCAGTATTACACAAATGGAATGGCCAAGCCCATGGTTCTAATAATGAATCATACTTATAAAAAGCCATAAATCCAATTAATGTCCCTAATGATACAATATTAAGTGCGAAATGAATAACATCTTTATGCTTGTTTCTAAGTCCAAAATACATTCCAAATGGGAAAATTAGGACTGTTACATACAAAACTAAACGATGTGTAAAGTTAATGTCTAAGATGTGAATTAAAGAACTTACTTCACCAAACACACTGCGCATAAAATATGGTGGTAATGTAGCAATGTTAATTAGTAAAAATGAAATTATTATTGTCATAATATCTTTCTTAGTCACTTTTCTTAATGAATCATATTTGTTATATTTCATCTCTTCTACTAATTCACGTTCAAAAACATTAATTAGTATACGTTTATTAATTTCACCATCATTAGCAACTATATTGATATATGCTTTGCCTTTTTTATTGGCTTTAATTTTCATATCTCCATCATTTTTCTCTTCAAAACTAATAATGGATTCATTGCTACTTGTACAATTTAAATTTTTTAAATCATAATTTCTTGGTAAAAATCTTGATTTGACACTTAGGTTAGAACCAAGTGCTAATAAAGTAGGATCCTTTTCTTTTAAATCACGAGCATAAGCATTTTTAAACCAGTAATATATAGATAGCGCTAGTCCAAGTCCAATTTCAATAGGATATAGAATAGATAATAGTGTAACTTTACCTACTTCGTTATAAAACCCAAAACCTTGTGACATAAAAAGGATTGGTTCCATAAAGCATCCGCATAATACAAATATTGGTAATGCCACAAACTTAACAAGATATTTCATTGTCCTAAAATGATAAAAAGGACGCATAGCCACTAGTAAAAAAGCGGTAATTTCGAACCATATCAAGAAGTTAGATATTATGCCAATCGCAGGGTTCATAAGTGGATTTAATACAGTTGCTAAATCAATGAATTTACTTGTATCACCAAATATTTGAACATCTTTAAAGCACATAAAGCGAACAATAAAAACAACTATTAACA
>CAKPJO010000196.1 GCA_934162685.1 uncultured Bacilli bacterium | reverse complement strand
GCATATAATCGTGTCCCTAGTACTAGTGATAGTGAAACAGCAACATTTAGAATTAGAACAACTAAAAAATTAGCATTCCAAGCGACACCACATACTTGGGTTCCAATTAAAAAAGGTGAAGCAAATAGTCCCCAAAATATTACTCCAGAAGGTGAATTTTTTGGAGAAAATGATATGTATTTCCCAAATTATGGCTTTGATTTAAGTAATGACAAAGCTGATGGAACTGGTAGTGTATTGTTAAATTCTAATTCCCAGTCTTCTATTGCATTTATCAAAGACTTTAGTGGAACAAATTATTATTTTGAAATGTTTATTGATGCAATTGGCGGAAATAAAAGTGATAGTCCGAAAATTGGCTTAACAACATATTTCTTTCAAAATAGATTCACACTTTATGTTAAGAAAAATGAAAAAGGTCGATTTGGTGTAACACAACGTTCTTTAGATAACTTAAGTTGGAACTGGACAGTGGAAAAAGGCGGAACTTACACTAACGAAGATTTTGTTAATCCTAGTGATGATTTTGAAAAGTACGGTGTTAAATTAGCGCTTTTCCGTAATGGAGATACATTAGGTTTCTTAGTTAATGATGAATTATGTTTTGCTAATACTAGTGAAATAACACTAGAGAATAAGGCATTTGTCCCAAAAGAACAAATTGAACTACATTCAGTCACGTCAATTGATGATTATGTAGAAGAAAGCATTATTGGAATTTGCTCATATTCTGCAACTGCAAGATTTTCAAATTATAAACTTTTAACGGAAGACGAGGCTAATAATAAATTATTTAGCCTTCTAAATAAATAATTAATGGAGGAAACATTATGAAAAAACAAGGTTTATTGATATCGATGTTAATTGCTTTAACAGCATTAACTGGTTGTAATTCTAATGATTCAGGAGAAGATATTTCGTTTGACTCAGATGGAAATCTAATGGTATCAAAAGAAGGTACAAAAATTAAAGTATGGGGGTATTGTGATGGTGATGAAAGAACGAGGATGGAACAATTAGTAAGTGCTTTTAATGAAAAGTACAAAGATTATAATATTAGTGCTAAGTTTGTTCCATATGCCGCGAGTGGATGGGAACAAAAAATGAAAACCACCCTTGCTAGTAGACAAGGTCCAGATGTTTTCTTAGCTTCAGATGAATATTATAAGCAATTCGTTACTTTAGGATTTATGGAGAATTTAGATCCTTATATTAATAGTAAATATCCTGAACTTAATATGCAAAGTCAACTTGCAGATATGTTTGAAGGCGGAGTTGGAAGATATAAATACGATCCAGTAACAACAACATCTAATAGTGAAAATGCTCATTACTATGGAATTCCTAAGGGAACTGGTTCAACCGCTATTTATTATAATAAAACATTCTTAGCTAACGCTAATGTTAAAGAAATATCAATTTATGAAAAAGATATTGATGCCTATAATAGCGCTAATAAAACTACATACCCTAAGAAAGCATATTTTAAATATAGCGATGGGAAATATTATTTTAATAACAAAATAGAAATGAGTTGGCAAGAATGTGCAGAACTTGCTAATAAATTACAATCCAACCCAAAAAATAAAGCAGCAGGTTGTAAAGAAGGTTTCTTGACATCTTGGTGGTTTAATTATGGCTTCTCTGTTGGTGGCGATTGTATTCAATACTTAGATTCTTCTGATTCTAAATATAATGGTGGTTATTATACTTTCACTTTAGCGGACGCTACTGTTAACTATAAAGTAAAAGAAGCGTTAACTGTTAATAATAATTCTTACGCGACAGACGAAATTATTTCTTATGAAGATAAATTCTTCTTAACTGATGATTTAGCTAGTAAATGTGTAGTATTACCTTCTCAACGCCGCGCATTTAGCGAATATATGTCCTTATCAGGAATAAAAGATAGCAATCACTATTATGCTAGTGAAAAAGGTGTTACTGATATATTCTGGGAAATAGTACCTTATAAACTTGCAGGTGGAAAAGAAGCGGGTATTACCAAAAATAATCAAATCATGCGTAATGAGGTAACAACATATACTCCAGCAGAAAATGAAAAATATGGTAATGCACAAGTGAAAATCATGAATAAAGAGATTTCTCCTAACCCGGCTATATTCTCTACTGATGGTCGTGCTGGCTATTTCTCAAATAAGCACGTGGCAATGCTCGTTGATATTCGTGCTTGTGTCCAAGACTTCCGTGATGCAATGGATGAAGGAAGTTGGGATGTGGCTCCAATGTTAATGTATAAAGAATTTGATGCAAATGATAATGTAACAGTTGAAGGTATCAAGGGAGCACATAGTGGCTCAAATGCTTGGTGCGTATGGAGTAAATCACCAATTAAAAATGCTGGTTATTTATTCACAAAATTTGCTACAACAGAAGAAGGACAAAGAATTCTTGCTGAAGCTGGAACAATTATTCCAAACCAAAAATCAATTGCTTCTGAATTAGTTAAACAAGATGTTAACGAAGGAAAAGATCCACAAAACTTAGAAATATTCATCGATGGAGCAGAATATCAAACTCCAGGTGACTGGTGGTATTTAAAAGATGGTGACTGGATTGATTCGGAAGGTTGTTGGGCTAACTACTTAAATCAAACTGTACGTAACTATCGTAATACATTAGAGGGTTTCTATTCCACTAATGACTATACAGGCACATTTGATAGATTATTAAAATACACAGAAAAATAAGGATTAACTTTATGGAACAATTCAGAAAAAAGAAAAATAACAATCATAAATTAAAGCATCTTTGTAAAAGGTGCTTTTTTAATTTTAAGAATAGGTGGGGGTTTTATGAAAGACTTAATAAAAAAATATATAAAAGACTTTGTTAAAGAATATGAAAAGCAAGAGAGTATTTCCACTACTTGGAGAGAACCTTTAGTGGGATTTGCAGATGTTAATAGTGAAGAAATTAAAAATATAAGAGAGTATACTTATGAAAGACATTTAATGCCAAAGGATATTTTAGAAGATGCTACAG
>CAKPJO010000195.1 GCA_934162685.1 uncultured Bacilli bacterium | reverse complement strand
CTGAACAGTTGTGAACAGCTCTGAACAGTTGTGAACGCACCAATTCAAACGAATTGGTGCTATATATAATTAAAATTATATATTATAGTTTTAAAATATAGTTTCCATAACAGTCTGTCTTTGATGTTCCCGTCCATACAACTAAATCTTTTTCTTGTAATTTATTTAAGAGTTTAATTGCAGTAGTTTTACCTCTTTCAATTAAAATAGCAACATCTAATGATGTAACACTACCCTTATCATAAATCATTTGCATTACTTTTTGTTCTTGATAATTTAACGTATTCCAACACTCTTTAATTTTATCTTTTTTTAACATACTATTATTTTGAATTTTACTTCTTACTTCAATGTTATTTTCTAAAACTAATAATACTAAATGATTATTAATTACTGAATATTTAGGTTCATTTAAATGAATATTGTCCATTTCCTTATATATTCTTTTTACTCCTTCATTAAGTTCTCTAACTATGCCAAATTCAGTTAATGTACGAGATATTAAGGGATTTCTTGAATATCTTTCATTTTTCATATTATCAATCGTTACAAATCCTCCTAAAGAACCAGGACTTGATATTTCTAAACGATCATTAAATATTTTAATTAAAATATACTCACCTGTATTAGAGTAATCCCTATGAGTAATAGCGTTAACTAGTCCTTCGAACCAACAAAACTGTGGATATTCTGGTATTGTTTCAAAAACTCCATTAGAATTTAATTTTGTAAATTCTCTTAACTGTGAACTAATAAATTCTTTTGCTTCATTAATAACTTTATATAAGCATTTATCAAAAGTCTTATCTTTAATAACATTAAAATTCTCTCCAACTTCAAAAGTATTACCTTCGAATTTAACAACTCTTACTCTAGCACTTGGCATATATAAACTTGGATTTTTACCAAAAAGTAACATACCCGCTTTAGTAAAGCATAACTTATTATTTACATTTTTCAAAAATCCTTTTGCAATTAAAACTTTCTCATTAGATAAATCATCTGCATTAATTAAAAATTTATAATATCTTAGTGTTTCTTCATCAATATCTTCGACTCCCGATTCATAAAGAATTTCATTTTCTAAATTTCTTTGATTTTTATCATATTCAAGACTTCTTATTTGATTAGAATTAAGTTTAACTGAAGAATCCCCTTGTCTTAAATATACTTCATCTTTTACATTTCTTATTATATAATCTGTTGCTGGTAAAATATGGAATAATATTATAATGTCATTAATGCCTTTATCATTTTTTATATTAATTATTTCTGGTTTATATAATGGTAACGGAGATAAAAAATTTACTACACATTTTTGAATATTATTAATTACATCTTCTCCATAAATATTTAAGCCTTCGTATTTACCATCATCAGTAATTCCCACCGCTACAACACCACCATTGGCATTTGCAAAAGCTGCTATAGTATTTGCTAAATCTAATGGTTTAATTTTACCTCTTTTACGATCAAAGTATAAACTTTCCACACTACTTTTCAAATACTCATCAGTTATTTTTGTATTAATTTTTGATAATCTCATATACTCTCCTCCATATAAAAAAAGTAAAACACATTACTAATATTTTCTAATGTATTTTACTTATTTTCACTAAAAACAATATACTATATTTTTAACTTGTTGTAAATATTATCATGATAATTTTTTTCAATTCCAATAAAGTCAAATATTTAAGTTTTTTGAAATAGAAATTTAATTAAACTATAACAATTAAAAAAGTCTCCAATAAAAGACGCACTTAATTAAATGAAAATCCACATTTCTGTGCACTAATTGAATGCAATTTAATTATACCCCTTTGATACTAAATATTAATTAGAGTACATAAAAATTAATTCATTATATATAAAACTCAAATTTGTAATAAGTTTTACTTCGTTTCAATTTCTAATTCATCTTTATAGTCGGTTTTGTTTAGTAATTACACTTTCTCCTAAATTTTTTCTATGTCTTCTCCTGAGTTTTGTTATCATACTAGACCATTCTTTATAAATTTTATTAGTTAATATAGCATATTCTTTTCCATCAGTTATACCACCCTCTTGCCAAATATTAGTTAACTGTTTTCTTAAATGAGTACTATCGTAACTCCTTTTTACTGTTATGTCATACATACAATTTGGTGTTTTTTTAGATAATCCATGAAAATATAAAACTATCATGTGAGAAAATATTACATTAGGCATACTTAAACAAAAAATATAATAATTATCTTTTTTTATATTAACATAAATATAAATACCTTTTTATAATACCCTTATCTTGTATAATTGATAAATACATTCTATGTAAATCAAACATATCAAGTTCTTTAGAAGTAATATATTCTTTATTTTTTTTCATAAGTTCTTTAATAATTTCAATATTACTTTTATCTTGAAATTCTTTCATAGTTATTTTTTGCATTTAATACCTCTTTTGCAACTATACTACCATATAATTTCAAAAGTAGTGCAAGTTGTACAGTAAATGCAAAAATGCCTAGTATTCATTAAGAACACTAGGCATTGAATGACTTAGAGCTTCTAAAGTTTTCTAAGTACCACTCAATTATATTATATGTTTAATTCTGGCTTTTATTCACTGGAAAACCCATTATATTAAGCACATCATTAATATCAACAGAATTTAAACTATGTTCAAAATTAGATATTTCCTTATTAATTTCACTTTTAAAATTAGTAGCATACTCTGAACTTAGTAATTTTTCCATACACTTTATCATCATATATAAATTAGTTGATTTATCTTCGCTTGCATACTTCTTATCAATCAATTTGAACTTAATATAATGCTTACTTCTAAAACTATAAATTCTATCCATGTGGGCACTTATATTACGAATAAATGTTAAATTCTTTAAAATTTGCTTTAATACATTATCAGATAATTTAAATTTTTTTGCAATTGCTTGACGATCAGATTGTTCAAGTAATCCATAATATCTACTTAATAACCCAAATGTCAAAACTTTTGTTAAAAC
>CAKPJO010000194.1 GCA_934162685.1 uncultured Bacilli bacterium | reverse complement strand
TGACAAAGTATAAAAAACCCCGCGGAAGTTTAAAGGTGGTGGTCAACCCCGCGGAAGTTTAAAGCACTAAAATTCTTAGCTTTTTAATTTATATTTAAAAATTTAATTGATAATTTTAAACATAAAAAGATGAATTTTTCATTGTTTATGTCTATGAATTGATTCTATTATTTGCTAAAATAATAGAAAGGTTAGTGATATGAATGATTAATTTATACGGACAAGAAATACACAAATTAGAAGAATTAATGCTATCGCTTGATCAAAAGAAATATCGAGCAACACAATTATACACTTGGATTTATGAAAAGAAGGCTACTACATTTGATGAAATGACAGATGTTTCATTAAAATTTCGTGAAGTTTTAAAAAGAGATTTTGAACTTACAAAGCCAACAATATTTTTAAAACAAGTTAGTAGTGATGGTACAATCAAATGCTTACTTAATATGAAAGATGACGATAAAGTTGAAACAGTATTAATGCGTTATAATTATGGTAATGTCATTTGTGTTTCTTCACAAGTTGGATGTAATATGGGTTGCACATTTTGCGCATCCGGACTTCTAAAAAGAAAAAGAAATCTAACAGTTGAAGAAATGGTTGGGCAAGTACTTGTTATGAATGATTTACTTGCTAGTGAAGGTAATAATCAACATGTAACCCACGTTGTAGTGATGGGTACAGGAGAACCATTTGATAACTATGATAATGTTATGGACTTTGTAAGAATACTAAATCACCCTAAAGCATTTGCTATTGGCGCAAGACACATAACAGTTTCAACATGTGGATTACCAGATAAGATTATCAAATACGCAAACGAAGGGCTACAAATCAATTTAGCTATATCTCTTCATGCTCCAAATAATGAGATACGTTCACGCATTATGCCAATAAATCGTGCGTATCCATTAGAAAAGTTAATTCCAGCGGTAAAAGAATACGAAAAAATCGCCGGAAGACGTGTAACATTTGAGTATATTTTACTAAAAGATGTTAATGATAAAACGGAACATGCAGATGAACTATCAAAATTAATAAAAGGAACGTTGGCATACGTGAATTTGATACCATATAATGCTGTTGATGAACATGGATATCAACGTTCGAATAATGTTCATGCGTTTTTAGATCGATTAACCAAAAATGGTGTTACTGCAACCATAAGAAAGGAATTTGGTACGGATATTGATGCAGCATGTGGACAACTTCGTGCCAAACATCAAGAAAATGAATGAGAGAGTAGGATTTTATTGTTATAAAACTGACATAGGTATTGTTCGTAAAACCAATGAAGATGTTGCTATGGCAATGACTAACGCTAGTGGTGATGCGTTACTACTAGTTTGTGATGGTATGGGTGGACATAATAAAGGTGATGTGGCTGCAAATATCTCTAGTGAAGTTATAACTTCTGAGTTTCGTAAGATAGATAGATTTTTAAATAATATGGATGTTAGAAATTTTTTAAGAAAAACTGTTAAAAAAGCGAACAAAGCAGTTTTTGATTTAGCAAACAAGGATGAAAAGTTTTCTAAAATGGGAACGACATTAACACTTGCACTAATAAGAAAGAAATCACTATTTATTGTTAGCGTTGGCGATTCTAGAGCTTATATCATTGATGATAGTGTTATTCATTTAACAGAAGATGAAACATATGTTAATTATTTATATCATACCAACAGAATCAAACTAGAAGACATGGATAAACATCCACAACGTCATATTCTTACTAATGCTTTAGGACTTTATAAAAATTTAGATTTTGAAATTGATTATTATCGTTACAATAATAACCGAGTATTACTTTGTTCGGATGGATTATATAATTCTGTAAGTGAAGAAGAAATGCTTACTATTTTAACTACATCAATGAGTATCTATGAAAAATGCGATTTATTAATTGATGCCGCTATAAAAAATGGTGGTAAAGATAATGCCTGTGTTGCAGTTTGGGAGGTTCAAAAAGATGAATATTAATGATTTGATTGATGATCGTTATCGTATTGAACGTAAAATAGGTGAAGGCGGAATGTCTGTTGTTTATGGAGCAACTGATATAATTACTAAAAAACCTGTTGCTATAAAAATTATTAAAGGAGATATGATGGGTAATCCAATTAACCTATCGCGTTTTGAAAGAGAAGCCCGTGCTGCGGCGTCTTTATCACATCCTAATATTGTTAGAGTAATAAATTTAGGCACATATGAAGGAAGGCCATACATGGCTAATGAATATATTAATGGTCAAAATTTACGTGATATTTTAGATAAAAGAAGTATCGGATTCTTAGAAGCTTGCGATATCATGTATCAACTTACTTCTGCGGTTGCTCATGCTCATGAACATAGTGTAATTCATCGTGATATTAAACCACAAAACGTCTATTTAACCGCGGATGGAACTATTAAGTTGGGCGATTTTGGTATTGCTACTTTTGAAAATTCAGCGCGATTAACACGTAGCGAAACTATTATTGGATCTGTACATTATCTTGCTCCTGAAATTTCACGTGGACAACAAGCCTCATATCAAAGTGATATTTACTCATTGGGAGTTACATTTTTTGAATTAATTACAAGGCGTGTGCCTTTTGAAGATGATACACCAGTAAGTGTCGCTATTCGTCATATTAAAGATAAATTTCCTTCTCCAAGAAAATATATTCCTTCAACTCCAAAAGAAATTGAAAGAATTATCTTAAAAGCTTGTAAGAAAAATCCACAAGAAAGATATAAAACTGTAAAAGATATGCGTAAAGATATTGAACGTATTTTACGTAATCCAGATTTAATAAAAGAAAAGAAATCGTTATTTAGCCGTTTGTTCAAGAAAAAATAAAATATATGGAAGCAATAATTTTATCATCTAAATATGGTACTTATAATGTACTAACTAAAGATAATAATTCTCTTGATGTGAAACCAAGGGGATTATTTCGCCATAAAAAGATTAAGTTAGTTGTTGGTGATAAAGTTGATATTGATGAAAAAGAAAGAGTTATTCTTGAT
>CAKPJO010000193.1 GCA_934162685.1 uncultured Bacilli bacterium | reverse complement strand
ATTTATCATTAGTAATAACTTCAGTAGGTGATGCTAATGCCTTTTGACCATTATTGAAATAGTTCTTAGCGTTATGGATAACATTAGCACCTGTATAGAAAGAATCAGCACGATAGTTTTTAAATTCTGGCGCTAATTGTTCCTTCATGGTATAAACGAAATCAGATGCGTCAATCTTAGTTCCATCGTCCCATTTTAAGTCTTGTCTTAAAGTAATCTTATACGCCCTAGCGGATTGTGAGCCAGCAGGGATACCCCACTTTTCATTACCAGCATAAGTCTTGGTAACATCTTCAAGCTTAGTTGCGGCATCATAGTTAACAGTGAAATCATTATCAATAATCTTTCCATCACTATCAAACTTATAATCGAAACTAAAGAATGCACTGCCGATTTGTGACATAATTTGAGTATCGTTATCGTCTTGATAAGTTAATTCATTCCAGTTAGACGGCGATACCATAGTGTAGTTGCGATAAGTGTAAACACCTTTTCCTTCACCTCCTCCGCCACAAGATGCTAACGAAGTGATAGCAAAAATTGAGAGTAACAAAAAATTGTTCCTTTTCATAAAAATTATTCCTTTCTTAGGACAGTCAATCGTCCCGTAAATTTTAATTGCCGCTATCTTACCATATGTAATTTTGGCTTGTCAATAAATTTTTTATACATTATTTTATGTAATCGATTTCAAATATATAATCAAAAAAGTTCCAATAAATCCAATTTATGTCGTAATTTATACATTTTGGTTGAGAAAATTTAATATTATTTTTAATATAAAAATGAAATTTCAGTGCAAAAAAAAACTATGGATTTTAACCCATAGTCTATAAATTCAATTTATAATTTTTACAATTATTTAAATAATTTATTTGCAATTAAACTAAATACTGATAATACGCCACCACAAATAGCAAGTATACCACTAATTAAGCCAATAGCATTTTGTGTAATTTTTAATGAATCACCAAGTTCGTTTACAGATGCAAATATTGATGGTGTACATAAAATAACAATACCACCTGCAATCATCAAAGCACCACATACAAAAGCAAACAATTTAACAAAACTTGCTTTTTTCATAACCACTGCTAATACAATTAATAATGCCGCAACAAACACAACTATGTAAGCAATGAATGGTAAAATAGCGCCTTTATGAAGTTGAAGCGTTGCACTTCCAAAACTTTCACTACTTCCAAAGAATATTTCAGGAAATGAAACATTAAGTTTAGTAAATGATAAGTCAATTTGTATTCCCGCAAAGAATGTCATAACAAATGTGGCTACACCTAATAAGAATGATAATGCCAAGCATAAATTTGCAACTCCACCAAAACTCTTTTTTGATTTTCTTTTTGCCATATCTTTTTCTTCTCCTTTCAAAAATATTCTAACAAATTATTGATATTTTCTCAATTACGAATGAATAAAACTCCTAAAGTTCCTTGACCACAATGGCTAGTAACAACAGATCCCGCAACTGTGACGATGATTTCTTTAAATTTAAACTCTTGTTGAAGTTTTTCTTTAATACAATCAACAATATCATTGCCGCAAGATGCATGCGTAATAAACACACGAGTATCATCATAATCTTTATATTCTTCTGCTAAATCATCAACATATTTAGCAATACAACTTTTTAATTTGCCACGATATTTTTTCTTAACACCTAATTTACCATCTTTCATATCAATTGATGGGTGAATTTTAAATATATTAGCCATTAAATTAGCAACTGAACTACATCTTCCACCTTTACATAAGTAATCGGTAGTATCAACAACGAAAGATGTTTGTGTTTTATTTTTAATACTTTCAATATAATCCACGATTTCTTTAGCGGATTTTCCTTCTGCTCTTAAATCAACAGCCTTCATAACAAGTAATCCTTGTCCTGTTGATAATTGACGGGTATCAATAACATGTACTTTACCATTAAATGATTCCGCAGCTAATTTTGCATTTACGCCACTAGAAGAACAATCTGTGGAAATGTCAAAATGGATAACTTCATCATTATTTTTTAATAATTCAGCAAATAATGTCAAATATTGTTCAACTGAACAAGCACTTGTTTTTGGTAATACACCTGTTTTAGCCACATAATCAAATATCATTTGCGGTGTAATATTAACACCATCAAGATAATCTTCTTCACCCAAAATAACATGTAATGGTGCAATAGATATTTTGTGTTTAGCAATTAATTCTGGCGATAAATCAGCAGTACTATCAGTAGATATAACAATATTGGACATAAAATTCACTCCTTAAAACTCATATTGAATTAATGATAACATACTTTTAAATATTTCGATAGATTTTAGATGAAATTATTTACATAATTTTTTAATATAATGACGTTCTTTTAAAGTAACTTTTCCATCAACGCTAACAATTAATAAACATAAAGAAATTAAATCCGCTACTAACGACTCATCTAAATAAGAAATTATTTTAATCATGTCTTGATTATATTTTTTAATCATTGAGCGACCTTCTTTATCTTTCTTAAATGACGTTTTAATTGTTTGGAAATCAAAATCATTTCCGAATGTTTTTACTAATGCTGGATACATTAATAAATATTCCTTTTCATCAATTACTCCATCGGACACTATCGCCCCTAAAATAAAGGCAACATAAGTTTCAATTGGATCAATCTCTTCAATATTTAGAGTATGCAATTTAGCTAATACTACTGCTGACTTTTCCGCTAATAAAGCGCCTCTTTCAATAGTAGATAACTTTTCATACTCGCTACATAATTTTTTAAAATCAAACATAAAATTCACTCCTTACTATAATGGTAAATCTTTTTTAACAAATTTGGTAGAGCCAATTATATATCCTAATAATCCTAATGCGAATAAAACTATAAATTTCCAAATAAATACGGTTGTACCATTAATAATTGAAATAGAATCAAATAAAGTAATAATTGTTACAAAGTTGAAGTTATTTAAAGCATCTAAACGAACAACAGATGGAATTACTTGGCTACCAAATAATCCTAAC
>CAKPJO010000192.1 GCA_934162685.1 uncultured Bacilli bacterium | reverse complement strand
GCTTATGGCTCAGCCACTGAAACTTTAAAACTTGGTTCATCAAGTGCTTCAGGCTGTGTCAAATTACAATTAGATAGCAATGATTACTATGTCACAAACGTAATTGTTAGTGCAAAAGCATATGGCTCAGATGCCGCTACATTATATGTCAATGATTTAGATAAAGTTTCTTTAACTACAACTGCAACTGAATATACCTTTGATATTTCAAGTTCTAAAACTCAAGATATTGAAATCGGTACAGGTGCGAAAAGAGCTTATATTTATGGAATTACTGTCCAATATGCAAAAAAAGATATTATTATTGATCAAAATAAAGTAAATGCAGTTATTGAACTCATCAATTCAATTGGAACTGTTGAAGCCTCATTAACTTCCATGAAGGCAATTGAAAAAGCTGAAGCAGCTTACGAGGAATTATTAACTGCTGAAAAAGAATTAGTTACAAACTATACAACCTTAACAACAGCAAGAACTACATTTGATTCATTAGTAAAAAATGCCACTACCGTTTCTGGAATTGGTACTGGCTATACAAGTTATGATTTTACCATTGGTGAATTAAAAATGAATACAAACATTGGTGGTAATTCTAATTGTGTTGGATTTAATTCTAACAACAAATCAAAAGCTACTTTAGATTCGACCATTGCTAGTGCAATTGAAGGTGCAAGCACAACTACCACTGGTATGATTGCATTGCATGCTGAATTCTATAATGGTTTTATCTCTCTTGATTTAAAAGCAACTGATGCAGTTGCAGGTAATGCTTATGTTCTATCTTCTAACAATGGTGGAAAAACTTATACATTAGTTAACACCACAGCAATTGACACAGGTACAAACGGCATAGAATTTAAGATTGAAGCCAATTTAGTAGATATTACGGATTTTGTGATTGTTATTGACGCAAGCAGTTCAAGTGCTGCAAGATTGACTGTTAACTCTATTACTTATTATGACAATTTAGTTTATAGCGAGGATTTAACCATTCTTTTAGATGAATTAAGTCAATTAGATTCTTGTACTAATTATGATGATGCAGCTTCAGTTAGAGAATTATTAAACGGACTTTCTGAAAGAGATCAAGTTTTATTCTCTAGAGCCGAAATTGAAGATTTAGATAGTAATGGTAACATTGTTAAAGTCAATGCAGAAGCAAAATTAAGTTATATGGAAGCCTACGCTGCTCATATGGCAAAAAATTCTTCTGGAAGTAATATTATGTCCAATTTGGCTAATAGCAATAGTGTTTCATTTGTTTTAATCATAGGTATTATTGGATTAGGATCAATCCTTGGTTACTATTTCATTAATAAAAAAAGAATGTTAAGCAAATAAAAAAATCTCAAAAACATAAAAAGGACTTGTAGTGATTAATTACTACAGGCCCTTTTTTAGTTAACTATTTTTTAAGTATTTATTTTGCTAATCTACGTTTTTGAATGAAATAATATCCAAGAACAGAAGATAAACCAATAACACTAATAATGAGAATAAAGGAAATGTTATTTGTTACAGCATGATAAGCATTATTCATTCCTGCATTATTGCTTGTATGAGCAGCTTTATAAGCGGCAATGTAAAGGATGGAGTTTCCAATAGTATTATTTTCACCATCTGCAGCATCATTAATAATTGCTTTATCCGCTGCATCAATTAAAGAAGAATCATTATACATTTCAAGTAATGTATCTAACTCACTAGAATCTTGTGAGCCATTTAAGTAATCACAAATACCATTTGTACCGTCAGCACGCATTTGGCTCCACATATCAATAAAGGAATTAGCTTCAGAACTAATATCCCATGTAAAGGAAATACTTGCTAAATAAATAGCCCCGCTATTAGAACGAATACCAACATAAGCATATTTAGTACCGGCTGGAACTTCAAAAGATGTAGAAGGTGTTACAATTGAGCCTAATTTTACAGCTTTTGTATCATATAATTCGGTTGCATTATTGAAAGCAGCGTTATATCCATAGATGTCAATAGTTCTGCCTGATGCATTGCCAGTACCCCATTCAACTTCAACTTTAGTAAGAATTCTTTTGGCGGTTGTAGAGACAATACCAGAATCACTATTTTTAGATCTTAATTGAATATTAGAACCATTTTTTGCGCTATTACCTGCATATTTGATTCCCGATGTAGAAGTAACATCTTTAAAATCAGTATAAGTTGAGTTCGTGGCAGTCAAGTCATTCGCAGTTAATTTATCAACAACGTAAGTTGGTGCTGCTACAACAGCAACAATAATATAAGTTGTCTCAGTAATTTCACCTTCAATATAAGTTGCAGTCAAATGTGTTTCTGCATTAATTGCTGATGTATCTAAAGACCAAGTAACTTTGTCGGTAACATCAACATAAGATTCATGGCTTGGATCTGATTCAGATAAATAACCAGCAGTAACTGTTAAACCAGTAGTATCAACACTATCACCAACATAGTAAGTTTTCTTAACATTTTCACCCTCAGTAATCTTAATCTCGGATAGAACTAAATCGGTTGGTTTTTCTTTTACAATAATAGTAACAGCACTAATTAAACCTTCATAAGTGATTGTAATTGTTTTAGAGCCCACGTCACTCGAGGTAAGAGTATATGGTAATTCTGGATCTACAGTATAACCAGTTTCGATTGCCACTTCGGTGTTGTCCTCATATACACCTGTCACTGTAATATCACTTGCTTTGATTGCGTCTCCAACGTAATAGAATGTGCTTGTATCAAATCCAGAAACAACGATACGATCTAATTTTTTTTGAGGAGTATCCTCATTAACATAAAAGTCAATCTGGCCAATATCTAAATTGCCATTAGCACCGGCAAGCATATCAAATTCAATTTTATAGAATAAATCTGTGGTTGTTTTTGCTGAAACATCCAATGAGATTGTCTTATTTGTTGCATAATCAGTGAAGGAACCAATTAAAGTAGTTGGTGCTGCTTTTGCATCAGCATAGACATTAATTGCATTTACTTTTGTACACTTTTCGCCAATAGTAAGATCAATGCGAGTAATCTTTTTATCGATTGCTTTGTCG
>CAKPJO010000191.1 GCA_934162685.1 uncultured Bacilli bacterium | reverse complement strand
TTTTCTTTAACATATGATCATTCATCAAATAAATCTGAATCAATAAGAGAAGAATTATCATTTAACTTTGCTTCATCAATATCAATATTGTCATCATCAACATCATCTTCACTATTATCATTTATATCAATGTTATTATCAGTAAAAAACTCTAATAAATTTTCAATATCAATATCTGATAAATCTAAATGATTTGTTGCATCAAATATTTCTTTTTGATCAAGGTGTCCTTCTTCTTGGCCTTTTTTTAGAAGTCTTTCTTTAATTTGATCTAAAGTTTCTAAATCGGCGCTTTCTGTTACTTTTTTCTTTGCCATAATTAATTCTCCTTTTTATTTTCATACAAACGTTTTTCCATTTTTTTACCATACTCAAGTAAAATCTTTAACTGTTCTTGTTCAGATTTTCCTTCAGTAGACTTATCAAGAATAAACTGTTCATATTTTTTTGCTCTTTCTTTATTAATGATATCCAAATATTCATTTAATAATTCAAATGTACAAATTGGATATCTTTTTTCTAAAGATAAAGATGTTATTTCTGAAATGATTTGATCTTTATTATTATCATCACTAAGTGAAACATAATTAATTAAATCACTTGGCGACATATTATCATGCTCTTTGGTATAATCCATGATATAATTAGCGATTTTCATAAAAATATCATCAGATATTGGTACATCTTTTTCTAAATAGAATTTTCTTGCAGATTGTGAGTTCATCATTTGATATACCATTGCGCGCTCAGTTAATTCTAAGCGACTTAATAACCTTTTTTCTGGATGAACTTCAAATATTGTTGAAGATGGCTCATCTTTATTATTTACCATATTTTTCTTATATTTATTTAAGGTAGATAATATCGTTTTACGATCAAAATGCGTTACTTTAACAATGTTTGCCACATATTCTTCTAATTCTAATTCGCTATTAATACTTGCTAAATATGGCAAGAAATCAATAACAAATTTTTTACGATCATCAATCGTTTCTAATTTATTGCTTAATAAGAAATAATTCATTACAAATTGAATCTTATCAACTAAAATATTAAGCCATTTTAATAAGGCATCTTTACCAAATTTATCTAATATTTCATCAGCATCTTTTGGTCCCGTTGAACGTCTAACAATGCGATATTTAATTCCTGCTTTATCAAACGCTTCGATTACTTTCATCGTTGCCATTTGGCCTGGATTATCAGAATCAAGACAAATTCTTATTTCCACATTTAAACGTTTAAGTAAATTCACTTGATTACTTGTTAATGCCGTTCCCATTAAAGCAACTGCACTATTAACGCCAGCACGATATAAAGCAATAACATCCATGAAGCCTTCTAATAAATAACAATATCCATCTAATCTTGAACTTCTTTTAGCGTTATGATAGTTATATATAACATTTCCTTTTTGGAACAATGGGGTTTCTGGTGAGTTAATATATTTAGCCTCATCACTATCTTTAATGCGACGCGCTGAATAGCCAATTACCCGACCATTAGGATCAAATAGTGGAAATATTACACGACCAGCATTACGGTCAATAAATTGTCCATTATTATGACCCGCTACACCAATAGTTTGAATATCTTTTAAACTGTAGCCACTTGCTTGCATATATTGAATAGATAATGAACTATTATTTGGCGCAAATCCAATACGGAATTGTTTAATAATATTGTCATCTATTTGTCGGTTATTTAAATAATCTCGTCCATCTTTTCCTTCGTTAGCCGATAAAGTAATTTCATAAAACTTTGTTAATGCTTCAATAGTTGTATAAAGTCTTTCTTTTTCTTCATCAACTTTACCAAAAGATGATTTTACATTTAATCTTTCATCTTTAAATCCGATAAAATCCGCTAATTTGCGTACAGCTTCTTCAAATGATATCTTTTCAAATTTTTGAATAAAGGTAATTGCGTTACCACCTTCACCACATACAAAGCATTTAAAAATTTGTTTCTCTTTAGATATCATCATCGAAGGATTTTTATCATCATGAAATGGACAAATAGCAACATATCTATTGCCTTTTTTTATTACATTAATATAAGAAGAAATAACATCAACGATATCCGCACGTTTTAATACTTCTTCGATTAAATTAGCATCTAACATCGATGTCACTCCTTTCTTTTATTAGAAAAATACTTTTTCCGAAATATAATTGACTAAATCATCAATTTTGATTCTTTCTTGTTTCATAGAATCACGTTCACGAATAGTAACACAATTATCATTTTGAGTATCAAAGTCAATTGTGATACAGAATGGTGTTCCGATAGCGTCTTGACGACGATATCTTTTACCAATACTTTGTGATTCATCATATGTAACTGAGAAGTGTTTGCTTAATAAAGCATAAACTTCTTTTGCTTGCGCTGATAATTGCTTTGATAATGGTAATATCGCAGCTTTATAAGGTGCTAAAGCATAATTTAAGTGCATTACAACGCGTGTATCATTTTCAAGTTGTTCTTCATCATAGGCATTACATAAAAGCGCTAATGCTAAACGGTCACAACCAAGAGATGGTTCAACACAATATGGAATAAATTTTGTGTTAGTTTCTTGATCAAGATATTCTAAAGATTCTTTTGAATATTCCATATGGCGTTTTAAATCGTAATCAGTACGATCAGCGATACCCCATAATTCTCCCCAACCAAATGGGAATAAATATTCAATATCCGTTGTGGCTTTAGAATAGAATGCTAATTCTTCTTTTTCGTGATCTCTAAATCTTAAAACATCATTAGATAATCCTAAATCATTTAAGAATTTTTTAGCAAAATCTTTCCAATAACTAAACCATTCTAAATCTGTACCTGGTTTGCAGAAGAATTCCATTTCCATTTGTTCAAATTCACGCGTACGGAATGTGAAGTTTCCTGGAGTGATTTCATTTCTAAATGCTTTACCAATGTTACATATACCAATTGGAAGTTTTCTTCTAGTAGTACGAATAACATTTTTAAAGTTAACAAACATACCTTGAGCAGTTTCAGGTCTCAAGTAAACAACTGACTTACTATCATCGGTAACAC
>CAKPJO010000190.1 GCA_934162685.1 uncultured Bacilli bacterium | reverse complement strand
CGTTGTTTTTCCGCGATATGGTGTATAATGTTGCCTTACTTCACAAAATAATTCATCAGGCTTACCATCTATATCAGTATATCCCAACTCATCATATATAGCTTTAGCGTAAGTTGGGTTAGCATTAGTAAAATAATTTCCAATATCACTTTCAAATGTATCGCCTAAATTATAGCCAACTCCCATCGCTTTTACTAATTCAACTGATGATAAATTGACTTCTTTTTCTTTCAAAGTAAATTTAAAATCAATTGATAATTCCTCATAATTTGCCGTAATAGTTTGTTCATTCATAGAGAAATAATCAACATTTGAAAAATCTGAATAATTACTCTTTTCTAATTCATAATTAAAAGTTCTTCCATCTATTTCTTGGATAGTAACAGATCCAAAGTCACTTAATGCAAATTTTTCTTTTAAAAATGAACTTATAACTGGCATTCTATACCATGATATTTCACGCTTATTATTAGATAAATCACTTGTTAAATTATGCGAATTACTACTACTTGCTAAATTATTGCAAGAAGTTAATAATAGTAAACTTAATAATCCAATTAAACTTTTTTTCATTACTGTCCTTTCTAAAAAGAACTATAAACCAACATAGTCTATAGTTCTTAAATTTATATTTTAGATTTTTTTACAACTTATTCTTTTTTATCTTCAATAGTTGCATTTTCTTCATTAATTACATTTGCTTTTTTGTTTTTAAAGAAGAAATAAGCACCGACTACTCCGCCGATAACAACAACTGATCCTGCTACAATACCAACAATAGCTCCAGTTGGTAATCCTTTTTTAACTTCTGGATCAGGAGTTGGTGTTGGATCCGGATTTCCGCTAGCGGTAACAACATAAGTAATTATACGTATTGCTGCTTCATTTCCTGCTTTATCTACAGCTGAGATTGTTAATGTATGTGTACCAGCTTTTAAGTTTCCGTTTGCGTCTAATGCACCTTCTGACCAAGTATATTTTGGAGTAACTTCACCATCATAAGAGTCATAAGCAGTAGCCTTTACTTCATGCGGTTTTTCACCTTCTACTTGGTTAAATGTTGTTTCACCTTCATAAGTAATTTCTGGTGCCTTTGTATCTTTCCATTTAGCATCAAGGTCACTTTCCCAAATGTAAGATATTTCTGCTACTTCAACTTTTCCTACTGCTGTTAAACCCCATCCGCTTATTTTCTTTGGAGAAATCATGCTATAACCTGCTGGGATATCTCCAGAATCTAAATGGCCAACCGTATTAACAATTAAATCATCGAAAGAAACTTTTGCTTTATGCCATGCACCATCATTATTAAATGAAACATTAGCATTACTATATACTTGATCCCATGTACTCGTTTCAACTGGATTAAATAAATAGAATTTACCAGAAGCTACATTACTTGTACGATATGTAATTAATACGCTAATTTCATAATCAACACTTATCGCTTGTAAATCAAGCACACCATCACTTGATAAAAACCTTGAGATTCTCCAGTCAACAGTTTGGTTTGTAACAAATACTGATTTACCATCAACTTTATCTACATATGCTGTTAGAGTTTCACTATTATCATCATTACCACCAACAAAATAACCTTGTTTTGGATTAGCAGTTTTAGTTGTTTCATCATAAGTTAAATAACTATCATTAAATGCGGCGTAAGATTTTCCATTTGAATTAACAGTAATTGTAAATGTGGTTGAAGCGCCAGCATAAGAAATAATGATTTCCTCATCACCTTGAGAAACAATATCAACAGAAACTTGTAATTCAGAAATATCAACGTTTTTAGTTGATTCATCGCTCATTATAGCTTCTACTACTATTCCCTTTAAATCTAATTTATCGCCAACATTATATATTAATTTTTCTGGCATAGTTTTAATCACTAAACTTCGTGCTGTATTAATAGATAGTTCAACATCTGTAGTGTATTTTTCAGATCCATGTTTAAATGAAACTTCAACTTTTTTATTGTCTGCAGTTACTTTGCCAATATCTTTAACAGTGAAATTAGAAATATTCTCAGCTTTAGTATTATCATCAAATAAAACATTTACTTTGAAAGTATTAACATCTACTTTTTCGCCACTATTATAATTAGGTTTTGTGGTTGTGGCTTCAATACCTGTAATAGTATGATCAACTGGTGTATATCCATAATGTAAATTACGTATTTGAACAGTGACATCTTGATCAAAAGCAAATCCCATACCCTTTATAGCTGACATATTAATTAATCTAATTTTTGAGGAATCTTCAAACGTTGGTGTCCAACTTGATCCCAAACAATATTTTGATAAATCTTTCAATGCAATGCGATATGAATGATAACTTCCAACTGCGCCTTCAACACTCATTTCTTTATTAACAAAATATCTTTCACTATATAAAGCTTCATCATATAATCTAAAACTAAATTTATTAGATGCTGGTGCAGTTACGAAATTTAAATCAAATTCTAACCATCCATCATTAAGCATAGCACCAGTAAGGTCAGATGCGGCAGCATTATCATACCTAATTAAATTAGCTTTATTATATTGAATTGCATAATTATCGCCATCTGCCACTCTTGTAGCAATACCAGTATTTAAATTATTAGCATTGTCAGATGTCCCAACATATGCGTAGTTCTTGCTACCATATTCAATTCTATAAGCTGCAGCATTTCCAAAATCAGCTGCATTTTCTGCAACACTAGTATTGTCAAATAATGGTTTATCTACTGATGTTGGATCAAATGGAATTGTTGCTTCAGTTGCAGTTGCTACAATACTAACAATATCAATGTTACCTCCATCGCTAACGAAATCAAATCCCATTACATTTGCTAAATTTAAATTACCTGTTGGAGTAGCCCATTGATGTTGATCAAAGGCAACTCCATCATAATCTATTAAATTTACTTCAAAAGTTTTTATATCCGCACTATCTTTAACCAAAGTTACGCTTTTATGCGCAGATGTATAAGCATATGATTCAATAGTACCAACACCAAATTGCATCGATTCTACAGTAGAATTTTTGTAACTAACAATTAATCGTTTATATC
>CAKPJO010000189.1 GCA_934162685.1 uncultured Bacilli bacterium | reverse complement strand
CAACATTAGCGTCATTAGCCAATATTGTTAAAGTATGCTTTTCTGCTGGTCTAGGAGTTTCTGTTAATGTAATAACATTATAAGAAGTAATACCAATCGAACGGAAATTATAACTTTGCCATGTTAGGGCTTGTTGTAAATATGTGAACTCAATTGTATTAGTTCCTTCCACTACTTCAAATGAACCAAGAGCAACACTAGTATATCCAGTCCACATTGCACCAACTGGGATTATTCCTTCACTATTTTTGGTAACACCATTAATTTTTAATGCATAAACGTCAGTAAATTTTCTTGCTGCATCATGTGATGATACTATAGCAGATAAGTTTATTGTTCCTGCCTTATCTGAATTAAATGTGTAAACAATGTGCGCACTATAATTACTAGAAACACCAACGCAATTTTGTTCTTGATTTTTTTCTCCAGCATCAACTAAGACTTTATCATCAATTGCATCAAATGCATAAACATTTTGTTTGGTTGTTACTGTTATTTCACAGGTATCTTTAATTTCCTTATTATATTCACAAGTTGCGGTAATTGTAACTTTTCCAATACCTTTAATAGTTACAGTACCTTCTTTATCTACAGTGGCAATACCATTATCACTTGATTCCCATTTGATGAATTTATTTGAAGCTTCAAGAGGCACTACCGCGGCGGTAAGTTTTATTGTTTTATCTACTTCAAACTCTGTTGATAATTCTTTTTGATCAAGAGTAATAGAAGTCATTCTTACTGGTTCTTCTTTATTTTTAAATACTAATGTTTGCGGAGCATGTAATTCTAATGATTTAAAATTAAATGTTTGCCAATCAGTAAGTGATTTATCGTAACTAATAGTAATAGTATTATCTCCTTTATTAAGATGATATGTTCCTACAGTAATCTCACTATAATCACCCCAGCAATTACCTACTTTAGTATAAGCATTAGAAGATACTTTTTCGTTATTTAAAGTAATAGTGGATACATCTGTTAATTTGAAAGCACGTGTATTAGCGGAAATATTAATACCCATTTCAAAGTCAGATTCTCTTTCTGCATTAATAACATAATTTATAGTTACTAAAGCATCTTCGCCTTCAAAGCCAACAATATCTTCTCTTAAATTTTTAGTTCCTGAAGATACAGAAGCATCAATTCCATTAAATGAATAATCTTCGTAATTAGATTCAACAGTAACTAAACATGTTTCTTTAATCGAGAAATCACTTAATAATTTTGCGGTAATAGTTGCTCTACCCGCTTTTAAAGCTTTTAAATTACCATCTTCTACTGAAACTACACTAGCATCAGAACTATCCCAAATAATCTCTCCTTTAGCGCCACTAGGCATGAATGATACTTCTAATTTTTCCTCTTTATGATCATCTAAATTTAGTTTTACTTCATTCTTATTTAATTTTATACTTGTAACTTTAATATCACTTAAAGTTACGGCAATAACCACATCTTTTTCTGGCATAGTAAATGAATATGCTCCAGAAACTGCTTCTAATTCTTGATCATTTACCACTACTTTTGCTACTGATTTAGAAGAGTCAGTGACATTAATAATAAATGTCACTTTGTCTCCTACTTTATAGCCTTCACTTTCTAAACCACTAATGGTATAGTCTGTGCTTTGAGCATATGTAACTTTATACTTATGGTTTTCATCTTTTGCTGATGTTGATGTAGAGTTGCTTATACTATTACTTGTAGATCCGCTAGTCTTATCGTTATTACATGATACAAGTGCACATAATGATAATAATGCACAAATACTTAAAATCGTCACTTTAGACTTTTTCATTTTTATTTTTCCTCCTAAATTTAATTAGCCCAAGTTAATTTTGCCGAGTCAGTTTGGAAACGAATTGAACGGAAGTTAAATGTTTGCCAATCTACCGGGCGATAAGTAAACTTAATAATATTTGTTCCAGCTTTTAATTCTACTTTACCAAGATAAATTTCGGTATAATCAGACCACATACCTCCGATTGGAGTTTGTGTATCAGAATGATAATTAGTGCCATTAATTGTAGTTTGATAAGCATCTGTGAATATTTCTGGACTTGGTTTACTTGACATCTCAACATAGAAATCAACAATCTCTGCTTTATCAGATTTAATATAATATGCAAATTCAACGTGATCACCTAAATTAGCGTCCCAGCCAATACAATCCTCAGTTTGATTTTGTTTTGATCCGCTATTAATGATTTCTACTTTTGAATCAATTGCTTTAAATGTGTAAGATCCTTCGATAACTACAGTCGGCTTTTCTACAAGTTTTAACTCATCTTTTCCTTCTAAAGTAATAGAACGGAAATTAAATGATTTAGCAGGATCATTTTCAATATATTTAAATGTAATTTCATTAATACCTTTATTTAAGGAAATTTGTCCAACTTCAACATCGCCATATTCAAACCACGTTGTACCAATATCTGTTTGCGTATCACTCATATATTGCTCCCCATTAATGAAAGTACGATAGACATCCGTAAATGTCTTCATTTCTGGATTCTTTGATATTTCCGCGATTAATTTATAATTAGAAGCCTCTGGCGCTTCAATATAATAAGATATTGTTAATTCTAAACCTGCACCTACTGTACCGACACAATCTTGATCTTCATTATAAATACCATTGTAGAATACTTCTTTTTCTTTAATTCCAAAGTGATTTTTCTTTTCATTTGGCTTTGTACTACCGCCATCCACAATATTATCATCATTGAGTTTTTTAAAGTTCTTCGCAGAAGTTGTAGCTGTAATAGTCGATATACTAATAAAAGCAATACAACAAACTGTTAATCCAGTTATAGAAATAATATTATTCTTTTTAGGATTATCTTTCATTTTTTGAAGTTTAGCTTCCTTATCTTTATTCTTATTTTCATCATTACGATGAATGAAGAATGCAAATGCCGTACATGCAAATAATAAAGCAGTAATAATACCAATTACTAAACAAGCAACATTTAAAGCTGTTTTCCATTTTGGAACAACTTTAATGATTTGCGTATTAGAAGAAACACCATTCATTAAAGAAGAATGTAAGAAAGTATATAAA
>CAKPJO010000188.1 GCA_934162685.1 uncultured Bacilli bacterium | reverse complement strand
CATTGTCCATTAGAAGGTTTACCATCATATATTAATTTAACCCCACCGGTTTCGGTTGTTCTTACTATTCGCCAACAGAAGTTAGCAAATAAGACATGATTATTATCTACTGCTCCCCTGTAGTAATATACTGGTACATTATTTTCAGTATTAGTTGTTGTATATATACCTTTTGTCCCATCAACACTTGATTGTTTACTAAAATCAATTCTAGTATATTTATTAGCACTACTTTTTATTTTATAAAATAGAGTATTTGTTCCGTTTCCATCATCATAACCATAATCTATTGGTAGATTAGGATTATTACTTGATGTTCCTTTCATATTTACTGATATACTACCTGATAAGTTTTGAGTTTCTGTCTCATCTAACCAAATATATAGATAATATGTTTTAGTATACGTGCTACTTGACTGTGAAATGTTATCATAATCATTTTTAATTAACCAAACATCCTCACCAACTGTTTTATTCTTAAAACTACCACTAGCGACTATACCTTCAGTACAACTACTTGCATTAGTAGATAATACATATCGCATAGTTTCTCTCTTTAAATTATCGGATAATGTTGCGATATTCATACCAATGCTAAATGATACTTTACCACCCGATGTATTAGTTGATGTTGCTTTAATCGTTTTCTTGATTGCATACTCACTAGTACACTTTGATGGCATAAATGACGTATTTGAATTACCACCTCCATCAATAGCCATCGTTAAATTACCCGACTTAATCTGAGTGATATTTGTCGCTGTAGCGCTTGTCGTATAATACGCAAATGTCCCTCCAATACTCAAAAATATTATTGATAAGATACCTAATGTTATATATAACTTCTTTTTCATACTTACACCCTTCCTCCAACAAAAAAGCTACGATAAAAAGAGTCTAATTACTTAAACTCTCTTCACCATAGTTTTTATTTTTTATTTCTTTTAAACAAACATGTGTACTGTTAGCCCCCCCCCCCAAGTAAACTTGGAGTTAACATATTTTTATTACGTTTCATCATGATTCTTAACTCCTTTCTCATAAGCATTTGCTTACTATCACATTTACTTGGAAAGAAAAAAACTCTGTTTGTCTATTCTCTTACCATAAATTAATTCTAGCACAGTTCAAATTCAATTGCAAGAGAAAATATATGATTTTGGGATGAATTGTAATTTACCTAGTACATTACTGTCAATTCTTGCTCAAAGAAAAACATTTGATGAAAATGATGTGCTAAATTGTTATTACCTTTAGATTTCTTTTTTATAATGTCATTTAATTTGTCAGAATTCAACTATAATAACACCTCCATTAATTGAACGACTTCATCTTAAATATCCATTTTTTAACATAGTTTAAAATTTTATCATAATTATTTATACACATCATTTCCTTTTTCTAGGAAGAATATAACATTATTCCTAGAAAAAGTACAACGTTATATCTCTAAATATCTATTTTTTTACAATACAGTCTTAAATTAAATAATTAAACTACACAAAAATAATCTCAATAGATTTAAAATAATCAATAACATTATCAATTACAACGTATACCGGTATATCAATCCAATTACTTTGTGCATTATCTAATTTAGCAATAAAACGTTTGCTATTTAAAATTGTTTTCAACCTTAATGTTATATCATTCATTGTCTTTTGAGTTATACTTTCATCTTTAAGAATTAATAAATCAATATATTTTACCAACCTATCCTTATTTAAAATATTATTATTAATTAAATAATAAAAATCAAAAACATCTTTATATCTAGTTGAACGAATACCAAACTTTAATAAAGATTTCAACTTCTCACACACAATTTGCTCAGGTGAATTTATAAGTAATGATACACTTCCCTCTAACAAAGTAAAATCAAATATATATTCATCTTGTTCTATTTCAAAAAATCTATGAACACCTATATCTAATTTTGTTTCAAGAGTATTATTATAATTATCTACAATTAATATATTAACACGTTTACCATCATATAATTGATGATGTAATTTTTCAATATTGCCATTAATCTTTATAATTGATTCTTTATCTTTTTTATTTAACTCATTTATAAAATTTATTATAGAATTATCATCAAGAGAATATTTAATAAAATCTAGGTCTAAATCACGTGTTGCACGTCTTGCGCTTTTGCTTATATTATGCATTACAACACCACCTTTAATAGTAATATTACGAGCATATCTACTTTTACCTATCTTATATAAAATCAAATCTTGACATACTTTAGAACCTGCATCAGCAAGTTCATATCCTTGTTTCAAATAACTATTAACAAGTTCATTTAAATTCACTAAAACACCTCATCTTGTATTATTTCAAATAGTTTATCTCCATAAGAAAAATATGATAGATATTCTTCTATTTTTTCCATATTTAAATCATCTACAATTTTTCTATAATTTGTAATAATTTCCTTATACATATCGTAACCAATTTGATTTTTACTTCTTGCAAGTTCAATAAGCATTCTTTCTTTATCATAAACATTGATTGAAACTCCATTAATCTTAATTTTAGTTATTCCAATGCCAAACAATTCATCAGTTAGCCTTACTTGTTTAACATGTTTTGATCTAATCTTATTATTTTTTTTAGTTGCAAGAACAATTTTACTTGGAATAAAATCAGTAAGATTATGATAATAATATGCAGAATCACCATACATAACAAAATCAGGATACTTCTTAGCAATTATTTCAATATAATTAGCATATGGCTTATCAGAATATAACCCATCATCTACCTTAAAAAACTTTTTCTCATCTACTGCTTTTTGTATTTGATAATCAGATTTTAACTTTCCTTTTAATTCTTTATGAAAATACAACATTTCAATCACCTAATACAATTTTAGACTAAATGACGCACTAAGTCAATACTAAGTGAGTCATTTAGTCTAATTTTATTTATATTTATTAACATCATTTGTTGCATTATCTAACTCACTAATATAATTATCATATCTACGATTCCTCCCGCTTCATCAATATTTTATCCCATTAAATATCCTCCCTTCAATTATAATATTCCATAAAACTTTTGCAT
>CAKPJO010000187.1 GCA_934162685.1 uncultured Bacilli bacterium | reverse complement strand
TCTTTGAACAATAACTGTATGTGCTTGTGGAACAATCACGACACAACGTGCTAAAACAATAACAACAAATATAACAACAACTGCTAAAGCAACAACTAAGGCGATTACTCCGCCTTCACTCATAGATAAAAACATTTTTATTTTCCTTCTTTCTTTTTAACAACTAATTTGTTTCCTTTGATTTCTTTAATAACTGCCATTTCATCTTTTAAAATTTCTTCATCACTGATGATTGTCCAAGTTACATCACGAACTTTTCCTTCACCTGGTTCATTAGGACTTACAGCTTTACTAACTAGTATTTCACTACCAATTAATGAATCTGCATTTGTGGCACTTGAACGTACTTTTATTTTGTCTTTTAAAAAGATTTGACTTAGGATAAACGTCACTAATGAAACACCAGCAAAAACAACAATTTGCCAATAAAACTCTATGCCACAGGCAGCAAAAATTAACGCTGGTAATGCCGCTAAAGCAAACCAAATACTAACTAACTCTTGAGTTGAAAACTCAATTATTATCGCCAAAACAAAAATAACAACCCAAACAATAATAAAAATATCATTAACAATATTTCCGCTTAAAGATAATAAATGATTTAGCATAAGTTCTCCTTTCCTAATTAAAGGATGTATTCCTTTAACAAAATCATTATAGCAATTATAAATATTTAAATATATAAAAATCGATAAAATTTCATAGCATTATTTTATAAAATGAGCGTAAAAAAAGTTAGAATGCTTATAATCACACTCTAACTTTCAAACCTGATTAATTATTTGCTTCTGGTTTTAGTTCTTTTGAAGCTTCTAATGTTGCTTTATCTTCTTTTGAATATTTTTCAACATTCATCCAAATGAACATAATTCCCATGATTAAGTAAGCGAATGATTCAACACCAAATCCTAAGATTGTATGAACAAGTGGTTTAGATGCTGCAGGAGTTACAGAGTTAATACCAGCAATAATACCATTACATACACCAGCCATACATACCATGATTGATCCATATACAGCCATTGTAAATCCATCTGTACGGATTCCGTGTTTTGCTTCTTGATGATCTAAGACATTAGCAAGTAAAGCTAAGGAAATATACATTGCAGGTGCTGTACCTAAAGCTTTAATACAGAATGAAGCAACTGATATTCCAGATACCGCAGCGCTATTAGCTTGAATAGCAGGAATTAATGCCACAAACGATAATGAACCACCTAAGAATGCCAAAGCACATCCCATAATAATTGTCTTAGATTTAGTAAATTTATTAGCTAATGGCCAAACAATTGCCATACCTAAGGCAGTTGGAATAGCACCAACAGTATTAATCAATGATGATAATGAGCTTTGTCCTGTCATTGCTTGCGAATAGAATGACATATCATTATTTTTCATTTGTCCACCAAATTGATATAAGAAGAAGAATACAATAATTAACCACCAATATTTGTCTTTAACACAAACTTTGATTTGTTCTTTCATAGAAACAGATTTTACTTCAGTTTCTCTAGCATTTTGATTCTTAGCAACGATTTCTTCAGTAATTCTTTCTCTAGTAAAGAAATACTCTAATAAACAACCAATCACTAAGCAAACAACCATGATAATCATTAAGATAACCCATTTTGAGTTTGCTTGATCTGGTGTAATACCCATTGAGTAAGCACCTGATGGGTTAGCGGTTGTAACTTGTGAAGCTACAGATACATCGTTAGTAACCTTTTCTACAATTTCACCTAATTTATCATCATATGCTAAATATTTATAAGTTGGCAATAATCCGATTAAATCTACTAAAATACCACCAGCCATACCAGATAAACCAGCTGCACCAAGTTGAGCAGCCATAATACATGTAGATAATAATCCACGTTTCTTTTCATCACGAGTTGATAAATTAGCAAGTGATGAGTGTGAAGTATAATATAATGGCCATGCAAGAGCGTAATATAAATTATACGCAACCGCAATTACTACTGATGCCCAGAAGTTTGGCGTTGTTCCCTTTCCACCGCCTAACCAAGTTGCACCCTCTGGTAAAGGTACTAAGAATAAAGCAAGTAATGCCACAGCAATAATAGGCATACCGATTAAGATTAAAGGACGTGCCTTACCAGCCATTGTTGGCTTTTTTTCCATTAATCTTCCAACAAATAAATTACCGATTATGATAATAATTGCAGATAATATTGGTAATAATGTTTCAAATAATGGAGCCCATTGACCTAACATTAATACTTTATCCCAATATTGAATAAGCCAAATATTAACAACGCCATTGCTAACCAAAGCAAGTAAAGGTCCTAATAAATAACCTAATCCCGCTTCTGGAAATAAAGTGACATTGTCTTTTTTGATCTTAGTTTTCATAAAAGGTTTTTCAAAAAAACTAGTCTTCATTTTTCTATTCCTTTCCATATAACGACTATATTAACTAATAAATATTTTAATCAATAAAACATCATTAATCAACAACAAATCCAAATTATAAGTTTATTTTAAACGAATAATCTCCATGTGTCTTAATAAAAGTATCATTATTCGGTAAAACTATTGTTGCTTCACTTCCATAAGGAATAGAAACATCTAAGATAAACTCATTATTTTCAATACGCCAACTAGATTTTACAAACCCATAAGGAGTTTTGGTATACGCTTTAGCATAACTTAATGCTCCACCAAGGACAGGTTTAATTAAAATCTTTTTATATCCACATTCAAGTGGTTCAATACCTGCTACACGGCGATATAAGAAATCACCAACTGCACCACTAGCATAGTGATTGAATGAAATCATTCCACCTGTTCCATCCTCACTAATTGGGCACTCGCCAGCTTCATTTAATCCATCCCATCTTTCCCATATCGTTGTGGCACCCACTTTTACTTCGTATAGCCATGATGGACATTTAGTATTTTCAAGCATCTTATAAGCAACATCTTTATATCCATTATCGGCTAGAGCAAATAAGATATATGGAGTGCCTGGAAATCCTGTTCCAATACAATAATCATTTTTTTCAATTAAAGTTTTTAGATTATCCGCTGCTTTTTGTTTATTTTCCTTTTTAAACATATCAAACTGTAAAGGTAAAACATATCC
>CAKPJO010000186.1 GCA_934162685.1 uncultured Bacilli bacterium | reverse complement strand
TAATGACACCATCTTCAGATAATTTTTGACGGTCATTAATTACTTCTTGTTTAACATCACCAACACCAATACCATCAACCATCAAATCACCATTAGGAATAGTAACATTAACAATTTTTGCTTCGCCATTAATGATATCAACTGGTACGCCATTATCAAGAATAAAGACGTTACGATGGTTATATGATGTAAAACTATGAACCGCAATCATGGCCTTAGCTAATAAGTGACGATATTCACCACTTACTGGTAAATAATACTTTGGTTTTAATAAAGAAAGCATTGATTTTAAATCATCTTCACGAGCAGTCATAGAAATATATGATTTCTTGTTTAAATTAGTAATATTAGCGCCTGTTCTAAACAAATCATCAATTGCGTCCGTAGCAATAATTTCTAGTCCGCCTTGTGGAGGACATGCCGCTAAGAATGAATCATCTGGACTAATAATGAAACGTTTATCTTCAATTTCACCACGTGCTAGATGCGACATTAATTCATATAAATGTTCGCCTTCTTCCATAATGATTACAATAGTATCAGTTGCTTTTATTCTAAGCAATTCATCATCACTAACAATAACATTTTTACTTGGAACAAAGATGCCACAAGGTTGCAATGTTTCGTATAATTTTTTAGCAAATTCATTATAGAATATGACTTTTTTATTATTTAATGTTGCAAATTTTAAGATTTCTTCTAACCCATAAATATTCTTATCAAATAAAGCAATATAAGTACGTCCTTTACTTTCAAACAATACACGATTTAAATAAGGAGTTAGTTTATGATTTGGAGAAGCATAACCTAGTGAATCTGCACCACTAGATTCAGTCATTAATAATAAGACATTATTTTCTGCAATTTTAGCTAATTTATTTAAATCATGGTTATGACCAATGTCACTATTATATTCCACAATAAAATCACCAGAATAAATAATGGTGCCTTCTGAAGTATCAAGTGCAATACCTGAAGAACAAATCATCGAGTGACATGTTTGGAAAAAATGTATCTTATGTCCAGCAATTACAACATCATCACTAGGATTTACAATTTCAAAATTAAAATTGACAGGCTTTTTTAAATAATTTAGTCCATATCCACTAATCATCGCGGCGGTAGCTTTTGAACAATATATTGGTGCTTTAATGTCTTTATACATAAATGGTATTGCACCCATTTGTTCATTATGTCCGTGAGATACTAAATAAGCTTTAACACGATTTTTATTTTCTAATAAATAACGATAATCTGGAATAATTAAGTCTACACCTGGTAAAGAACGATCTGGGTGCTTAATTCCAGCATCGATGATAAATATATCATCATTAATTTCCACTACTACAATATTTTTTCCGCGCTCATCTAATCCACCAAGCGCAAAAACTCTAATTTTATCACGCATAAAAAATTTTTCCTTTCATCCATAACAAAACGCTAATAAGTCATAAGCATTATTAATTTATAACTTGAACAGCAAAAGTATTATAGCATCAATTAACTTAACAAACAACTATTTTAAGACTTCTCTTGTTGCAATTATATCTGCCCCAGTACCTAATACATTTTTTATTATTACTTGGTGCATTTTAATAGGCGCTTCCACTCTTACTTTATTAATTTCTTTCATTACATCAAAAATTAAATTCTTACTAATTTCTTTACTAGTAATAACTGGTAATCTTTTTATAAGTTCGGATTTTATAAAAACCGTTGAAGTTAACATTCTTAAAGGATTAGTAATCTCATTAATCGCATATGTAACACCGCGTGGACAACTATTACCCGTAACATTATTATTTTCATCAATTGTTAAGTGACATCCCCGAGGACAAACAATACAAACTAATTCTTTTTTCATAATCTTTCCTCCACTTCTACACTTATGTGGCGAGCATTACTATCTAATAATTTCTTATCAATTTTTATATTTTCCATTTCCGAAGGTATAACGCTTAATTTTCTAATTCTTTTAATTACATTGTCGTCACATTTTATAATTATATCCACATTTTTAAGTGGCTTTGCAACACGGAATTTTAAAGATATTCCATCAATAATATTTTTATAATTGACACGCTGTGGCAAAACATATCCAATACCATTTTTAGCCTCTACAGCAATAGTATTTTCGTCATAATATAGTTCATTATTTAAATAACGATAAGCACCAAGTGCGGCATCACGAGCTTCAAGGGTAACATAATCCACTAAATCATGGACGTGTAAACCATTACCGGCAGCAAAAATACCTGGAATCAATGTTTCGTTATGCTCATTAACAATAGGACCTTTTGTACGTGGATGCATAGTTAACCCTAAATTAGTTAATAAATCTGTTGCCGGAGTTAATCCCACTGATAATAATAATGTATCAACATCAAAATATTTTTGCGTATTAGGAACAACTTTGAAATTAGCGTCAACTTCCGATAATTCAATTCTTTCTAGTTTCTTTTTTCCAATTACTTTGGTGACAGTATGTGATAAATATAATGGAATATTAAAATCGTTTAAACATTGAACAATATTACGATTTAATCCATTTGAGTAAGGCATAATTTCTGCCACTCCCAAAACATGCGCTCCTTCTAGAGTCATACGTCTTGCCATAATTAAACCAATATCTCCAGATCCTAAAATAAATACTTTTTTACCAACTAAATATCCTTCGATATTTAAATATTTTTGAGCTGTTCCGGCTGAATAAACACCACTTGGTCGATCACCAGGTAACTGGATTGATCCAGCATTTCTTTCATAGCACCCTACAGTAAAAATTATTGTTTTAGCAACAATTTCTTGATATCCTTCTATTTCGTTTACATAAATAATATGTTTATCTTTTGAAACTTCACTAACCATTGTATTAGTTTTAACTTCAATGTCCGTGTCTTTTAACATTTCAATAAATCTACTTGCATATTCTGGCCCAGATAGTTGTTCTTTAAATTCGTGTAAACCAAATCCATTATGAATACATTGATTTAATATTCCACCTAAATCGCGATCTTTTTCTAAAACCAAAATGCTTTTAATTCCTAAATCATAACATTTTTTAGCGGCAGCAAGACCCGCAGATCCTCCACCAATAATAACAACATCATAG
>CAKPJO010000185.1 GCA_934162685.1 uncultured Bacilli bacterium | reverse complement strand
ATAAAAGCCTTAGTGATAGCTTTGAATTAACTGTCAAAGATCAAACAGCAAGAAAACCAGAAAGCTACACTATTGACGCGGATGATGAAGTATATGTAGGAAGAACAGCTAAATTTAATATTTCAATTCCAGAAGGCACTTATGATGATTTAAGTAAAGTTGTCACTGTTACTAGTGATAATGGTGGTGGTGCTTCATTTAGTGAAGGAAAAGGCTTAACTGGAAGTAAGGCTGGTATAGTTAATGTTAAAGTATGTGATTTATATTCAAAATCAGTTTGTTCATCTAAAACAGTAACTGTTAAAAATGTTGATCCTGAATCTTTAGATATTATCTTAAGTGGAGATATTGAACACTTTGCTTCAGGTAAATCTATTAAACTAGAATCACAAATTTTACCAAGTGATACCACTTTAAAAGATGTAACTTGGACAATTAGTGATGAACAAAAAGCTTATTTAGCAAGTGATGGTACGCTTATTGGTTTAAAACATGGCGATATTGATATTACTTTAACACATAATGATACGGGAATGAGTGTTACTAAAACTGTTAAGATTTTAAAAGCTTCTGCTTTATCAGTCGCGGAAGAACAACAACTCCACGCTAAAATAAGAAAAGCTGTAGGTCACTGTGGCTTATTTATGGTTGATGGACTTATTGGTTTCTTATTCTATATTACATTTAAAAACTTATGGTTACGTTATTCATTAATGTTTGGTTCTGGCTTAGTATTTGCCACTACTGCGGAACTTCTTCAATTAATTCCAGAAGGAAGATATTGTTGTTTTAGCGATATGGTTATTAATAACTCGGGCTATTTAGCGGGTACCTTAATAGGATTGCTATTCTACTTAATTATTTGGCTAATTAAACGTGCATTTAAGAAAAAGAAAGGTGTGCAAGATAATGGCTAATAGTAATGGACAAAAATTAATTGCTAAAAATTCTAAAGCATCTTTTAACTATTTCCTTAGTGATTTTTTAGAATGCGGTATCGAATTAGCGGGTACAGAAATTAAAGCACTTCGTGTACATGGCGCTTCACTTAATGATAGTTATGTGATTATTCGTAATGGAGAAGCATTTATTTTAAATATGCATATTGCTCCATATGATAAAGGTAATATCTTTAATCATGATCCATTACGTACAAGAAAACTTCTTTTACATAAAAAAGAAATTTTAAGAATTGCTCAAAAAGTTAAAGAAAAACAATATACAATTATTCCTACTAAAGTATATTTAACTAATGGATTAGCAAAAGTAGAAATTGCTTTAGGTAAAGGTAAAAAATTATACGATAAAAGAGATACAGAAAAAGCTAAAGATGATAAGCGTCATATCGATAAAGAAATTAAAAATCGTAATAACGCTAATTACTAAATCTTTTAACAATTGGTGTAAATGCTTTTAAACAAATATATAACACAGCCGTTTGAGGGATAAGCCATAATAAGTTCTTTGGTAGAGAGTATGTAAGCATATAAGCACAAGTTGTGGCAAAATCATAACCATATAACCAACCAAAACATAATGAACCCCAAATTACATTCATAATCATATTAATAAGAAGTCGAGTAAAAAATACATTAGATAACTTGACTTCTTTTTTATATAAACATAAGCCATAAATTAATCCGCTTATTGCGGCTTGTATAGTATAAGGAAAAAAGAAAGAAGCCCCATTAGGGAAAATAAAGAATCCTAATGTATCAGAGCATAATCCAATAATTAATCCGGTCATTGGCCCATACATCATAGCAATAAGAGCAAAGAAAACGTATGTGAACGATATTCTTAAATCCGCAAAACCAGTCGGAATAGAAAATAACTTAGCAATCATCATTAAAGCAAATAACATAGCAATAATGACAATGTTTTTAGTTTTAGAAAAAGTAGATAATGCACCTTTCCAATAACTAACACTAAAAATAGATTCTTTTTCTTCGTTACTATTATTAGCTAATTCTAAATATAAATTGTTATAGTTAATCATTAAGTATATTAAGTAGCTTAATGTAACGACACCGCTAGCAATAAGACCAGTAATATAAATATTAGCTTTATTAAGCGTTACATATATATCTTTATATATAAAAGAAGCACTAGTGTCGTTATTAACGATTAATTCTTTAATAAACATTTTAGCACGGGTGCTAACGGTCTTATTAGAAGAAAAGAAGAAGTTATCATAATATCTTGATTTAGTTAATAAATGATAAATATTATTATCTTCTTTAATATATATATCTTTGTTATTAATTAATTTATTAACATCAATATTTGTAAAACGATTATTAGTATCGTTTTCTTTTACTTTTTCTAAATTATCAATAGTAATAATATCATTTAATTCTTCGATTGTTTTATCGCTTTTAAAAGCGATATCATATTGTTCATTTACTTGATTATAGCATTCACCAATAACGCTACCAAAAGCAAAAGAACATAACATTATAAATAATAAAATAAACTTATTTTTAAAAAGTACTTTAAAAAATTTCTTAAACATAAAAAAGACCTCCGTTTAATACAAAGGTCCGCATCTAACTTAACAGCGGACGCACTAGGAAACCGCCACAAGGTGTTCGTCTATATCTAACTCCCCAGATATAGCACTTAACGCTTCCTAATTACTCTGTGGTTACATTATAAGCGTTTAATGTTCGTTTAACAATAAAAACATTATTGATTGCTAATTGTTAATGTTAAATCTAAGGCGTCTAATAGTTTTAATAATGTATCTAGACGAGGAATATTGTCAAACTTTTCAATACGGGCAATCATTGGTTGCTTAATGCCTGATTTAAGCGCTAAATCTCTTTGGCTCATGCCTAAATCTATTCTGCGCTTAATAATGCTTATAATGATGTTATTAACTTTTCTTTTATCTTTATAATATTTTTTATCTTCATCAGATAAATTTATACCATCTAATAAATCAAATGTTTCTTCCATGCTTTTTCTCCTAAATACTTTGATAATTAATTTGTTATCAAAATAATATTATATGTTTTATTAATAATATGCAATAGTTAAAAAATTATAAAAAAACGACGCCCTGAATGAGACGATGTTCAGGACGTCCTAACCTCATGGAAGTTAGCAAATTTAAGTTATT
>CAKPJO010000184.1 GCA_934162685.1 uncultured Bacilli bacterium | reverse complement strand
TATCATGGCATTTATTGTTGATGCTAAAGTCGCTATTATATTTGCGGTTGTGATATTAGTATTAAGCATTATAATTTTTACTATTTTATTAGTTAGCCAACCTAAATATAAAGTAGTTCAAAAACAATTAGATGGTGTTTTAAAATCCACACGTGAAAATTTAAATGGTGTTCGTGTTATTCGTGCTTTTAATAAAGAAGAACGAGAATTTGAAGAATTTAATGAAAAAATTACTAATCTAAGAAAAAGCCAAAAGAGAGTTGGTTATATTTCTTCATTAATGAATCCATTAACATATGCAATTATCAATGTTGGTATTATTGGTATTTTGTATTTAGGCGGAAGTCGCGTTGAATCTGGCGTTATTATTCAAGGTGATGTTCTTGCTTTATATAACTACATGTTACAAATTCTTACTGAATTAATTAAATTAGCAAACTTAGTTATTACTATTTCTAAATCATTAGCAAGCGCAGATCGTATTGCTAAAACTTTAGATATGGAGTCTTCTTTAGTTAGAAGTGAAAAAACTAAAAAAGAAAATATGCCATTTGTTGAATTTGATCATGTATCAATGAAATATAATAGCAACGAAGAAAGTTTAAGTAATGTTAATTTTGTTGCTAATCGTGGAGAAAGCATTGGCGTTATTGGTGGTACCGGTAGTGGTAAGACCACACTTATTAATTTACTTGCCCACTTATATGATGTTAGTAGTGGCGCAATTTATATTGATGGAAGAAATGTTACATCGATAAGTGATGAAGAACTTCATCATATTATTGGTATTGTTCCACAAAAAGCTGTTTTATTTAAAGGTACAATTCGTTCGAACATGTGTTTAAGAAAAGAAGAGGCAAGTGAAGAAGAAATTCTTGAAGCTTTAACAGTTGCACAAGCTAAATACTTTGTTTTGAAAAAAGAAAATGGTATTGATGCAGTTGTTGAACAAGAAGGAAAAAACTTTTCGGGTGGACAAAGACAAAGATTAACAATTGCTCGTGCTTTAGTGGGTAATCCTAGTATTGTTATTTTAGATGATAGTGCTTCGGCATTAGATTTCTTAACGGATTTAAATTTAAGAAAAGCTTTAAAAACTTTAAAGAATAATCCACTTGTATTTATTATTTCCCAACGTACAAGTTCAATTGCCCATTGTGATAAAATCATTGTTCTTGATGATGGTAAAGTTGTTGGTATAGGTAAGCATGATGAATTATTAAATAATTGTGAAGTTTATAAAGAAATTTATGATTCACAATTTAAAAAGGAGGAATAAGTATGAAAAAGAATTCCACCACTAAAAAGATATTGAAATTAATATCTAAATATAAGTTTTTAGTATTTTTATCATTCTTATTTGCAATTTTATCCGTTGCGGCAACATTATATATTCCAATCTTAATTGGTAATTCCATTAATGTAATTGTAAAAATTAATGAAGTAGATTTTGCCACTATTACGAAAAATGCCATTTTAATTGGTATATTAATCTTAGTTGTAATTGCTACTCAATATGTTATGAGTATTATTAATAATAAAATCACTTATAACATTACTTATGACTTAAGAAAACAAGCATTTGAAAAAATACATCATTTACCAATTAGTTATATTGATTCACATCAATATGGAGATATCGTTAGCCGTGTTATTAACGATGTTGATACATTTGTTGATGGCTTATTAATGGGATTTACGCAACTGTTTGTTGGTGTGCTTACTATTGCGGGTACTTTAGGATTAATGATTAGCATTAACTATATTGTCGCTATTGTGGTTGTATGTTTAACACCTTTATCATTATTAACAGCCAAATTTGTTTCAAAAAATTCTTATAAATATTTTAAGAGTCAAACAGAAATTCGTGGCGAACAAACAGCGTTTATGGATGAAATGATTAATAACTTAAAAGTTGTTAAAGCATTCTCTATTGAAGATAAAAATGTTGTGAAATTTGATGAAGTAAATGATCGTTTAGAAAAATCATCTTTAAAAGCGATATTTTTCTCAAGTCTAGTTAATCCAACCACCCGTTTTATTAACGCGATTATTTATGCGATTGTAGCATTTATTGCGGCTTGGGTAATTATTAAATCACCTGCTAACTTACTATTAGATGTTGGTAAATTCTCCACACTTTTGAGTTATGCAAGCCAATATAGCAAACCATTTAATGAAATTAGTGGTGTAGTAACAGAATTACAAAACTCAATTGCGTGCGCGAATAGGGTATTTGAATATTTAGAAAGCAAAGAATTAGATAATACTGATTGTCCAAATCACTTAGAACACGCTAAAGGAAATATCAAACTTGAACATGTATATTTCTCTTATGTTCCAGAACAAAAATTAATTCAAGATTTTAATTTAATCGTTAAACCAGGCCAAAGAGTGGCCATTGTTGGTCCAACAGGATGCGGAAAAACTACGCTTATTAACTTATTTATGCGCTTCTATGATCCAACTAGTGGCACCATTTATATTGATGATTTAGATACAATTAAAACACCAAGAAAAGATATTAGAAATAATTTTGGCATGGTATTACAAGAAACTTGGATTAAAAATGCAACTGTTTTAGAAAATATTAAAATGGGTAACGAAGACGCTACCAAAGAAGAAGTCATTAAAGCCGCAAAAGAAGCTCATGCACATAGTTTCATTATGAAAATGAAAGATGGTTATGATACTATGATTGGTGAAGATGGTGGTAACTTATCAGTTGGTCAAAAGCAATTGCTTTGTATTGCGCGTATTATGTTAACAATGCCACCAATGCTTATCTTAGATGAAGCAACATCAAGTATTGATACGCGTACAGAATTGAAAATTCAAAATGCTTTTGCTAAGTTAATGCGTGGTAAAACTAGTTTCATCGTTGCCCACCGCTTATCAACCATTAAAAATTCGGACATTATCTTAGTTATGAATAATGGTAATATTATTGAACAAGGTAATCATAACGAATTAATGGCGAAAAAAGGATTCTATTACAAGTTATATAATTCCCAATTTGAAGAATAAAAAAATGACTATTGTTTAGCAAATAACGTTAAGCAATAGTCTTTTTGATTAGTCAAAATTAATTGTTAATTCCACTAATTGGCAGTTATAATTATTCATTACACTTAGAT
>CAKPJO010000183.1 GCA_934162685.1 uncultured Bacilli bacterium | reverse complement strand
AATATTTACTCGCATTGTATTGCCATTATGTAGGCCTATCATTGCCGTTATGATTCTATACGCTGTTGTCGGTTATTGGAATTCATATTTTAACGCTTTAATGTACGTACAAGATATTAATTTAATGCCACTTCAAAATGTGCTAAATAGCATTCTTGTTTCTAATGAATCATCACTAGGTTCTGGAGCAGACGTTAATTTATCAGAACAATTAAAATATGTAACTATTGTTGTATCATCTCTTCCATTATTGGTTATATACCCATTTTTCCAAAAATATTTTGAAAAAGGTGTTACCATTGGCGGAGTTAAAGGATAATAAGGAGGAAATAACTTATGAAAAAAAGATCAATTATTGCTATGGCTATTTCGATGATGTGCTTAGGAATGCTAACAAGTTGTAATGGAGGCGGAGATAATTACGATCCAGATAATTTCTTATTAAATGGGACAGAAGATAATCCATATCGCATCGTTAAAGAACCAGTAACCATTAAAGTGTTTGCTCCTCATAGCGCAGCTAATCCAGAATATAAAGATCAAGTAATGTTTAAATATTTATCTCAAATTACTGGTTTGAATTTTGAATTTACGACTCCAGATACTTCAGCATATTCTAATATGCGTGCCGGTGTTTGGAATTCTAAAGATACAATTCCAGATCTATTCTTATTTAATAACTCTATTGCGGAATTAGTGACATATGCGGAAAAAGGCTATGACGCTTATGTTCCTTTAAATGATGACAGTTATTCAATAAATGTTAAAGGCGAAAAATTAGAAATTGGCAATGTTATTGATAATTACATGCCTAATTATAAAAAAGGCTTAGAAACAAACTTTGGTATTGATAAATCAAAAGAAGATGCTGTGAAAGCTGCATCTCTTAGTGATGGAAAGATGTATTCAACATTATCTGTTTCTGATGTTGCTCGTGACTTAACATTCAAAATGTTTATTAATCAAAAATGGATTGATAACATCAATAATGAATTTGGAGGTTATAAAGGTAAAAAACTTCCAAATACAAATGAAATAAAAACTGCAGAACAATTATTAAATGTTTTAAGAGCATTTAAAGAATTAGACGCTAATTTAAATGATGATAGTAGTGATGAAATTCCAATTACTTCTAAAGCATTAGAACATTTAAGAAACTTTATTTTAGCAAGCTATGGATATGTTTCTCCAGCTGCTGAAATTGAATCGGATTATTCAAGATTCACTTATGTTCCATATACAGAAGCATATCGTAAATATTTACAATTTATGAATACTTTATGGAAAGAAGGATTAATGGATAAAGATACATTCTCCAATAAAACAGATAACCAACTTGCACAAAAAGGTCAAGTTAATCGTCTTGGTTGTTTCGTAGGAGCGGCGGCATATTTAATTGTCGGCTATGATTTAGAAAAGGATTATACAACCTTTGGTCCATTAACATCATCTTATTACACCGGTACGCCATTACAAGTTAACTTTGGTTACTTTAAACCAGATGGGGCATGTATTCCACAAAATTCCAAATATGTTCGTGAAGTAGCGCGCCTAGTGGATATTATGTATAGTGATTTAGGTACTCAACTTATTTCTTATGGCGTTGAAGGTGAAAACTGGACTTGGGATAACGATGAACATACATCATGGACATTTAATGTTCCTAGTGATTGGACAGGTAACCAAGAACAATATCGCGCAACAATTACTCCAAATGTTAATAGTGCTTCAGCTTTATACTGGTCAAAAGATTTTGTTGAAAAAATGAATGATGATATTATTCATGAATTAAATGAAATGTCACAAATCTATGTTCCGTACTTAAAAAGACCAGAACCAGCAGAAATTAAGATGACTGGTGATGAATATGCAGATATTACTACTATCAAAGCGGCACTTGATCCACAGCTTGAATATCTTGAATCTTGTTATATTCGTAATACTGAAGGAGCAGATCCTTATAATGATGAAAGCTATAATAAATTTATTAATACGATAAAAGGATATAAAGCTGATAAATTAATTGAATATTATAATGCGGCCTTAGCACGTTATAAAGCCGCTAAATAGGAGTAAAACATGGGAAAATTCAACAAGAAAATTATGCTGCTATTAATGCCTTTATTACTAGTTGGTTGTAACAACACAAGTGTTAGTAATTCGACTAGTAAAGACAATTCTTCTTCTAATTCTCTAATGCCATCTAATCCATCAGTTAGTGATTCAGTTAGTACAGTAATCCCACCATCAACTTCAATTGATGATGGTGAACAAATGGATACTAAAGATATTTTAAATAATTTAAGTAATAGCCCTTTTTCTACTAAGATGAAAGCTAAAGAAAATTTAGGATTATCAAACATAAGTGAAGTGGGAATTGATCAAAATCGTTTTGAAAATGAAATATTATATGAAGTTCCTACGGAAGGAACTATATATAATGCTGAAGATATTGGAATAACACCAGATGCTTTAAATAATTCTGGAACCTTATCATTATTCTTAAGTAGTATAAAAAATAATGAAGGCAATAAAATTATTAAATTTAAAAGGAACACTATATATCCTTTCTCAGCAAAAGTGGACGCTACAAGTATTGATAATCTTTACTTAGTAGGAGATGAAGGAACAACATTCTTATATTCTGGGTGGGGAACATATTTTGAAGCCAAAGCTTCTAAAAATGTCCATATAAATAACATCAGTTTTGATATGAAATATTCTCCTGCTATTGCTGGGGAAATTAAAAGCTTTGAAGAAAAAAGTGGCGAGACAATTGTTAAGTTAAGTATTTCTGATGAATTTGATTTAACGCAAGCTATTTATAACAATTGGCAAGGTAAATATGGCTCATATATGGAATGTTACTATGATGAAAACGCCAAAGCTTATGTTCCTAATACTAATGCTAATCTTGTATATAATACGCCAACATCATCAACCAATAATCGCTACAAAGGAATCTTAGGATTAAGCTATGATGAAATAAACCGTGAATTATCAGTACGAATTAATCAAAACTTCGTTTGGTCATCATATAAAACACCGGTTATAGGAACAATGGTCTCATTAGCTTATACAATGTATGATAATTTCGGATTTTATTTTCAAGATTGTGATAATGTGTATTTAGAACACGTAAATGTTTATGTAGCAGGTGGGATGGGTTTAAGAG
>CAKPJO010000182.1 GCA_934162685.1 uncultured Bacilli bacterium | reverse complement strand
ATTTGTAATGGTCAAAATTTGCGTATTAATTTAATAAGCAAAATAAAACTCTATCACTAAAATAGAGCCTTATTAAATTAATAAATTAAATAATTTTAGGACCAGATGATGTACCAATTCTTGTGGCGCCAGCTTTTATCATCGCTAGTAAATCTTCGTGTGTTCTAATACCACCAGAAGCTTTCACGCCCATTTCTGGACCAACGGTTTTACGCATAAGTTCAACATCGTGAACAGTCGCTCCACCAGTAGAAAATCCTGTAGAAGTTTTTACAAAATCCGCTCCCGCTTTTTTAGCTAATAAACAAGCACGAACTTTTTCTTCGTCGGTTAAAAGGCATGTTTCAATAATTACTTTTAAAACTTTTCCCATACACGAACGACGAACTTTTTCAATTTCGTTATAGACATAGTCATCTTGATGAGCTTTTAACATGGTAACATTAATAACCATATCAATTTCATCTGCGCCTTCAAATACAGCTTCACGTGTTTCTAATGCTTTAGCTTGTGGAAGTGTTGCTCCAAGAGGGAATCCAATAACAGTGCAAACTTTAACATCAGAATCCTTCAATTCATTTTTACATAAATCAATGAAAGCTGGATTAACACAAACACTCATAAAATTGTATTCTTTAGCTTCTTTGCAAATTCTTTTGATGTCTTCAATTGAAGCATCGGGTTTTAAAATTGTGTGATCGATAAATTTATTGTAGTTCATAATTTGACCTTCCTAGTAACATATTACCATAAATTTTAGTTAAAAACAAATACACCTAGGCTTGAGCGTTCGACGATTTACGTAGTTCTTCGCAAATTTTTTCAAATTCTTCAATCTTACTTTGATTATTACCTTCAACACCGATATGCATTTTTAAGCAACGTAACACATCAAATGCTGCTGGCTTATAACCTAAATTATAACTTACTATATAATGATTAAATGCAACTTTTTCATTTTTAAAAGTGCCATATAATCCTGTTTCATATATTTTTCCAACCAAGTGTGTTGCTCTTGGTTCTTTTAATTGAGTAGCGCGTTTTAAATAATCAATGCCTTCTGCATATTTAAATAATCCTCTATGCATGTCTAAGCACATATTGCCATATAGGAACATTCCTTCTGTTGAACCAGTATCAGCATATAATTTAATAAATTGTGCTTCTTTTAGTAAATCTTTTTCGCAACCAATACCACGTCCATAAAAGAAAGCCGCATTCTTTAATGCATCAGGGTAATTATATTTTGCTGCACTTAAAAAATATTCCAATGCTTTTTTATCATCTACTTCGACACCTTTTCCTTCATGATAAATTGTGCCAAGCATAAATAAAGATGAAACATCACCTAATTCAGCGGATTTTTCATAATACTTGATAGCTTCTAAATAATCTATTTCAGTACCAGTACCAAACATTTTACAATCAGCGTAAACTTTAGTAGCAATTGGATGACCACTATCTTTTAAATCATTTACTAATTCAAAAGCCTTTTCTCCATCTTTATCAGATCCAATGCCATTACGATAGCAATTAGCAAGTAGGGTCATACAATTAATATCTTTATTTTTAGCGCCACGTTCTAATAACTCAACAGCTTTAAATTCGTCTTTTCCAACAGTTCCTAATCCATATAAATAAAATGTTGATAAAAGATATGTTTTTTCATTACTATCTTCTGCATCATTTAATTGTTTAAAAGCTGCATCAAAGTATTCAGTAGAAACACCTAAATCTTTCTTTACATTTAATCCTTGATTGTACATTTGGGCAAGTTGATATGAAGCGTGATAATCACCATTTTTTGACAATTCTTCAAAAATTTCAATTGCCTTAGTAAAATCACCTTTTTTCAAATTTTCTACACCATCTAAAAAATTAGCCATAAAATAACCTCGATTCGTAAATTAATTATACAAGAAAACCACGATAAAATCTACATACTATTATTAAACTAGTGATTTAAAGTAATTTATTTTAAAATTTTTCTTATTATCCAAAATTGCATTCTTCTAGGAAGAATATTTAATAAGACTAATAATGGATTTCTATTAATGCTATAAGCAAATTTAGGATGTCTCTTTTCAAGAATTTTAATATTCTTTTTTGCTATTTTTTGCGGAATGATTTTTTTAGCTTCTACATTGTCCACAATTTGCTTAAAGCGTTTAGCATTACAGTTATATATTTTAGTATTATTACAAAATTCATCTAATTCACTAGTAGATATATCTAGCATGTTAGTGGCCACTGCGCCAGCCCGTAAAACAGATACTGATATATCTAAAAGTTGTAATTCCATACGTAATGAATAAGCATATTTATCTAAAGCACTTTTACTAATAGCGTAAATTCCAGTAAAAGGAAGTGGATCAAGCGGTGCTAATTCACTTGTGGTCATAATAATTTTACTTCCTTTATGTAAAATTGGTAAAAAAGTCTTATTAATTAAAAATGCACCAAAAACATTTATCTTGAATATCTTTTCAAACTTTTCATAATCCATTTCCACTAATGAATTAAGCATATATATTCCAGCATAATGAATAATCGCATATAATTCATTTGTTACTTTTTTAATTTGCTCAAAGGCTAATAAGATACTTTGCTCACTTGTTATATCGCATTCAATAGGCATAATATTATCTTCTTTTTCTTCTACTTTTTTATCAAGTGCAAAAACAAAATAACCTTTTTCTTTTAATAGTTTAATCGTGGCTAAACCCATGCCACCATAAGCACCTGTTACTAATACGTATTTCATAATTTTTTCTTCCTTAAAAGCATTGTAGCAAAAAAAAGGCAAAATAAAAAGTCCTGCGTTATGCAAGACCAATTATTTAGCTTCCTTGTTTTCTGATTTTACTTCGACAACGCTCTTGCCATCATAATATCCACATTTTGGACATACGTGGTGAGATTTAATCATTGCGCCACATTTTGGACAATTTGCAATACCTTCTACTGCTAATTTGAAATGTGTTCTACGCATTCTTTTGGAAGTTTTTGAAGTTCTTCTAAATGGTACAGCCATAAGTACACCTCCTAGTTTTGTTATCAACGTTGATATTATAATTTTTAAGCAAAACAATATCAACTATATTTTATAAAAAATAATAGCGTTTTTTAAAAAGTTTCGATTTAATCGCATTATTTTATTTTACAGTGTCAAATTTTATGATATTCAACATCAATC
>CAKPJO010000181.1 GCA_934162685.1 uncultured Bacilli bacterium | reverse complement strand
GAAGTATATAAAGGTTGTTATCATGGCTTTGATATTGTTGCTCCAGGATCAAAAGAAGCAAAAGAAGCTAAAAAATTTTTTATGAATGCTTTAGAAAAATACTTATAATTGCTAAATTAGGTGATAATATGAATAAATATGAAAAAATGTTTGAAAATGGTAATTATTTAGAAATAATTACCGAATTAGAATTAGATAAGAATCCAGAGAATATTTGGTTAGTTATTGATAGTTATGTTCAAATTAATCAAATTGATAATGCGATTAGAACTATTGAAAATAACCGTGATATTTTATTAAAAGATGATCCAAAGAAAACAATGTTTCTTAATATAGATTTATTAATATTAAATAATGATTTTGTGCGTGCTTTAAAAACATTATCGATTTTTGAAGAACTACCTTATATTTCTATTGAAATTGAAGAATTATTACCAGAATTAAAAGATTATATTTATAAAAGTATGAATAAAAAATCAAGTTCAATAACTAATGCTGATATCATTAAATCTCTTAATAATTATGACAATCAAGAAATGTTACTTCGTTCATTGTATGAAATAGAAAAACGTGATTATAAGCCATTTTTTAATGACTTGAAAAATATATTAATTAGTGAAAACGTTAATGATAATATTAAAACACTAATATTAATACTTTTAAGTGAGAAAAAATGTAAGGAAGAAGTTAAAATTAAAAAGAATAATTTTGAAGGAAATGTAATTCCTTCTCAAATTAAACCAATTATTACTACTAAAGAAATCGAAAGATTAATTAATAATTTAATTGACGAAAAAGACATAACAATTATTAAATGTGTGCAAGATATGCTCACTAGTTTCTTTTTAAGCATTTATCCTAAAAGTTTATCAAAAACTGATGAAGAAAAATATGCTTATGCGCATTACTTATTAGCGCTTGAACTATTTGATAAAGATAAAACAAATGCCTATAATTTAATTGAAGATCATAATTTTAATATTGAAGAAATTGAAAAAATTAAAGCATTATTAAAATAATCATTATCAAAAATATCATTTATAAAAGGTCCTGATTATAGGATTTTTTATTTATTTAGTAGCAATTTAAATAAAACAAATAAAATAAATATGTTAATTGAACAAAAACAGCCATTTTTTTGTTAATTAGAGTGATTTTTTGAGTATTATTGTTGTAAACAAATTATATTTAATATATAATTTAAGACGTGCGTATGATATTTAATTAGGAGGTTAACAATATGCAAAGAACATTAAATAAATTAGAAAATTGTCGTACAGAAGTAGTTGTTACTTTTGAAGAAGCTGAATGGAAAGCTGCTCGTGCAGATGCTTTTAAGAAATTAGCAGCTAAAGTTGAAATTAAAGGATTCCGTAAAGGACATGCCCCAGAACAATTAGTAAAAGAAAGAGTTAATGATGCTGAAGTTACAAATAATGCTTTAGATGTCTTATTACAAAAAGCTTATGAATCAGCTTTAAAAGAAGAAAACATCGTTCCAGTTGCGCGTCCATCTGCAGATGTTAAAAAATTATCTGATACAGAATGTGTCGTTAGCATCATCATTCCTACAAAACCTGAAATCACATTAGGCGAATATAAAAACTTAAATGTTGAACACAAGGAAGTAAAAGTTACTGATGAAGAATTAGAAAACGAATTAAAGAAACGTTTACAAGACAATGCTGAATTAGTCTTAAAAGAAGATCAAGCTGAAAAAGGCGATACTGTTGTAATTGACTTTGAAGGATTTGTCGATGGTAAAGCATTTGATGGTGGTAAAGCTGAAAATCATTCATTAGAATTAGGTTCTGGTCAATTTGTTCCTGGATTTGAGGATCAATTAATTGGCGCTAAAGCTGAAGAAGAACGTGAAGTTAAAGTCACATTCCCAAGCAACTATCCAGAAGGATTAAATGATAAAGAAGCAACATTTAAAGTTGTTGTTCATGAAGTAAAAGCTAAAAAAGTTCCTGAATTAACAGATGAATTTGTTTCTGAATTAGATATTAAAGATGTTCATACAGTCGCTGAATATCGTGAATTTGTTAAAAAAGATTTATTAGACAAAGCTGAAAAGGCTGAAAAATCTCGTTACTTCGATGCATTATTAGATAAGATTGTTGCTAACGCAACTGTTAAAATTCCTGAAGAATTCGTTAACGAAGAAGTAGAAAATATGTTTAATAACTTAAAAGCACAAGTTGAACAAAATGGTTTAGACATGGATGCTTATTTCAAGATTACAAATTCTAAAGAAGAAGATGTCAAAGCTAAAATGGCTGTTGATGCCCGTAAGAATATCGAAAGATACTTCGTATTAGATGAAATCGCTAATAAAGAAGAAATCGAAGTTACAGACGCTACCTTAGAATTAGAAATCGCTAAGATGGCTGAACAATATGGTATGGAAGCAGAAAAGGTTAAAGAAATTGTTTATAAAAACAAAGCTAGATTTGCTGAAGATATCAGACAAAATCAAATCGTTACATTCTTATTAAACAATAACAAATAGTTTAATTAAATAACTAATTTAGGAAAAATGGCTTCTGGCCATTTTTTCTACTAATAATAACTAAGGAGGCAAAAATTATGGATGATAAAAAAGAATTAATTGCACCGCTAGTGATTACTCGCTCTTTAGTAGCGTTTCCTAGTAACCCTACAACTATTGAAGTTGTGCGTGAAAGTAGTTTAGCAAGTATTGAAGCATCTAAAGACTTTGATAATTGCGTTTTGCTTGTCTCACAAAAAAATCCCGAAGTTGAAAATCCAACAGATGAAGATATTTATTATGTTGGTACTTATTGTTGTATTATATCAACAACTAAATTAAAAGAATATACAAGAGTCCGTGTTGATCCGCGTTTCCGTATTAAAATCACTTCAATGACTATTGGTCCAGATGGCAGTTCTCGTATTGCTACTTATGAGCGTATGGATGATGTTTTAGGCGATCGTATTGAAGAAGAAGCACTTATAAAAGCTGTTATTAAAGAATTAGAACAAATGCCAGAATTAATTAGTGTTTTACCTAAGGCTTTAATTAATCAATTATCTAAGGGTGTTTCATCAACCCAATTAGCAAATTTACTTTCTAGTAGCCTTCCTCTTAATACTCCAACTAAACAAGATTTGTTAGAAACTATTGATGTTAATAGTCGCTTAACTAAATTATTACAAATCTTAAATCAACAAAAAATAGTAG
>CAKPJO010000180.1 GCA_934162685.1 uncultured Bacilli bacterium | reverse complement strand
CCGTTAAATAATGCGGAATAGTAATAATATCTCCATCTTCACTAATATTATAATCCCATATTTTTATTAATTTTGTTTTTTCATAGTGCTCTAGATGTTTCATCACAGTTTTGCTTGATTTTGTATTACCTGTTTTTGCTTTTGCTTCAATTAATGTAGGAAAACCATTATAAGAAATAACAAAATCAATTTCTAGACCAGTTGATTTAGCAAAATAAAATGTGTCTATTCCTGCTTTGTTTAATGCATCAAATACTATCGACTCATAAATGGCACCTTTTCCTTGTCCAAGATTTCCTTTATTAATTGCAGCAATTGTGAATCAATCTTTTGACCCATTTATAAGAAATTCTAAGTGACTTTTTTAGTGTTGTATAAGAATTTTTAAGTGACTTCTTATTGTAACTCCCATAAAATCTTGAAAACTTCTTACTAATTATTTACTCGTGACAATGGATGAAATAAATTTTAAATTTGAATGTCATCTAAATTCAAACTTACTTTATCATTTATTTTAAAATTGCTATGTATAAACATAATCATGTAAATCGGATAATATGTAATATTATTTTCTACTTTTACATTGTAATTAGATAATACGAAAGCATTATCAAATCTATTAGTCGACATAAAATAAGATAGTGCACTATGTTTTTGATAATTTTTTCCACTTTTAACTTCTATTGGTAGTAATTGATTATTATATTCAATTAAAAAATCTACCTCTCCGTGTTTTTTGTTATTAAAATAATATTCTTTAAAACCATGTGCTCTTAATTCTTGAGCTATTGCATTTTCAAACATTGCCCAACAATTAATATCATTTCCATTATCAAGTGGTTTTAATATAGTAGCAGATCCATAAAATGTTGTAAGCATACCAACATCCGATAAAAACAATTTAAATAAATTACTTTTTTTAAATGCTTCAAGCGGTATTTGGTATTCAGTCACATTAAATACAGGTATAGATACGCCAGCATCAATAAGCCAATTGAAATTATTTTCATATCGTGTAAATTTTAATTGTTTGTTTATATTAGAAAAATTATAACGTTTGTTTTTAGAATTTAACTCAGCTGGAATTAAATCATAGATAGATATTAACTTTAATTTATATTTTTCTTCATATCGCGTAAAATCTTTTTTATAATCTTGCCATATTTTTTTATGTATAGTGGATACTTCATTTAAATCGTTTGTCCTTATAAAAGCGTCAACTGCTTCAGGCATCCCACCTACTATTAAGTATTTTAAAAGGCATCTATTAATCTTGTGTGAATGAAATCACTGACTTGAAGTTTTTTATCAAAACAATCTTTAAGATAATTTAATATTTTTTCATTTAATTTATTTGCTATTAAAAACTCTTCTAAATCCATTGGAAACATTTCAATTGTTCTCATATATCCAACAGGAGCAGATCTTAAATCACGTAATTCTACACCTAATAAGGAACCACTTAGAACATATTTGTATTTTCCGTTCTCTACCAAAAATTTTATTATAGTAACTATCTCTTTGCATTCTTGAATTTCATCAAAAAATATTACAGTATCTTTAGTTAAGTTTTTATTACACGCCACTTCTAGTTCCATCAAAAATCTATCGGAGTCATTCTTAATTGCCGAATTAAATATTTCTAATAAATTTGGATTTTGAATAAAATTAAACTCTACGTAATTAATTTTGTTCTTTTTTAATGTTTCACGAATTAAAAAAGACTTCCCAACTTGGCGTGCTCCAGTTATAAGAAGTGCATCATGTCCATCATTTAACCATTTTTCAATATCTTTTTGTACTTTTCTATATAACATTTTATCCACCTCCACACATATTTTGTCCGGTTTTCCAATGATGTATTGGTGTTTTTTGTCCGGTTTTCTATAATTATATTTATGATTTTAACAGAAATCATACATTAAACATGCTTAAATAGCAGCAACAACTAAAGTATGAAAATAAAACGCAAATTAACTTTTACTTAAAAGATTTGTTTAAAATAAAACTCCCAAAGCTTAGTTTTAACTAAACTTCAGGAGTTCTTTTACTTTATTATTTGATTAAATTAACGATGTTCATATGGATTATGATTATCATGACCATGTCCATAGTCCCAATAATCTTCTTCATAATCTTGAGAGAACCAGTCATCTTCGCCCCATTCATCTTCATAATCTTCGTTTTCACTTGGCTGTTCTTGATTATCTTGTTTATTATCACTCTTATTAGCGTAATAATTTTCTAAGAATGCATCAATATCAAAATCTGTATCTTTTAGTGCTTCTAATAAAGCGTTAAGTAAATCTTCGGTATCATCATTCCAATCATCTTCATTGAAGTCATCATCGTCCCATTCATAATCGTCATCCCAATCATAGTCATCATCAAAGTGATGATCGTGATGCCAATCATCATGCCATCCATGTCCATGGTCTTTATCATCCCAACCATGATGCCATCCGTGATCATCGTGATGCCATTTTTTTCCATCTTTGAATTCATAAGTAATTACATCATTACCATCTTCATCTTTACTAACAACGGCAATAATCTTACCTTTTCCGTCACTATTTTTGTAATGAATTTCAAATATAGTATCGTCATCTTCAACACTCTTTTCAATGACATATTTTTCTTTTTCTTTACCATTTTTTACTTCAATTTCTAATTCAACTGAATCTTCTTTTGTTTTAATTTCAACTTCGTATTCGTTAATTACACGATGTCCTTCTTTTAATTCATAAGAGTATTCTTTTTTAGAATCAGATATTTCAGAAGTGATTTTTAATGATTGTCCATTTTCTAATTCGCCTTTAAATACCGTTTTTGTTTTTGTATCAGTTACAAGACTATGTCCTTCAACAGCAATTTCGCCAGTTTCAGTAACAATAATTCCTGTTAAGCGAGTAAATGTAGCATCTTTAAATTCGTTATGATGATGTTTTTTAAGTAATTCTGGAGTAACATCACTTTCATCTCCATTTGTATCTTGATCTGTTTCATCTTCTACTGATGTTTCAGTATCGTCAGTGCCTTCACTTGGCTCTTCACCATCATCAATTTCTTGAGTTACTTCATTAAAGTAAATAGTGTATGATTTTCCAGACTCTCCCACTAATGAAGAAGAAATAACAACTTTAAATTTATATTCTTCTTTATCTGAGGCAACTTGCTCAACAGTTAATCCATCTCCGCTAGTTAATGT
>CAKPJO010000179.1 GCA_934162685.1 uncultured Bacilli bacterium | reverse complement strand
TGGTGTCTATGCTTCATTATATAATTCCCAATTTGATGAAGGTAATGATGGGGCAATTGATACGGCTATGAAAAAATTAGCTAAAGCATAAATATAAAAAAGCAGCGTTTGACGGGCGCTGCTTTTTCATAGTATTATGAAATTAAAAAAGTATTAATATGTAATAATGTCTTTTACGCAATCGAATCCTTCGTCAACACTAGGACGAGTGATAGTTGTAGCATATCCTTCTAGTTGATCTAGTGGGAAATAGTGTTCACCAGGCACTTGGTTACGTTTTTCAATTCTTTGATAGCAAATATTAGTTGGAGTTGGGAAAAAATAAGCAATAACACGGAATTGGGCTTCAGGAATTAATTCTTTTATTCTTTGAAAAAAACGAGCACGAACTTTTGGTGTTGGGCTTGTAGCATCATATATAACATCTTTGCCATTAGTAATATCTTCCGCAATACGACGATATACTTCTGGCCAAACTTGGCTCTCTGGCCAATCGGGATGTTCCATTCTAATGCCATCAGTAGTAACAATACGACAATTAAATTCCTTTGCTAATACATTGTTTGAATATGTGGATTTTCCAGAACCTGGAATGCCTACGAGCATATGAACAGTAACCATGTTTCTTACCTCAACTTTCAAAATGATTTTATAAATAAATACCTTTTAATTTTAAAGTAACGGAAAGTTAACGGCAATAGTATTTTTGTTTTATTTAAATGAAAGCGTTTTAAATCATCATATTAATACATTTACAAAAGCATATGCTTGCTTTATAATCTTGTTAGATATAACTAACTAGGAGTGTGGTTAACTATGAAATATGGATTATTACCTAAAATGATGTGGGGATTTTTTAAGAAAACATTTGAAAAATCGCTTGTTGATGTTTGGAATGTAAAAAACAACAAAGAGATCATGAAAAATGCTCATGTTAAATATAAGGAAATTATTAAAAGCATCGATAAATTTGATAAAAAAGATCGATTCGTTTTTAATATCTTAAGTTGCGCAATGTTAGGTGCTATATTATTAAATTTAGATTTTGACCCAGCAGTTGAAGAAGTAAAGGAATATTATCGCTTATCAATGATGACAAATAAAATAATGAAATTTACGAAAAAAGAAGTCAATTATACAGAAAAAGGAAGAAACAAATTAAAAAAATCGGCAGAGTGGAGTAAATCTAATAATAATCCTTATTCCTGGAAATTTGATGTTGAAGATGGTGCCTCAATAAATGAATACACCGCAACATTCCATACTTGTGGAATTTGTTATTTAATGAAAAAATTAGGACTAGAAAAATATATCCCAGCAATGTGTGCTTTAGATTATGATATGGCTCATGCTAATAACACGGAATTTACACGTGAATATACATTGGCTAGTGGCGGACCATATTGCGACTAGCACTATAATCATAAAAAAAGCAAGTAAGTAGAGAGATTGATATAATAATTCTCATTATACTTGCAATGATTTTGTTGCTTTTATTATAATGAATTATAATAATGTTTGAAGAAACTTTATTATAATTTTTTTTGTGGATTGGAGTGATTTTATGAGAATTAAATATTTAGGAACGGCAGCTTATGAAGGAATACCATCCTTATTTTGTGAATGTGAAACTTGCAAAAAAGCTAGAGCGCTTAAAGGCAAAAATATCCGTTCAAGATCACAAGCTTTAATCAATGATGATTTATTAATTGATTTTCCACCTGATACATTAATGCATACAAATATGTATGGCATTGATATGCAACGTATTCATCATTGTCTAATTACTCATTCACATAGTGATCACTTTTATCCAGAAGATATGATGATAATTCGAGATGATTATAATCATGCACCAGGATATAAATTATTTTATTATGCTGGTGAAAGTGCATATTTAACACTTAATAAAATATTTAAGCAAGATAATATGAAAAATACGGGTGGAGTTGAATTGGTAGAAAAATTTAAAACTATCAAATTTACTCATTATGAAGTTATTCCACTTCCAGCAAGTCATGACCCAATGTCATCACCTTTTATTTATATCATTAAAGATTTAAATGATGGAAAAGTTTTATTATATGGAAATGATAGTGGATATTTCACTTATGAAACCATGGATTATATATTAAAAAATATAAAACATTTTGATTTAGTGTCTTTAGATTGTACAGGAGCTTTACAAAAGAAGTGGGGCTTAAATAACGGAAGACATATGAGTTTAGATGTTAATATAATGTTGTTTGATGAATTAAAAGAACATGGAATAATTGATGATAAAACAATTAAAGTTTCTAATCATTTTTCGCATAATGGCGGAGCAATTTATGATGAAATTGCACCAGTTGCTAAAGAAGAAGATGTTATTGTAACTTATGATGGATTAGAAATTGATTTCTAGGAGGAAAAGATATGGCTTACATTGAATTTAAAAATGTTTTTAAAATATATAAAATGGGTGATATTTCTATTAATGCTTTAAATGACACTAATTTTACTATAGATAAAGGTGAATTGGTGGTAATATTAGGGCCAAGTGGTGCTGGCAAGACAACTTGCTTAAATGTTTTAGGAGGCATGGATTCTCCTACTAGAGGTGAAGTAATTGTTGATGGTGTAGATGTAGCTAAATTAACAGGCAAAGATTTAATTAAATACCGTCGAAATGATATAGGATTCGTCTTTCAATTTTATAATTTAGTACAAAATTTGACTGTTTTAGAAAATGTTGAATTAGCAGTACAATTATGTAAAGACTCTTATGATCCAACTAAAATATTAGAAAATGTTGGATTAAAAGAACGTTTACAGAATTTTCCTTCACAATTATCTGGTGGAGAACAACAACGTGTGGCGATTGCACGTGCTATTGCAAAAAATCCTAAGATTCTACTTTGTGATGAACCAACAGGTGCTTTAGATTATAAAACAGGCAAACAAATTTTAGCTTTACTTGAACATGAAGCAAGACATTACCATATTACTGTTATTATCATTACCCATAATAGCGCAATTGCGCCGATGGCGGATAAAGTAATTAAGTTTAAAAACGGATCAGTGGAAGATGTTATTATTAATAAAACACCAAAGAAAGTCGAGGAGATAGAATGGTAAAAAAGAAAAATCGCCTCGTCACAACATCTTTTCGTGAAATCAAAAACTCATTTCCAAGATTTTTATCATTAATGATTATGAGTTTTCTTGGTG
>CAKPJO010000178.1 GCA_934162685.1 uncultured Bacilli bacterium | reverse complement strand
ATAATAAACCGATAGTACCAGCAGGTATGGTTGCTATTATAATTAAGAAGATTATTTTTAAAGCATTTTTATTTTCTTCGTTTCGTTGTTCTTTTTTAAATATGTAATTACTAGATCTAATTAATATATCAAGAATTAACTTTGAATAAAAAACAATTAAAGCAATTAAAGAACCTAAATGTAAAAATATTGATAGTGTTAAGCTAGAAGTATCCATACCTAAAAGCCACTCCACAATTTGTAAGTGCCCAGAAGAAGATATTGGTAATACTTCGCTTATACCTTGAACAACCGCTAATAAAAGAAACTTTAATAATTCAATCATTTTATCACCATTATAATATACGTAGAGTATTAAGTTATAATGCAAGATGTCATAAAAACACAAAAGTCTAAACCTCTATATTAGTTTACAAAATGTTAAAATTCAAAAGTACATTTTATTTTGCTATTATGTTACAATCTAATAGTAGCAGGAGGAAAGTTATGTTTTATAAAAGAGAACAATATTTAAACCATTTAATGGAACTAAAAAATAAAACTGATTTAATTAAATTGGTGATGGGAGTAAGAGGAGCGGGTAAGTCAACATTATTTACTTTGCTTCAAGATGAACTACTCAAGAAAGGTATTAAGAAAGAAGACATTATTCATATTAATTTAGATGAAGAAAAATATTCTTCTTTAGCGGTTTCTAGTGATTTACTAAATGAAATTGAAAAAGAAAGCAAAAATAATGAAAATATTAAATATTTATTAATAGATGAAATTCAATATATTAAACATTATGAAACTGCATTAGATAAACTAATGCAATCTAATAAGTATTCCATATATTTATCAAGCAGCAATAGATATATTTGTTCAGAAGTATTTGATAGATTATTTTGTGCAAAAGTTGAATATATATTTTTAAGTCCTTTATCACTTAAAGAATTTATGGAGGTGAAAGATTTAAAAGATATTAATAAAGCATTTTATGATTATTTAATGGAAAGTGGTTTTCCTTTTACTTTAACAATTAATGATTTGAATCAAAAAGTAAAAACTATTAGAAATCATATAATAACAATTTATGAAAGAGATGTTTTTACACATGAAGTAATAGAAAATAATGAATTATTTAAAAAGTTTATGATTTATATCTTTAATAATTTTGCTAAAGAAATTAGTGTTAATAATATAGCTTATGATGTTTTTGGTGATAATAGTAAAAGTTCTCTTCGTTTAGTGGATAATTATATTAATATTCTTAAAAATGTCTTTCTTATTAATGTAGAAAAAAATAATGATGAAAACGAACTAGCGGAAAAATGCTATAAATTTTATTTAATGGATATGGGCTTATATTTTGCTTTTATCGAAAATAAAACAATAGATTATGTAAGAGTATTAGAAAATATTATTTATAATGCGAATAAATATAACCAAAAAATAGATGATTTAATAAACGATTTAAAAGAAAATTTAAAATAGTAAAATATAGCAAAATTCATCTATTTTATTGCTTTATGGCTATAAATTCTTATGTTAGACAATATTCGCTAAATAAATTGTTAAAAATGCATTTTAATTATGTTATAATTAATAAACTTAAAGTAGGTGGAAATGATGGAACAATTTGAAATAACTTTAAAAGATGGAACAGTTAGAAAAGGAAATGCTTGGTCAATTAAAAACGCTAAGGCTAATCTTGCAGTTATTACCGGTATGGAAGAAACTTCTGCAAGATATGATGATTTTGCAAAATTTTTAAATGCTCATGGCTATTCAGTATTTGTCCTTGATCAATATGGACAAGGGGAAAATGTTGATGATCCAAGTGAATTAGGACGTTGGGAAAAATCGGGATTTAGAAAGACTGTTAATGCTTTAGATGAATTAATTACACATTTAAGAATTACATGTCGTCCAATTATGGTAATGGGACATTCTATGGGGTCTTTTATCGTCCAAGATTACATTCAACGTTATTCTAACCACGTTGAAAAAGCAATTATTTGTGGTTCATGCGGAAAACAATTTGGTGTTAAAGTAGGGGATCGTTTAGCAAGAATACTTGTTAATAAAAGGAACTATAATAAGCCATCTAAATTTTTCCATAAAATGGCTTTTGGTGGATATAATAAAAACATTAAAAATCCACGTACTGAATTTGATTGGTTATCAGTAAATCCAGATAATGTTGATGCTTATATTGCTGATCCAAAATGCGGATATGGCTCTACTTGTGGATTCTATAAAGAATTCTTTAAAGGATTAAATCGTTTACATACTCCACGTTTCTTAGCTAAGATTCGTAAAGATTTACCAATTTTATTAATTGCGGGTAAAGATGATCCAGTTGGTAAATATGGTAAAGGTGTCTTAAAATTAGAAAAAACTTATCAAAAATTGGGTATCGAATATGTTGAAACTATTCTTTATGAAAATATGCGTCATGAAATCTTAAATGAAATTGATAAAGAAAAAGTTTATAACGATATCTTAAATTTCTTAGAAAGATAAAATGACGGACTAGATTGCAAAATCTAGTTTTCTTTACGAAAGGGGCAATAAATAATGAAATTAAAATTTAGACAAATTGCGGTTTTAACAGTATATGTAATACTAAATTTATTTATCTTTGCAGAAGCTTTAACCCCAGGAGAAGAGTCTTCTAAGCATAGTAGCAGTATCACCTCTATTATTAGTGATGCAATTGCAAAGTTAGGTAGCGATAAATTTGAATTTATTGAACCAACAAGCATTAATATTGAAGATGGTGCACATGAACTATATATTGGTGAATCTCTTTCTTTAAAAGCAACTTTATTACCGGAAAATGCCACAAATAAAGTAATCCAATGGAAAAGTAGTGATACTAGTATTGCTAGTGTCACAAGTACGGGTGGAGTACGCGCTAATAAGGAAGGAAAAGTTAATATTATTGCTTATGCTGATGCAAGCGATACTGTTTATAAAGAATATGCTTTAAATATTAAAAGAAAAACAGTAGAACAAGTTTATCCAACTAGTATATCATTCACTACTGTACCAACAAATAAAACAATGCTTAATGAAGCAACATTTAGATTAGGAGGTATTAGTTTTGCTCCTTCAAATTGTAATAATCGTGGTGTAACTTATTCTAGTTCGAATGAATCAGTCGCACGTATTGTTGGAGGAGTGCTTTATTCTTATGCACCAGGCGTAACAACAATTAAAGTAACAAGTAC
>CAKPJO010000177.1 GCA_934162685.1 uncultured Bacilli bacterium | reverse complement strand
TTACCATACTTAATGCGATTAAGACAAATTTGTGTTGATCCAAGTTTATTTGTGGAAAATTATGTAGGCGAAAGCGGAAAAATGCAATTAATATATGAAAACATCGATAACTTAATTAAAGATGGCCACAAAATATTAATATTCTCACAATTTGTAAAAGCACTTAATATTGTTGAAAAGCATTTAAAAGGAAAAGATATTAAATACTATTTATTAACCGGAGATACAAAAGCGGAAAATCGTCTTGAAATGTGTGACCAATTTAATAAAGATGATACACCACTTTTCTTAATTTCTTTAAAAGCTGGTGGAAATGGTTTAAATTTAACAGGCGCGGATACAGTCATCCATATTGATCCATGGTGGAATGCCGCAGTTCAAGATCAAGCCACTGATCGAGCACATCGTATTGGTCAAACAAAAGCTGTTACTGTTCTTAAATTTATATGTGAAAACTCTATTGAAGAAAAAGTTATTGAACTACAAAACATCAAAAAAGATTTAATTGATTCACTCATTTCTTCGGATGAAAAATCAATATTAAAGTTAACGACAGATGATATAGAATTTTTACTTGATTAAGTTTTTTTCAAAATGTTGCTCACTAAAAAGTCAAAAAGTTGCTCACTTACTTTAAGAAATATTGCTCAGTTAAGTAAAATAATAATGAAGCGGAGGCTATTAAAATGGATAAAATTGTAAATAAATCCGACTATAAAAAAAGAATTATTGACGAAGTTATCGAACAATATCTTAAAGTTAGTGGCGCTATATGTATTGAAGGACCAAAATGGTGTGGAAAAACTTGGACGTCATCTTACCATTCCAATAGCGAATTTTTAGTCGGTGATCCAAAAAACGGATTTTCTAATAGAAAACTTGCCGAATTAGATCCATCATTAGTTTTGCAAGGTGAAACTCCAAGAATGATAGATGAATGGCAAAAAGTGCCATCTATTTGGGATGCAACGAGAGCGGAAGTTGATAAAAGGCACAAAAAAGGACAAATTATTCTCACTGGATCTTCTACTCCTAAAACAAAAGGTATTTTACATAGCGGCACCGGACGTATTGTTAGTTTAAAAATGAATACTATGTCTTTATATGAGTCTGGCGACTCTACCGGATTAATATCCTTAAAAGAACTTTGCAATGGATTACTAGAACCAACTATGCTTGAAGAGGTTAGTTTGGAAAAAATTGCTTATTTAATTGTTAGAGGTGGTTGGCCAGAAAATATTAAGGTTGATTCCGATAATGCACATATTATGCCTAGAGCGTATATGAGCAATATAATTAAAGAAGATTTAAATAAATTGGATGATGATATTGAATATAATCAACATAAAACAACTTTGCTTTTAAAATCACTAGCAAGAAATGAGTCCACAACTATATCAGATAAAAAAATATTAGATGATATTATTGAAAATGATAATGAATCAATGAGTCGAAACACAATTGCTAAATATTTAGAATCATTAAATAGACTTTTTGTTTTAAACAATCAAATGCCATTTAGCACAAATATTCGCTCATCACTTCGAGTTAAGCAAATGGAGAAAAGACATTTCGCTGATCCCGCAATGGCATGTGCAATGCTCAACCTTACCCCTCAAAAACTTCTTAATGATTTAAATACTTTAGGATTTCTTTTTGAAGCATTAGTAGAAAGGGACTTAGAAATATACGCTCAAAGTTTTGGTGGAAAATTATTTCACTATCAAGATTATAATAACAACGAAATTGATGCTGTAATAGAATTAAATGATGGAGAATGGTGTGCATTTGAAATAAAATTGGGCGCTAATAAGATTGAAGAAGTTGCAAAGAATTTAACAAAAGTATGTGCTGATATAGTTGATAATGGCGGCAAAGCGCCAAAGATAAAATGCATCATTTGTGGATTATCTAATGCCGCTTATAAAAGACCAGATGAAATATTTGTTGTTCCATTAACATCATTAAAAAATTAATAATTAAATGCTATGAATTTTATGCCAAAAATTCATAGTATTTATTATTTTCTATAATAAAAACAAAAAATTATAATAAATTTGTCAGAAAATAAAAAACCTGCCACTATATTATTAATGAGCAGGTGAAAAAGTCTTACGGTTAGGAAGGATAAACTGTGTTTATCATTATTAAGGAAGATGTATTTACTTAATAATGTTGGTGCTTAGTTCCATATTGGAGACACATGGAAGAATTACTTTTCCTAGCTCTCGTGATTATTTTTACTTTAATTAACAAAGACTTAACACGCAAAAAGTAGAAACTAATGTTACCGACACTAGTAAATATTCTCTTCAACTAATAAGGCCAGTGATTCGCAGTCACTGGCCTTTTTCATTACCGACACTATTAGTGTATGCTAAGAATTAGCAAATTACAATAGTTTGTATAAAATAATTTAACTACTTTAATGTTTTTTACTTTCCTTCTTTTAATAAATCTTTCTTCCAGTCTTTAGAAATCTTTTTTGTTGTTCTGGCTTTAGAAATAGTATTAGATAAGCAGCAAAAATTGGCATCAATACCTTCTTCATTACATTCATATTTAACCGCAAAAGCTGGATCAATTCCCATTTTGTCAACTTCTTTATTCACATCGATGTTAGCGCCTAAAAATAAGAATTCCCAATTATATTTTTCTTTAGTTAAACTAATTAACTCTTTAACTTTAGCATAGTTATACTCTCTACTTGCGTTTTCTAATCCATCAGTAGTAATAATAACAATCGTTTTTTCTGGCTTTTCAAAGTCACTTAGTTGACTTTGAACATGCATAATATGATTGATTGTTTCTCCTACGGCATCTAATAAAGCGGTACATCCACTTGGACAATATTCTTTATCAGTCAATTCTTCGACATTTTTAATATCTTTACGATCAGATATTACTTTTAGGTTATTACTAAATAAAACTGTAGTAACTAATGCCTCTCCTTTTTCTTTTCGTTGTTTTCTAATTAAAGAATTATAGCCACCTATCGTATCTTTTTCTAAGCCTCCCATTGATCCACTCTTATCAAGAATAAATACTAATTCTAATAAATTTTTTTTCATAACAATCATCGCTCCTTTTTTATAGTTGTAGTCTAGCAAAGGTGCAAATACTTTTGGTCAATTTGAAAGCGACTTTTAATTTATTTTACTGGTTTTAAATCGCCATAATAATAACTTGCAGTTGCGCCACCATCGATTAAAAAATCAGATTCAGTGATAAATGCATTTTACTTGCTACCTCATTAA
>CAKPJO010000176.1 GCA_934162685.1 uncultured Bacilli bacterium | reverse complement strand
TTTGATGCTAACAATAAAAGAATAGTGGTACAATTCGGATTTGCATAAATCATTGTGTCATTTAATAAATCATCTTTATTTATTTCTGGTATAACAAGAGGCACTTTTTCCTCCATTCGAAAAAAAGATGAATTATCAATTACTCGTGCACCTTTTTTAATAAATAATGGTGCATATTTATAAGACAAATCATCACCAGTAGAGAAGAAAACCAAATCAAAATGGGGAATATTTTCCTCATCAATAGTTTCGATTTTAAATTTTCTTCCACAACTTACAAATTCAATGTCCTTATGCTCTTTTGATCCATAAATAATTAAGTTCTTAATTGGAAAATTATATTTAAATAAATCATTAACAATGGCTTTGGATACTAAACCGTGTCCGCCTACAACTGCGACATCATATAATTTAATCATAAAACCAACCCCTAACACTTATAATCTATGTATGAAAGGTTCTTTTTAGAAATGAATAATTACGTTATCGGAATTGTAAGTCGAAATTATGAGATAGACCATAAACAAATACTAGGCATATATCATAGATATATAAGCTATTTTGAGTATCTTGATTTTAAAGTTTTACTAATAACTAAAAATAATATTGATGTAGTATTCTCACTTATCAATTCTTTGGCGTTAATTGGTGGAGGTGATGTTAGTCCTTTACTTTATAACAAAGAGCTTCCTATTGATTCTAATGAAGATTTAGATAGTTTAGAATATCGGGCTATTAAATTAGCCATTAATAAAAAAATCCCCATATTTGGGATATGTCGAGGATTACAAATATTAAATGTTTATTTTGGCGGTACATTAAAAGAAATTCCTTCTTCGCATTTAGGAATGCATTATATTATAAATAGTGAAGAAATAACAAAATACACTAATTCTTTTCATCATCAATGCATCGATAAGTTAGCCAACAACTTCAAATGTTTAGCAAAAAGTGAGGATTTTGTTATTGAAGAAATAATCGATAAAAAAAGGATGATACTAGCAGTCGAGTATCACCCTGAAATCAATTATGATTATGAGCCACTTCAAAAGTTTATTAAATTATTTTTTAAATAATACTTTTATAAAGTGCTAAATATTTTTGGCTTGATTTTTTCCAATCGTAATTTTGTTCTAAGGCATTATTACGAAGTGTTTTCATTTTTTCTTTATCTTTATATACTTGTTCACACCAATTTAAAGTGCCGCTTAAAGCATTATAAGTATAATCATAGAAACCAAATCCATCTGCGTATTTTAAATTATCATCAACATATGGCGTAACACTATCTTTAAGTCCACCTACTAAACGAACAATCGGTAAAGTAGCATAATGTAAAGATATCATTTGTGATAGACCACATGGTTCAAATAATGATGGCATTAAAAAGAAATCGCTAGCGGCATATATTTTATGCGCTAAGTCGTCATTATAGCCAATATAGATGGATAAGTGATGTGGGTATTTAGCGCGTAAATATTCTAATTGGTTTTCATATTTATACTCACCAGAGCCTAAAATAATTACTTTGCTACCTCGTTGAAGTAATGATTCAACGTTACCAAGCAAAATATCTAAACCTTTTTGCCAAGTCAAACGCGACACCATTCCATAAAGCGGGGCTTCATCAATTACTAAATCTTTTTCTTTTAATAAAGCTTCTTTGTTGACTTTCTTAAACGAAGCTACATTTCCTTTTAATTTAGCGACAATTTTTTCATCTTTCGTTGGATTAAATTCTTCATAGTCAATGCCATTTAGAATACCAACAAAATCATCGCGACGATATTCTAAAACATGATTCAATCCACCAGAAATTGCTTCATCAGTTAATAATTCAATGCGGTGTGTTGGTGAGACAGTAGTAATCTTATTGCAATACACAATTGCGGTTTTTAAAGTTGATACTGCACCATTAAAACATACTGTACCATCATTAAAATACTTATCATTTAAATTGTAGAAATTTCCTAAGAAATATTTATCAAATAAGCCTTTAAATGCTGGATTATGAATAGTAAGAACAAATTTTGCTTTATTTAATGGTGATCCATAATCATCTTTAATTAATAAAGGCAACATACCTGGATGCCAATCATGAATATGAATTATATCTGGAATTAAATTAATTATTTCCATAAGTTTTTTACTTGCTAAAGTAAAACATGCAAAACGTTCGATATCATCATCATATCCATAAATATTATCACGGCCAAAATATTGGTCATTCTTAATTAAAAAATATCTAATTCCATCAATTATTGTTTTATAAACTACGCAATATTGCTTACGCCAAGACATATAAACTTCAAAAGAACATACTTTTACTGGACGTTTTGTTAATTTTGGTTTAATTTGCTTATAAAATGGTATTATAACTGATACATCATTTTTTCGAGATTTAACTAATTCCTTAGATAATGAATAAACAACATCTGCTAAACCGCCTGTTTTAACTAAAGGATTAGATTCACCACTGACCATTACAATTTTCATATTAAACATTAGCTCCTTGTTTAATGAATACTGGGTTATCAGCATCACCAATTAAGTCTTTAACATGAATGATTTTAGCGTATTTATCAACAATAACATTTTCTAAGTGACAATCTTCAGAAATAACACAATCAGTAAGAATAATGCAATTATTAATTACTGCACCTTCTTTAACGATAACCTTACGTGATAAAATAGAATTTTCAACCTTACCATCAATAATTGCACCATTAGAAATAAAGGAATTTTTTACTTCTGAGTTATTAAGATATTTGGTTGGAGGTGTATCATTTGTTACAGTAAAGATTGGCCAATTATTTAAGAATAATCCTTGACGCTTTTTATAGTCTAATAATTCTAAAGAATATTGCATGTAATGTGCTAAACTATCGAAACAACGTACGTATCCTTTATGTTCGTATCCATGAACTAATTCGCTTTTTAAAGTATAAGCAATCAAATCTCTTAAATTATATAATGCTGAAATTTGACTTGTTTTGTAAATTAATTCTTTAAATTTTTTCATACTTATAACATAAGTTTCAAGAGAAATATTAACTTTGTCTTTTATACAACTATTTTTCTTTAAACTTGTAATCACATTACCTTCAAGTCCAATAACATCACAATTTTCAAAATGTGTTTTTGCGTTATCAACCTTTTGGTAAACCACTGTTATATTAGCACCATTTTCGATATGTTTCTTAATTACTTCGTTATAATCAATTGCCATAACGAAATGTACAGGAGCAATAACAACATAATCAGCGTTTACTTTATGTAATAAC
>CAKPJO010000175.1 GCA_934162685.1 uncultured Bacilli bacterium | reverse complement strand
ATGTGTACCACCCCAAGTGCATGATGTTGTTGTTTCTGAAGCAAAATCATCGATGCTAATTGTTGTTTCGTTTTTTGTTAATGATAAATCTTTAGTCACATAATCAAATTCACCATATAATTTTACATTAGCAATTCCAAATTGTGCCCAAGGATCTTTTCCATCACTAGTAGAATCACTTATAGAATATGTAATTGTTAAATTTTTATAAGTTGATAAATCAAATGATTCTTTTAAAAGTACTCTAGAAGCATTTCCGCTAGCATCATTATGGAATACATTATCAGTAATGGCTCCGTTAGCACCAAAACTATCTACTTCTTTTGCAAAACTTCCATTTTCAAAAATGACTAACTCACCTTCTGCATTAGCAACTTTTTGCTGGCTTTCCATAGCCATTGCGCCCGCTAAAACACCAAGCGTCATTAACATTATAGTTGTCTTTTTTTTCATATAAATAACCTCTCTATCTACTTAAAAAGTAGCACGTTAAGGAACCGCTTTCAACTATTTTTTTCACACTTCCAATTTTTGTAAGAAAATAATTTTCATGTACTAAAAAAGAGCGTTTTTTATGCGCTCTTACCATCATTAAATCCTTGAAAAATTTGATTTAAAATATTTTCATGATACCACAAAGTATCGTTTTCATATGTAACATAACTCAATTTTTTCATATTATCATATAATCCAGATGCTTTATGTTTGTTTAAGAAGCCAAATGCTTCGCTATGTTCATTTCCTGACATTGCTCCATTATCCCAAACCATGCAAGCTATATTTTTCTCTGTGGCATTTTTCATAAAATAATAAGCATGATCTTCTCGACATTTATCACGTCCATTAACATCTCTATCAATACTTCCCCATTCTGATATAATTACACCAATTCCTTTTTTAATAAAATTATTTTCAAGATTAGTAAATAATTGATCTAATGTTTTTTTATCTTCAGATGAATTTTTATTCCACACATCTTTATAATATCCATTATCTAAATTATGGTAACAAAAATAATTTGGATAATAGGCATGACCATTAAATAATAATTTATCAGTCGCGGAATCCGTTGGGAACTTAAATTTAGAAACTGCGTTTATACTAGAATCATAAGCGTATTCTGGAATGTTTCCATATGTATTAATTGTTAAGTATCTATTTTTATTATTATCGCTATTTGAAGCGCGAACAACATTAACAAATTCTTGATTATAATCCATAAGATTTTTATTTGCTTCTTTATACAAGCTAGAATATTTGCTATCGGTTGGATTCATATCCCACTGTATTTTTTCACTATACATTGGCTCATTAAGATTTTCAAAAACTAATCTTTCATCATAATCCTTAAAAGTTTCTGATACTTGTTCCCAAACATTATGCACCAAATTCATTGTTTTTGTGCGGTTAGCATTTGATAAATCATAGCCTCTTGCTCCATCCATAAGTGTAATCATTACATATAAATCTTCATAATCCTTATATATATAGTCCACAACTTCTTGAATTCTATTCATCCATTGTTCATTAATCTTGCCATTAGTCATATGGTTAGACCAACTCATTGGAATACGAATAGACCTAAAACCTTCATCATAAACTGCTTTAATGGTGTTTTTAGTAATCTTCCCACGAAACTTTTGAGGTTGATCGCGTACTTCACAAAACATCTCAATATTATTAACATCGAATCCTAATTCATTAACAATACCGGTGTTGGATTTATAATCAAATCCATCAATAAAAGAAGAAAAACTATTTCCTAAATTCCAACCAACGCCTAGTTTCTTAATAAAAGCAACACTAGAATTTGTGCTTCTTTTTGTTAATGTGAATTCAAATTTTAATGTGAATTCATCATAAATTGCGTATATTACTTGTTTTTCTAAAGAATATATATTCGCACGATTAGTTTTTAAATTGCTTTTAGTTAAATTGACATAATCAACAGTTCCATTAGTATAACTAACTTTAACTTTTCCATAATTAGAAAACTCTAATTCTTCTCCATAATACGAAGATATTATGGGTTCTTCTTCCCAAGTAACTTCAAGTATTTTGTTAATAGATAAACTAACGCTAGTGCTTGGTGAAGGCAAAGTAGATGTTGATTTATCAATAGATGTAGTATTTTTAGAATCGTTTGCGGTTATTGATGGTTCATTTGAAATGCTTTTACTAGTGGAGTTATTAAAAATAAAATTACAAGAAGTAAGCAATAAAGAAATAGAAAATGCTAAAAACATTTTATTAAATTTAATCATATATCCCCCCCTATTAAAAATTAACACTATTTTCATTTTCATCAAAAACATGGATACGATTTAAATTAACATCAAATTTGATTTTATCACCAACAAACAAATTACATCCTTCTTCACAATAAATTGCTAAATCATAAGTTTCAAATCTTGCATGAATAATGCTATCTTTTCCCAATAATTCAATCATTGTTACTTCTGCTTCAATAGCACCATTTTCATTTATAATTAGATCTTCCGCTCGTAGACCAAAGCATAATTCTTTATTATCATAATTTTTTAAAGCATTAACAATATTACTATTTAAGTTTATATTTTGATTACCCACAATAATTTTATTTTCTTTAATATCAACAAAGCCATTAAAGAAATTCATTGTTGGTGAGCCAATAAATGAGGCCACAAATTTATTGCTAGGGTTATTATAAACTTCTTCTGGCGTACCTATTTGTTGTACAACACCCTTGTTCATAATAACAATGCGATCCGCCATAGTCATAGCTTCTAATTGATCATGAGTAACATATATTGTTGTTGCGCCAATACGATGATGTAAATCAGTAATTTCTTTACGCATTTGTACTCTTAATTTAGCATCAAGATTGCTCAATGGTTCATCCATTAAGAATACTTTGGAATCACGCACTATTGTTCTTCCTAAAGCCACACGTTGTTTTTGCCCACCAGATAATGCGCGTGGTTTACGATCTAAATATTCAGTTAACCCTAACATATTTGCCGCTTTATTAACTCGTTCATTGATTTCACTTTTTGACATATGACGCATAACTGTAACTTCTTTTTCTACAAATTTATGTTCTTTTTTATCATAGACTTTTTTCTTAATTACAGTTGGAACTTTTCTTATTTCTAAACCATAGCTAATATTTCTTCTAACTGATAAATTGGGAAATAAAGCATAACTTTGGAATACCATAGATATGCCACGATCTTTAGCTTGAACATCATTAACTAATTTATCATCAATATATAATTCGCCACTTGTAATATCTTCTAAACCTGCAACCATACGTAAAGTTGTAGATTTACCACATCCAGAA
>CAKPJO010000174.1 GCA_934162685.1 uncultured Bacilli bacterium | reverse complement strand
GGTGTAGGCATTTGACCTTGCCAAGTCACCATTGCTTGTTGATATTGATTTAAATCGCTATAATCACTACTTTTTGGCATAGCGTTTAACCAATAATTAAATTTTCCATCATAAACTAATGCATCACTTGCATCTTCAACAAAATAATTATCAAATTGAATCATACCATCAGTTTGGGTAGTATAAAAACTAATTGATTGTTTTTCTAAAAGTGCATCAATTTCTTTCGTAACAATGGTATCTTGAATTGCATTTTTAGTTTCACCAATATTACCATTACCACTAATAAGCATGACACACGCTAACATGAAGCAAACTGCAAATGTGATAATAGCCCACATTGTACCATTTGCTTTACAAGATTGTTTAAAAAGTGCTTTACTAAACATATTACTTACTCTCCTTTTTTTCTAATAATACTTTTTTAAAATGTTTTTCTAAGGTATAAGGTATTTCAGAAATGAATTTAACATCATAATTTTTTAGTGTTTTTAATAATTCCCCTGTCTCCTTAGCGTTAATTGAAATAGTCACTTGATTATATTGTTTTTGTTTACGAGTAATCGTATATTTTTCTTTTAAGAAATTCTTATAATCATCAGTAGACTTAAATTCAATTTTAAAATCTTTAATTGGACGATTACGAATCTCATCCATATTCACAACATCAATAATGTGTCCATTATTAATTAAGGCAACACGATCACATGTTGTTTCAAGTTCTTCAAACATATGACTAGACATAAATATCGTTTTTCCTTTTTTATGCTCTTCTTTGATAATATCTAGGAAGGTTACACGCATCAAAGGATCAAGACCAGTGGTTGGTTCATCAAGAATAATAATTGAGGCATCATTCATTAAAGCTGCAACTAATGCAGTTTTTTGTTTCATACCTTTACTCATTCTTTTTAAATTAGCACGTGGATCTAATTGTAATCTTTCAATTAGTTCATTGGCGTAATCCATATTCTTCATGTTTAAGAACTCTGCTTGACATTTAAGAAAATCAATACCAGTTTTTAAATCTGGGAAAGCAATTTCTCCAGGTACATAACCAATATCTTTTACAATTTCACTTGCATGTTCCCAAGAAGATTTATTGTTAACTAATACTTGTCCGCTTGTAGGTTTAATAAATCCCATAATGTTACGAATAGTTGTTGTTTTTCCACTTCCATTAGTGCCAACGAATCCAATCATTTCACCTTTTTCGATATTTAAATTGATGTCAAATATTCCTTGATTACTTCCATAATCTTTGGTTAAGTTTTTTATTTCAATGACACTCATTTTAAAGCACCTCCAAAGTCTTTATCTTCTTTATAGAATTTCATAAAGTAATCTTCTAATGATTCTTTGCGATTTGAAAATTCATTAATTTCTAATCCCGATAATATTTCAATTGCATTATTCATATCTTCATCTTCTAATGATATAAATACTTTATTATCTTCCACTTTTAAGATTTCCGCAGATGGAATTTTATTAATAGATTTTTTAAATTTATTAACATTCTTTTCATCTTTAAAATCAACTGTATAATATTTTTTTGAAGCATGTTTTAAATCATCTGCGACGAATTCAGAAACGATTTTTCCATCTTTAATAATCGCAATACGATCACAAGTAGAATCAATTTCTGAGAAAATATGACTTGAAAGTAAAATCGTTTTACCTCTACTTTTTTCTTCATGAATAAATTTAATGAAGTTTTCTTGCATAACTGGATCAAGTCCACTAGTGGGCTCATCAAGAATCAAGACATCAGGGTCACTCATAAATGCTGCGACAATAGCCAGTTTTCTTTTAACCCCCAAACTCATTCTTTTTGTTTCGCCTTGTAATGTAACATCATCTAATTCGAATAACGTTAACATACTATTTAATTTTTCTTCATTATGAATGTGTTGTAAATCTTGCATCATTCGTAAAAATTGCCATCCTGTTAATCCAGCTGGTAAAGCAATTTCTCCAGGAATGTAACCAACATGATTTAATATTTCATAATATTTATTAAATGTCGGTTCTCCTAATATATAAGTATTACCTTTATCTGGTTTTGAAAATCCCATTAAGTGTCTAATTGTTGTTGATTTACCAGCACCATTAGGACCTAAGAAACCAAACACTTCACCTTTTTTAACTGCAAAACTTACATTAAAGACGCCACGTCCACTTCCATAATCTTTTGTTAAATTTTTAACTTCTATAATGTTTTCCATAATGTTCCTCCTCTCTTTCTAATCAACATTGTTGACATTTGAACGATGTTAAGATATATTATTTATATGCGATGTTAAAGCACACTTTTATCATCGTTGTTAAAATTTCAACATTGTTAACAAAACTGTATAGGAGGACAATTTATGAAAGCCAAAAATTTAAATAATTCATCAAAAAAAACAAGAGCAATTATTAAATCAACATTTGCAGAAATGCTCAGTGAAAAAAAAGAAATCAGCAAGATTTCCGTTACTGAATTAGTTAAACGTGCGAATATAAATCGTGGCACATTCTATTCCCATTATGATGATATATATTGTGTTGCCGAAGATTTTGAAAACGAATTAATCAATCAATTCTATAGTAATATCAAATTAGTATCTTGTTTGACTTTTGAAGAACTAATTGATCAATTCTTTGAATATATTACCGCAAATAATGAAAACTATCGTCTAATTTGTAAATCTAACGACGTAGCTTTTGCATCAAAAAAGCTTACTTCTTTAGTAGAAAGTAAGCTATTAGAAATTTGTAATAATGATCCACATTTAGTGGACCGTAGCAATCTTGAACTAGAAATTAATGTGTTTGTAGAAGGTTTATTGTGCGAATATGTTAAATATTGTCGTGGTTATTCCACTAATACAATAGATGATTTACATAATTACGTAAAATATTGGTTTAAAAGTTTTAAAGCAAGAAGATTTAAATAATATTTTTTAATAAATCGTTAGTATTATTCACTAATGTATTTGGATTTAAAGATTTCAAGTATTCCTCATCTCTAAAACCCCCAGTCACAATAATCGCGGCCACATTAGCGTTTTTTGCTACTTCAATATCAACTTCGGAATCACCAACATAAACTGATTCCGATTTTTTTATGTTAAAATATTTCATTACATTGTTCAAACTTGTTGGATCTGGTTTACGTGGCACTCCTATTACTTCGCCAACCGCATAATCAATAAGCTTAGGAAAATATTTATTAACTAATGTTTGAACAGCAAAATCAGCTTTATTAGAGATAATTGCGATTTTATATCCTTTTTCTTTTAAAACAATTAACAAATCTAAAATGCCATCATATGGTTTAGTTAATATATCACAATGTGTAGCAT
>CAKPJO010000173.1 GCA_934162685.1 uncultured Bacilli bacterium | reverse complement strand
GCTCCTATTGATTTATTACGTTATTATAATGGAATAATGATATTCAAACCCTCACATATTATTCAATTAACAAAATTCTAAGATAACTATTAATTATCAGCAGGAAGATATATACCATTAGTAAATGGAGAATCTGAATAATTTAGAAGAGATAGTATAGAAGCAGAATATGTTTAAATAGCAACTAATAAATTAAAAAAATCATTAATGGGTGACGAAGCCACATATGATTTCAATAAATTACAAGAACAAATTAGAATATATGATGTTCGACTTAATGAATATAAATCAGAATATTTAGAATATCAAAAACAACTAATTCAATTAAAAGAACGTAAGGCGGCTTTAATTGAAGAACAAAAAAGAACAGTAAATGACTTTATTGTTGATAAAGATGGAAATACTTTAGGCTTTGATGGATATGGAAGACTTATATTAGTTACGGATGCTTATGAAAATAAGCTAGAAGTAACATATGGTTATGATAAAGATAATAAAGATCAATTATTATCAGTTTCTTCAGAAACACAAACTATTAAGTTTGAATATGTTAATAATATTTTATCTAAAATCATTGAAAATAATGGTAATGCTATTAATTGGACTACATTAAATAATTTACTTGATACTTTAGTTGTTACATCATCGAATAGATATCAATTTGACTATAACACTTATTTTAAAGTAAGAAATCGTTTGAATGAAGGATTAGAAATTTCAAGAGATTTAACTAAAAATGAAATAACTGTTATAACGAGTATAGCTAAAGAAAAAAACATTAGTGAAACAACTAAGAGACTAAGTGTTAATACTATTGGAAATGAAAAACATCATTACAAATTTGAAAATGCTAAGACTATTATTTATGATGCATTAGATAACGAAAAAATATTAGAAACAATATGGTTTGATATCAACGAAAGAATATTAAAAGTAGAAGATAGCAAATTTGTAACATTATCAAAGTATAATGATAACAATAAATTAATTGAGGCAGTAACATTTAAAGCCAATACTGAATCTATTCTTTGTAAAAATATCGCTATTACAGATAAAAAGCAAGCTATTGATGTGACATATAATTTGAAAAACAATGAAGAATTCAAAAAGATACAATCTAATAATTTATTAGGATTATTAATAAAATTCAATATAGAAAATCTAGAAATAGAGTCTTTAGATTTAGCAATTTCATTAACTATGACAATTTTAGATGATTATAATAATTGCTTATATACTTGTAGTATTGATAGCCCAACAATCTATACTGATGCGTTAATATTACCAGCATTTGTAAATATAAATGCCAGTAAAGTTACAATAACAGGAAAATTAGATTGTGGCAATGGTGACAAAGAAGTATTAAGTATGGATTTGATTTCATTAGATAGTTTTATGCAATATACTTATAATAATGAAAATCGTTTAATAAAAGAGACAAATAATTCTACATCAATAAGTTATACGGCATTTAATAGTAATGATATTCCATTAACAAAAACAGAAACTAATATCTATGGAGAAACAGTAAAAACAAATTATACATATGATAATAATAATCATTTAACTTCTGAAATAGATAGTAAAGGAAATGTTATTGAATATTACTATGATGATAAAGGTAATTGTATTGAGAAAAGAAGTTATAATACTAAAGATGCATCATTAATGCGAGTTGAAAAAGTATCTTATGATGATAAAGGTAGAGTAATAAATTCATTAGGTCAAATCAAAGATGAAAATGGTAATTATCCAACTAAAGAAATAAGTTATTTACCAAATAGTAATGTACCAGTTAAAGTAAAAAATTATAACAATGAAAGTACTTGTTATAATTACGATTTTAAAACAGGAGAATTATTATCAATATCATCTAGTATTAATGGAGTAAATAACGCCACTAACTTCACTTATAATTTTGGTTTATTAACATCTATGTCTCATCATGGAGTAAAAGTAAATTATGAATATGATGGAAAAGGAAGAGTATGTAATACTTTATTAAATGGTAAATCAATAGTAAGAAATACATATGTTGAACATTTTGATTATTCTATAGATGATATTAAACTTGAAGATAGTTCATATGTAACAAGTGAAATGGATGAATATCTCGTTACACAAGTAACAGATAAACATGGATTATTAAGATGTATAGAAACAGCTTTAAGTAATAGTAAAGGCAAAGTAATTAATACATATAATGATGATAATCAATTAGTAAAAGTAGTAAATGGAATATATGGACTTTCTAAAGATATCATTGAAGTTATTAAAAATGAATATGATGGTCAATTATTAAAACAAGTAACAAAGAGTATTGGAGAAGATGAAGAAAATCAAACCAATCAATTTGTTTTAACAAATACATATGATGAAAATAAGAGATTCTTATTATCAAACTCTATTACATTTTCTAATACAAATAAGTATTCATGGAATTATACATATAATGATGATCATCAAATAACTGAAGTAACTATTAATGGTAAATCAAATAACGAAACTATTGATACTATTACCACTAAATATGAATTAGATGCTTTAAATAGAATAAGCCATCAAGTTGTTAAATTAGGTTCAATAGAAATATGTAATGAATATAATTACTTAAAACAAGATGAAAATAGTTTAGATTTAATTAGTGAAGAAGTAACTAAGATAAAGACAACTAAAAATAATGTAATATCATATGGTTTAGACACTAATAGTTATAAGTATGATGTTAATGGTAATATTATAAGTATCATTAATGATGACTATGAAATAAGATATCAATATGATAAATGCAATCGATTAATAAGAGAAGATAATCCATTAATAGATAAGACTATTATCTATAAATATGATAATTCCGGTAATATCTTATTAAAGAAAAACTATGCATATAGTGAAGATGAAATATTACATAATCCAAAAGTAGATGAATATATCTATGATTGTGAAATAGGTTTAGATCATTTAATAAGATATAATGGACTAGAAATATCATATGATACAATGGGAAGACCAGTTGTATATAAAGGTAATAAGTTAACTTGGAATAGTAATGGTGAATTATTAACATATGATAATATTAAATACAGTTATGATATTAATAGTATAAGAACAAAGAAAGTAGTTAATGAAGAAACACATAATTATGTAGTTAATGGAACACAAATATTACAAGAAACGATAGTAAAAGGAACAAGTACTACAATAATAAATTATCATTATATCTTGAATAAGTTAGTAGGCTTCACTTATAATAAAGACGGCAAGGTAAGCAACTACATATATAGACGGAATATACAAGGAGATATAATCGGAATATATGATAGTTTAGGCAATGAGGTAGGAGGGTATGCTTATGATGCTTATGGAAAT
>CAKPJO010000172.1 GCA_934162685.1 uncultured Bacilli bacterium | reverse complement strand
TGACCGCTTTGTTTGAGGATATTATTTACAACATAACGGTAACAAACGGAACGTCGAGCGCGCCTACGGCAAAATATAAAGAGGAAGTGACTATAACCGCAAACCCTGCTCCGGAAGGCAAAGTCTTTGACAAATGGACTTGCGAAACGGCGGGCGTAACCATTGAGTTTGAAAGCGCTACTAGTTCTACGACAACCTTTGAAATGCCTGCAAGCAACATTAAGATTCAAGCGCATTTCAGAGATATAGAAGCGGCTCCGTCGATTGAAATCAAAGCTAACGGCGGAACAGGCGGCGGAACGTATAAAAAAGGTGATGAAGTAACTATTACCGCAAACGATCCGGAAGAAGGAAAAGTATTCAAAGGCTGGAAAGATGAAAGCGGAAAAATCGTCAGCACCGAAAAGAGTTATACCTTCAAAGTAACGGGCGCAACAACTCTTACGGCTGTGTATGAAGATGCTCCCGTGTCAAAGAAAGGACTTTCGGGCGGCGCGATTGCGGGTATCGTAATCGGCTCGGTACTGCTTGCCGGAATCGGCGGATTTGCAATCTTCTGGTTTGCCGTTAAGAAAAAGACTTTTGCAGACTTGGGCGTAGTATTGAAGAAAGGCTTTAAGGTTATGGGCAACGGTATAAAAACCGCTTGTCGTTCAATTGGAAACTTCTTCAAAACTCTCGGAGCAAAGATTAAATCATTGTTCACCAAAAAGAAATAACACTGAGTGATTAGACAAAATTAAACATCAACAAAAGGGCTAGAGGAACTAAATTCTTCTAGCTTTTTTAACTGTACGCATTTTGAACAAACTGTACGCATTTTTAATGGGTGTACGCAAATTGTATAAAATCGGTTACCTTACCCATTAAAAAAGCATTAGTTTGATATAGTAAAATGTGTCAAACTTTTTTATTTGCGTTTGGTCAATTCATGCCGTTGGTTCGAACTCGCGGAACTTTGATACTTAAGAAAACGATTCTTGAGATTTTGCGGTTAGATTTGGAATATGAACGATTGAGCGATTATGGGATTTATTGAACCTTTTTTTTAACCATTGAATGTTCTTTGATTTTAAAGTTTTTTTAGTTTAAAATAGGTGCTTTTTGTACTTGCTTAATTTTTGAGAAAACACATAAGTATGTTACAATAATTACGACATTATAAGAAAGGGTGATAATTATGCATTATGAAAGAAGGGCACTCTATTGGGGGATTGCAATTAATATCTTTTCTTCAGTATTAGGTATTTTGTTTTTTGTTTTTACTAAAAGCCAAACTTTATTTTTGGATGGTTTTATTTCTTTGATTCTATGTGTATCAACTATAGTTTCAGTAGTAGTAACAAAAATATTAAACAAGAAGGATTCAGAAAAATATCCTTTAGGAAGATATGCAATTGAAAATTTATTTTTAATTTTTAGAGCCATTTTAATGTTAGGAATTATCACTTATTCAATCATTGATGGTTCGATTACAATCTATAAATTTTCTAATGGAACATTGGTAGATGATTTAAATATCAATTATTTAACAATGATTATTTATTGTATTTTAATGGTTGGATCTTGTTTAGCAATTACCTCTATCTATACTCATTATAATAAGAAATTAGATACGCCAAGTGAGATTATAAAACTGGAAATTATTTCATCAATTTATGATGGATTAGTAACGTTATTCGCAACAATTTTCTTATTAGTTTTTACATATGTTCCATTTTTAGAACCAATTCAACCAATAGGAGATAGTATAGTTGTTATTATTTTATCTTGTTTTTATATGATTATTCCTATTAAAGAAATAATTAATCAATTAAAAATATTAACTGATAAAAGACAAAATCAAGATATTGAAAAACAAATCAAAAAATTTGTTTATGAAGAATTTACTAATTTTAAAATTTATGATGTTTATGTTTCTTATTCTGGAGATGTCTGCTCAATTTATATTTGCTTATATCCGATTAATGATTTTAAAACAAGTGAAATAAGAGAAGAATTTATTGAAATAAGACAAAAATTATACGATAAATATAAAAATCCAAAAGTAATGCTACTTTTATCACAACAAAAATTACATAATATGTAATATAAGTTAAATGTATAGTCATAAATTAAATACCATGTTTTTTTATGTTTTTACATTTTAGTGTAATTGCTAATTATTGCTAAAATTCATTCATAAAAATGATAATAGGGGTGCCAAATGACACTTCTTATATTTATATCTAGTTGTTAGAATATTCTTGATATTGAAAGGAACATTTTTAAATGAAACATAAAAAGATTATATTATCGTTAGTCCTTCCTTTGTTAATCTCCTGTGGTCAAAACAATCATAATTTTTCTACAAAATGGGAAAATGATGAAAATTATCATTGGCATGTTTGTCAAGTTGAAGGCCATAAAGATACATCTAAAAAGGAAAAACACATTTGGAATGATGGTGAAGTTATGAAAGAGCCATCTAAAACAGAAACCGGGATTATGAAATATGTTTGTACAACTTGTTTAAAAGAAAAAACTGAAATAATTGATAAATTAAAAGAGCAAACTACTTATACAATCACTTTTGATAGTAAAGGTGGTAGTGAAGTAAAAAGCATTACTGCTGAAGCAGGAGCAAAAATTGAAGCTCCTAATAATCCAACAAAAGAGAATTACATTTTTGCTGGTTGGTATGAAAGTAATGATGGTGGAAAGACTTTAAATGATAAGCAATTTGAATTCTCTTATATGCCTGCAAGAGTTTTTACTCTCTATGCAAAATGGGGTATTGAAAGCATTAAAGGAAGAACATATAATCACACTTCATCTATAATAACATGGAGTGGAACAGAAAAAGAAAAAAATGAATTTTTAAATGAAATGGGATTTACTGAAGAAGAATACCAAAAGATGAATGATTCCTCTATCATTAAATTCACATTTGATAATTTACAAGAAAAAGCCAGTGTTGAATTTGGGGTAGAAATTAATGGTGAAGCAGATATGAATTCATGCACTGTACTTTATAAGATTAATGAAAATACAATTGTCTTTTTTGATACTGAAGAAGATATGAAAACAGGAATTCCAGCTCATACTTATGGTTTATTTATTGGTACTACAACAACTTTTTCTAGTGATAGATCTAAATTGATTATTACAGGTACAACAGGAATTGTAAAATTAGAACATATCTTATCTATTGTTGATTAATAAAATTTTCCCAATCTTAAAGGAGGTTAAGCACTATTGGGAAACAAAAAATAAATAGTGTAAAATAATATGTATAAGAAAAAATCATCTATTATAGCCGCAATGTTTGCTTTATTGTTAACTTGTTCTCTTGTAAGCTGTGGTAATAAAAATAGTACAAGTACAAGTCAACAAACATCTACGCATGTTCATGATTATTCTAATGTTTGGACTCA
>CAKPJO010000171.1 GCA_934162685.1 uncultured Bacilli bacterium | reverse complement strand
GTTGAAAGAATTAAAGAGATTATTGCATCTTTACATGAATTTAATCCAATGATGGGACATCGTGGTTGTAGACTTGCAGTAACATATCCTGAAATTGCAAAAATGCAAACCAAAGCAGTTATAAGAGCAGCAATTAATACTAAGAAAAAACATGCTGACTGGAATGTTGTTCCTGAAATAATGATTCCATTAGTAGGTGAAGTTAAAGAGTTAAAATATGTTAAAGATGTAGTTACTCAAACTGCTGATGAAGAAATAGCTGCAGCTGGTATTGAACTTGAATACAAAGTTGGTACTATGATTGAAATTCCAAGAGCTGCATTAACTGCAGATGAAATTGCTGAACAAGCTGAATTCTTCTCATTTGGAACAAACGATTTAACTCAAATGACATTTGGATTCTCAAGAGATGATGCTGGTAAATTCTTACCATCATATTATGATAAGAAAATCTATGAAGAAGATCCATTTAAAACACTTGATCAAAAAGGTGTTGGAAAACTAATTGAAACAGCTGTTAAATTAGGAAAATCTACAAGAGGCGATCTTCATTTAGGAGTATGTGGAGAAACTGGTGGAGATCCTAAATCAATAGAATTCTATCACAATGTTGGACTTGATTATGTTTCATGTTCACCATTTAGAGTTCCAGTAGCGCGTCTTGCTGCTGCACAAGCTGCTATTAAAGAAAAAAGTAATAATTAGTAGAATACAAGAGACTAAGCGCTTTCTCAAAACTTAGTCTTTTTGTTTTTCAAAAAAATGAGAAAATATGTTAGAAGAGTATATAAAAAATTACAACCTTATGTTATTAGTATGTTTAAAATTGATTTAAGTGGTCATGATATAAATCATTTAATTAGAACAATGAATAGGGCGTTATATATTCAGGAAAGAGAAGGTGGTGATAGAGTTATTATAAGGATTGCTGCTTTTTTACATGATATATATAATAATGGAAAAAGAGATGGGGCATTTTGTTTCACCAAAGATTCAATTCCTAAAATAAAAGAAATATTGTCTAATATTAATTTAGATGAAGAACAAGTTAATGAGATATTTTTTTGCATTGAAAATCATGAAAATTATAATTGGTATTCAGTTATTTACCATTTTTATCGTAAACTATTTAAACTTGGTGATAATATGAACACTAAAACAGCTAAAGACATTGCTACTAAAAGAATAGATTTTATGAAAAACTTTACTGAAGAATTTTTAAATGAATGGAATTCAAAAATTTAATAATAAAAATATCTTAATATTTATGATAAAATATAATTACTCATAAAAAATATTGATAGGATAGTAATTATGGATGATAAAAATTTGATATATAATTTGGCAAAATTAAAGCCAAATATATATATTTAGATCTTGCATATTTAAAAGATTTATCTATTTTAGATTATAGAGCTAGACTAATATTGTTTAAGATAATAATTAATATAGAACATTAAAAATGAACCATTTTAAATTATTAGATAATAAAAAATATGATACAAATAATATAGATGATTTTTATAAATAGTCTTATATTCAACTAATGGTTCGTGTAAATTTTTGCTTTTTATTTATAAAATAATGTCATGAAAGGAGTAAACTATATGGATCAAATAAAAATAGGTAAGTTTATTTCATTAAAAAGAAAAGAAAAAAACATAACTCAATGTGAACTTGCAGAGATGCTTGGTATAAGTGACCGAGCAATAAGCAAATGGGAAAATGGAGTATGTATGCCAGATGTTTCTAATATTCCCAATTTATGTAATATTTTAGGAATTACCATTAATGATCTATTTAGTGGATATGTTGTTGATATGAAAGAAATTGATAAGAGGGTTGAAAGTAATTTATTAGAACTTGCTAAACAAAAAGAAGAAGCTGATAAGAAATTATTGAGCACTGAAACGTTTATGACTTCGGTTACGATAGTTTTCTATGTTGCACTTGTGGTAATGGCATCTTTTGTTGATATTCCTGATATAGTAAGGATTATTATTATAATTTCAGCAATAATTGTAGTATTCTTTGTATGTCTTTTAGCTATTCGTATAGAACAAGTCGCAGGATATTATGAATGTTCAAATTGTCATTTTAAATATATTCCTAGTTATAAAAATGTTTTAATGGCTACTCATATGGGTAGAACAAGAAAAATGACTTGTCCTAAATGTAAACATAAATCTTGGCATAAAAAGATTATTACAAAATAGTATACTTATAGTATGTCTTTTCTTTTTTTGGTATAATATTTTCATAGAAAGAAATTATTATGATGTAAGGAGGTATTTCATGGGCCATTTAGGAGTTAGAAAATTAATACGAAACTACAATTTTTATAATGATTCAAATAAATTAGCAAAACATAAATGTGATTTTTGCATTCCTTGTATTCTTAAAGTAACTACTTTGGATGGTAAATGTGTTAATTATGACGTTTTAAAGTGTAAAGATTGTCTTTCTTTTATTAAACAAAAAGAAAATGTAGAAGATACTATTTTTAACAAATTAAATGATAAACCTATTGTCATAACTGCTACTACCAGAGGAAGAAATCCAATACCAGCATTTAAAGATTTACGTGATGTAAAGATTTTGTATAAATAAGAAGTACAATTGTACTTTTTTATTTGCAATAGATATGTTAAAATATCTCTCAAAAGGAAGATTTATATGTTGGAAAGTGAAATAGCAGAAATAAATGAATTTATTAATTCATGTGATAAAGATTTTTATAATGATATATATGATAAAGAAAAAATAAATATTGCTAGAAAATATTATCAAAGAATAAAACAGATTATTGAATATGATAAAAATGCCTATTTTGTAGCTATTTCCGAAAAGTTATGGTTTATTATACGAAATATTTCAATTCATTATAAAAAAAACAAAACATCTATCATAAAACCAGAAGAAGCTTTGAATTTAGTTTCACGCAACAGTGTTACAGAATACGTTATATCATTAATAATTGAAAAAAGATTAACTGATCCCAAACTAATAGCAAGATTTGCTTATTTAGAACTTTCTAAATTTGTTTACTATGATATTTCATATTCTAAAATATCGGATATAAGACAAAAAAGTATAATTGTAAATACTCCAATAAATGTTTATAATGCCAAAATATTTTCATATGTTGTTTGTACTCAATGGTTGCAATTATATACCTATATTTTATCTCAATTTGGAATAATGGTTAAAAAGAATAATAGACCAGGGGAAGATCATGTGTGGGGAGAAATTGATATTAATGATAACGAAATAATAATTGTTGATGCAACAGATTTCATTGATAACTCGATAGATCTAGGCAATGCAAAATCATTAAGTCCAACTAAAGGTTTTTTGATTGTTCCTAAAAAGTATTCGGGAATTAAATTATTTGATGTTTATAGTCGAGAGGAAAATAAAACCATTCTTGAAGATGTAAAGCCATATTATGA
>CAKPJO010000170.1 GCA_934162685.1 uncultured Bacilli bacterium | reverse complement strand
TATTGTGGATATCTTGAACCTAATGGTCTATCAATTTTTAATATTTTTTCTTTTTCTAAGTAATCTACTGCATTTATCTTTTTCATTTTTTTATTTTCCTTTATACACCAATTACATATTTTTTAGCATCATCAAAAAATCAAACAATTGCATAATTATTTAAAAAATAATTTTGTTATTTTAAAACTTTCCAATAACCATTTTTGTCTGAGCCATTTCTTTCGATATATCCTTTTTCTTGTAATGTTTTCAAATATCTTTCTGCAGTTCTTTTTGTTTTATTAATTTTAATTGATATTTTTTCAGCCGTTAAAGTATGATCATTTAAAATCAATTCTATAATTTGCCTTTCATTTTTGTTAATATTTACATCGACATTTACACCGACATTTACACCGACATTTATTGATTTCATAACTTCTAAATCAAACGGAATAGTAACTATAATATGATTATCACTTATTTCAAAAGCATCACGGCCATATTTTTCAATAATGATTGGAACGCCATGTCCTGTATGGTCAACAATATCTAGATCAGAAAATATCTTCATCAATCTTATATTTCTTGGCTTACTAATTCCACGATAAAAATCTTCTAATGATAAAGTATGAGGTAATCCTCCATGAGACAATATTTCAATTCTATCATGAAAAAAAGATACTTGTGGTTCTGCAATAGACCAATCATTGTGAACAATTGCATTTACTATTGCTTCATTAACACTATCATAATCAAATAAATAAGTATCAATTCTAGGCCTTACTGTAGTATTTGAAATACATATATTTTCAGATGCTATTCTGTTCATCATTTGTTTAAAACCAAATATAATAGACTTATTTCCATAATCACTCCGTTGTGAAATGCTTGCTTTATTAATTCCACTAAATTTAACAAATATAAGTGAATATCTATTGTTATCTGACAATAATTCTGCCATTACATTATAATCCCCATTATTATTAACAAGTTTTAAATTCGTTTCAAAGGTATCATCATTAAGCTTATATCCCATTTCTAAATACGAATTTTTAAGTGTAAAAAAAGATAATGTCTTTAAATTCGTAGGCGAGGAAACAATTATATCATCATCAAAAAATCGCATTTTATATCTTTCCTTAATCTGCAATTCACTCATTTCTCTACAACTAGATCCTATCCTTATCATACAACCACTTGATGAAAATCCATATTTTTTTATGCAATATAATGGCGAAATGCCTTTTTTGACATTTATAACAATGACCGGTAGTCCTTCTATAATTTCTAATTCTGTTTTCACGCTATCAATTGCATTTGGTTCTATTTGAGTGGTGATGATGTCCGAAATACTTCGTAAAGATTCATCAATTTTTTGTGCACCACATACAGTTCCATCATCATTAATTCCAATATAAATTTTTCCACCATCAGCATTAATAAAAGCTACAATTTCTTTGACAATTTGATCAGTATATTTAGATTTAAGTTCTATTTTATTAGATTCAATGAACATTTTATATCCCCTCGTATCTTATTTTATATTAAAATTATAACATTGTGTGCGACATTTTTCAATTGCGTTGCGACATTTACACCGACATTTTCTTGAAAAATACCTTGAATTTTCTTCATTTATAATTATGTAGGTTTATAGTCCTTTTAGTTTTCGTTTTCTTACTACAGCTATCATTTTCTAGTAGAGGCCTTTCGTTTTCTTGCTGGTACCTTTCATTTTCTAGTTGATCATAAAAAGAAAACAAGGCCTAAGAAATGAAGCAAAAATCTTCAAATTTCAAGCAATACGCTTTAAAAATAGGCTAAACCTCTTCAAATACTGCTATTTTAGATATAAAAAAAGGCTTGATACACTATTTTCTTTGTATCAAACCTATGACTCTATATGGTGCCTGCGGCCGGAATCGAACCGGCATGGCTGTTAACCGATGGATTTTGAGTCCATTGCGTCTACCAGTTCCACCACGCAGGCATATAATTATTTTATCAATATGCATAACGATAATCAAGCACAAAAATTTTCTTGATAAAAAGGCGCTGATAATAATAAATATATAAAGGAAAATAAATTTCACAAAAAATTAGCACTCTCCTATTGACATTGCTAAAATCAAGTATATACTATAGTTAGCACTTAGAGAGCAAGAGTGCTAAAAGAGGTGATTGTTATGGATGATAAAATGACTGAAAAAGTAATTAAGTTGATTAATGTGGCAAGTGATGTGGCACGCACACATCAAAACAATGAAATTGATGTTCCACAATTTTTATTAGCGTTATATGAAGATAGCGATTCAATGTTACTTAACATTATGAGCAAAGTTAATGTTAATAAGCAAAGTGTAAAAGATATAATTGATGATTATATCAATCATAGCGTGTCCTCATCAAATGTTACAAATCCTTACTTATCAAACAACATGTCATCATTATTAAATGATGCAGATGGTTATAAGAAAAGATTTGGTGATGAATATCTATCGGTCGAACATATAATCTTGGCATTATTTGATAATAAACATTCCATTGTAAGTAAATTGAAAAAAGTCATAAATTTTGATAAAGATAAATTTATGAAAGCAATTGAAGAAATACGAGGGGGTAATAAAGTGAATAACGCAAATCCTGAAGAAACGTATGAAGTACTTAAAAAGTATGGTCGTGACTTAACTAGCGATGTTGCTAAAGGCAAAATTGACCCTATTATTGGACGTGATGAAGAAATCCGTCGTGTAATGCAAATATTGTCTCGTAAAAGCAAAAACAACCCAGTTCTTATTGGTGAACCTGGTGTTGGTAAAACCGCTATTGTGGAAGGTCTAGCTTGGCGTATTTTTAAAGGCGACGTACCTTTCTCTTTAAAAGATAAAACTATTTTCGAACTTGATATGGGAGCGCTTATTGCAGGTGCAAAATATCAAGGTGAATTTGAGGAACGTTTAAAAGCTGTTCTTAATACCATTACTAAATCTAATGGTCAAATCATTATGTTTATTGATGAAATCCACTTACTAGTTGGTGCTGGTAAAACTCAAGGTGCTATGGATGCTGCTAACTTATTAAAACCTATGTTAGCCCGTGGCGAATTACATTGTATAGGTGCTACTACATTGGATGAATATCGTAAATATATTGAAAAAGATCCTGCTTTCGAACGTCGTATGCAAAAAGTTATGGTTGATGAGCCAACTGTTGAAGATACAATTTCCATCATTCGTGGTTTAAAAGAAAGATTCGAATCACATCATGGTGTACAAATTCTTGACTCCGCTATTGTAGCAGCGGCTACCTTATCAAATCGATACATTTCTGATCGTTTCTTACCAGATAAAGCAATCGATTTAATTGATGAAGCTTGTGCGGCAACTAGAATGCAAATTGACTCTATGCCAGTGGAACTTGATGAAATATCAAGAAAATTAATGCAATTACAAATTGAACGTGTTTCTTTAGCAAAAGAAACTTCTGATGCTTCTATT
>CAKPJO010000169.1 GCA_934162685.1 uncultured Bacilli bacterium | reverse complement strand
GCACTATTGTTGTCACATTTAATTGTATACAAAACACTATTATCTACACTAACAATTTTTACCTTGTCATCACTAAAATAAATTGTGTTAATATAAACAAAACTATCATTTCTTAGTAACGACATTTCAATTGTATAATTAGTTGTGGATGATAAAACTTCTTTCCACTCTTTTTCATTTGCCATTGCATTTGAATTTGCACTAGTGGATAATGAATTACTGTCACAACTACTTATTACTGTAGCCATTAATACTGCTAAGGCAGTTAACATAAGTTTTTTATTTTGCATTTTTTCTTCCTCATGTATTTATTTTACCACACTTCATAGAATAAGCAAATTTCAAAAAAACTATAGATTTATTTTTTCTAAAACGATGTACTTATAACAACTATTAATATTGCTCATCATTATTATAAATATCGTATACAGAAGATAAAGGAATTCCACCTTCAATATGATCAATCGTCATTGCAATCATTGGCGCTAAAGAAATAACTTTTACTTTTCCATTCATATCTTTTCTTAAAGGTATTGAATCTGTGCATAATATTTCATCAATTGTACCATCTAATAATCTTTCTTTAGCTGGACCAGAAAATATTCCATGTACGCAAGCAACTCTTACCGATAATGCTCCATGTTCTTTTAATGCTTTAGCGGACTCCCAGCAACTTCCCGCTGTATCAATCATATCATCAATTATTAAACAATTTTTACCCTTAACATCACCAACAACATTCATTACTTCAGAAATGTTTGGTTGCGGTCTTCTTTTATCAACAATAGCAAGAGGAGTATCAAGTCTTTCAGCAACTCGACGCGCTCTATTAACACCACCATGATCAGGAGAAACGACAACAACATTCTCAAGATGTTCTTTTTTATAATAGCTAGCAATTAATGGTATTGCTGTTAACTCATCAACCAAGCAAGAGAAAAATCCTTGAAGTTGTGGAGTATGCAAGTCAAAAGAAATTATTGGACTAATACCAGCAGTAACAAGCAAATCCGCAACTAACTTAGAAGTGATCGGTTGTCTAGGTTTATATTGTCGATCTTGGCGAGCATAGCCAAAATAAGGCACAATTAAATTAATCATTTTAGCACTTGATCTTTTTAAAGCATCAGCAAAAATTAGTATTTCAAAAAGGTTTTCTGTAACAGGTGAACAAGTTGATTGTAAAATATAGCAATTTTTATCTCTAACCGAATCTAATGGCTCACAAATTGTCTCTCCATCTGAAAAATGATTAACCGCGACCTTGCCAAGTTCAATACCAAGTCTATCAGCAACATCTTGTGTTAATTTTTTATTTGCACTTAAAGAAAATAATAAAGCATGTTCTAACATATTACTTCAACCTCCTGATGCATTTATTAAGGTTAATAAAAACATCAATCAAACAATTATAACAATTTACAATAAGTAATTCCATAAAAAAGATTTAACAAAAATATCAATATAAACTATTTAAGGCGCTTCATCATTATTTTGCTAGCAAATAGCTTTTATTAATCAAATTAATAATACTTTCATCGCTCATTCTTTCATCAAGAATTAGGGTAAACCAATGCTTTTTGTTCATGTGATACCCTGGAAATATTATTTTATTATCAATAGAATTAATTGTGTCCTCATTACCTCTTAAATCAATAACATTAAGCACTGTTTCTTTATTTATTTTTAATCTTTTTGCCTCTACTTTCATAAAAAGGCAATACCATTTTTTGTTATCTTTTCTTCTTATAATCGCACTAGTGGGATTTTTATCCCATAAATGCTCTAAAATATCATTATAGTTATGACATACATAATCAATTATTCTTTCTAATTGTGTTTTTTCTTTAATACTACATTTTAAAATAATATCATTAATAATACTTTCATATTCAAGATTTACTAATTTTGAATATCCATATAAATTTAAAACATCAACAAGATTATATTCTTCATTAAATTCTTCATCAATTAAATAACATTCTAATTCATTGTTTTTCAAATAGAAATGCGCTACGAAAGGATAATTTGGTAAAGACTTATAAAAAAAATAGTAATTATCATTTTTATTAAATCCATAATTAATAAAAGCATTTAAATTTATTTTTCTTTTACTTAAATCAATAACACGCATTAAAATTCACCAACATTAATAATAAATTTATTTTTCTAAATCTTTACATAACGCAATAGCTAAAGATCCTGGACCAATATGACATGAAACAGATAAAGATAAGTGATCAATATAATAATCTTTAGCATTCGGAATTGCTTTTTTGATTTCTTCTAAGAATATTTTTGCTTCTTCTTCATTATTAGAATGTGCAACAGCAACATGAATTTTAGAGTTATCATCGCCCAATCTATTTTTAATATCATTTTTAGCAGCGGATATCATCATTAACTTGCCAGCTTTCATACCACGACACTTTTTAAATGCATCGAGTTTTTTACCTTGAATTTGTAATACTGGTTTTATTCCAATTAAAGACCCAATTGCCGCTGCGGCAGGAGTAATTCTCCCACCTCTTTTTAAATATTTTAAATCTTGTACAGTAATATAAATTGAAGAATTTAAAGCATCATTTTCAAGAATGCTCTTTATTTCCGCTCCAGATTTACCTTCCTTAACTAGTCTTAAAGCATCATAAACTGATTGTCTTTGAGTGACAGAAATACGCATATTATTAACTATATGCACTTTGCCTAAGTATTCTTTTTCTTGTGAAAATGTAGTAGCGGTCTCACAAGTCATTGACAAACCTGATGACATAGGAATTTGAACAATCTCATCATATTCTTTTAATAATCCATCCCATAAAGCGCATATTTCGCCAATGCTTGGTTGAGAAGTTGATATATTTTTTCCAGTAACTAACATTTGGTAAAATTCATCTTGTGAAAGAGATATTTCTTCGTAATAAGTTTTACCTTCAATAAAGAAAGGCATCGGTATGACAACTACACCGATTTTTTCTGCTTCTTCTTTTGAAATACCAGAATTAGAATCTGTAACAATAATAATTTTTGACATAATTCATCCCCCGTAAAAACTATAAATATTATAGTTAAATATTTATAATCTAACAACAAAAAGTTTAAATATGTTGATTTTTTTTATTAGTTAAAGTTTTTTTAGCGTTTCTATTTATAAAATCTATTACTACGCCATAGCATATTTTCTTGAGATAACTTGTAACTATACATCATATTTCATTTTTCTAAAGTTTTCTTTAAATCAGCCATACTAGTATATCTAGGTGTTGAAGAATTTGTCACCATTTTTCTACCTTCATAAATCGCTAAAGCAGTTATTTTATTTGGTATATTTAGTTTTAACTCAAAAGGAACACCATGTTCACAAATTACAATTTTTAAAAATATATTTATGACAATTGTCATGTTTAGACCGAGTTCATTAAAAATTTCTTCCACTTGTTTTTTTACTACTTTATCAATTCTAATATTTGATTTCGTTGTTTCAATACATTATGCC
>CAKPJO010000168.1 GCA_934162685.1 uncultured Bacilli bacterium | reverse complement strand
ATTAGTAAGTTTGCACTAACAAAAAAAAGTAGGTCACAAACATAGGAACCTACTTTCAATTTTTTTGTTTTTTTGTCTTATGCTACAGGATAATAGCCTAATGTAAGCATTAATCCGTAATAATAAAGGGCTAAATAATCTCCAGAGAATATTGGATCACTTGTATTAGTTGTTGGAATAATAGTATTTGTATAATCAAGCAATTGTGTTCCGTTACTATATGCAAATCCACCTGTTGAACTTTGGAAAATAGGAGCTTCATTACTTGCCTTTTTAATAGTAGAATAGAATGCCCCAAATGCTTCTGGTGTAGATTTGCCAAAATCAAATATTGCTGAGTTATCAATTTTAATACTACCTTCACATGCTCCCATTAAATTACGAGAATTTTTATTAACACAAATAAAGTTAAAGAATTGAACATCTTCGTTATTTATTTTTCTTGTCTTAACAAATGATCTACCATATTGTGCAAATAAAGATGATAAGACCTTAACTCCAGGAACTAATGCTGTAGCGCCTACTAATTGGAACCATCCTTCTTCACCAGATACCCAGTTTTCTAATCTTGAGTTTTCAATTACTGCATGGGCAATATTTTCAGTTGCTCCTGAACTATAAAATACGTGGTCTTGAATAATAATAGGCCCACCTGTGCCTTCCATATCAGAATTCTTAATAGTTACATTCCCACCATAATTATAAATAAAACTATTAAAGTTATCACGTGCATAACATTTATTAATTACATAATCCGAATCAATGTATTCTATAAAATAAGTAATAAACCAACTATTAGAAACATTATTTTCCGCAAGAGCTTTTACTGAATGATTTTTGTGTAAGATAATTCCACCGCCAAGGGCTAAATCCTCTTTTCTTTGAGAGTTACCAATTAAATTAAGATCACGCATTACGAAAGATTCACCAGTCACTCCATCTTTCTTTTCTGTTCTAAATAAAGTAGAGTGAGAAATAACTTGGTTTACATTTGTAACTGAACCATCATAATCAAGTTCTTGCTTAACTAGGCTAATCTTAGATGCATTAAGAGTAAAGTAATTACCATATAATCCTAGTTTTTCATCGTTGTTAGAAAAGGTATGATAATAAATGTTAGAATAGTCACGTAACGTACCTTCTAATTGAGCTTTATAATCTTTATCTCCTTCATGATAGAAGAATTCTTTTGGTAAATCGTTATCTGTAATTTCAATATCACATTGTAAAATAAATGCATTTTTTTCATTAGTGTCTGTTAATTTATTAGCTACTTTAAAATCTTCCCAAGCTTTAATAACACTAATACCTGTCGATTCTTCATACTCACTATTATAATCTCTATCTTTATTAAAGTAAGCAAATTCCTTAGGATTATAGACATTAAAGCCATCGCTAACTTCAATTTCAAATTCTTTTGTAAATTTGCTAGCTTTTGATTTTTCTATACCACTAGGAGCAACAGCAATTTTAAATTTCTTTCCCACTGCAGCATCATTGAAATTAACTTCACAATTAACATTGTCTAAAGAATCAAAATAAGTGGATGCATCTACAACTTTTTCATACACATCACTTTTATTTTCATATAACTCAATATCAAATGTAATATCATTTACCTCTACTGGTAAATCATTTTCGTCAACAAACTTAACAATTGGTTTGAATTTAAAATTATTATCATCACCAACGATCATGTTTTTAGTTTTATCCATGAATTTGTTACTAGAAGAACTTTTATTATTTAAGAACTTCGTAATGTTAGAATTCAATTCAACACTTTCAACATAAACTTTATTAATTGTCGAATTAGATGTTGATGGAGTTACCGAAATTGATGGTTTAGAAGAACTAGATGTTGAATCACTTGGTTTGTTACTTGTAGAAGTTGAATTATCATTATTACAACTAGTCATACCTATAGCCATACCAACCAGCATAACCGCTATCAAAGTTTTATTTTGCATTTTATTTACCTCTCATTTTATTTAAATTTAACTTTTAACCAGATTAATTTTTCTTTTCCACTTCCCCCATCTGTAGGAGAAACGTGAATGTCAATAGAGCCTTCTTCTTTAAATGTTAAAAAAGCAATATTGCTATCTTCATTTGTTTGTAATGTTACATTTTCGTTTTCATTAATATAATATCTAACGTGATCATTGGTAGCGTTACTAGGTATTACATTACTATGAACCTCAAACTTTACATTTGGTTCACAATCATATGCAACATAATAATAGTCATAGTGCCATCCTTGATAATTAAAATCAACCTGTTTAGGTTCCATGCCACGAATAGAGCATTCAATATCCGTAACATAAATTGTCTCATCATATATATGTAGCTTAATACCAACGACACCAACTACAACAACAGATATAATATAAACTAAACCAATTAATAAAACAACAGACTTTTTCATTTCAATCACTACCTTTCATAATAATAAGCTTTTACTTTTAGTAAAAACATTGTTAATGAACTAGCAAAAATAGCAATTGAAATAAGGAGAATCTTTATTGTTGCTAAAAGGAACGAGCCTGTTTCGGCATTCGATTCATTAAATAATGCATATGATACTAATGCAATAGCAAAAGATAGCACAAATGCCATAATAGTTGATTTATTTTCATTGGGATTAGATATTTCTTCTCCTACTGTAGCATATTGTTCATTTTGAGGATTCATAATATCCAAAGTTGCACTATAAAAAATATGTCCATATTGAATTAAGAGTATAGCAATTGAAAGCATTATACCTAGCCAAACATTCAAATGTGAAAAACTAGTAAAAACTGCTACAGATATTACAATGGATGGAATAGAAAATATTAAATTAAATAATAATTTGGAAATTAATGGAGTAAAAGGATTTATTGGCTTAGTCTTTTTAATATAACCCGCACGTCCTTCTTTGCTATATAAAGTTGCTATCATACTATTACTAGCAAGTAAAGGTAATAATATGAGTAAAATATTAAAAGCATATGTCATAATTACACCACTAAGTTTTGTACTCATAGCAGCAAATAAATTATTCAATAATAAAATTAAAACAGGAATAATTATATATATTGCAATATAATTGCCGGAAAATTCTACTGTACGGAAATTAATACGAAATTCTTTATTAACAAAAGAAATAAATGGCTTATGCACTTTGTTTTCAATTTCTTTATCAATTAAATTTTTATCAAATTCAAATGATTTAGTTAACATATTAAAGAAAATTGGCTTAATAATTAAATAAGCTAAAGCTATTAAAATAGTAATGGCCGCAATTAAGATGAAAAATGACAAAAATGAAGTACCATCTAAATGATATTTCAAACTGCCTAAGCGATAAGTGCCGGTAATAATATAAACTAGATAGCATAAAGGTTTAGTATAATTTTTAAAACTAATCAAAAATTTATGAATGGCTTCTCGAATTGGTTGCCAATTATTAATCAAATTAATGTTTTCTGGAATTAAATTAATTAAATATACAACGCCATAAATACATAA
>CAKPJO010000167.1 GCA_934162685.1 uncultured Bacilli bacterium | reverse complement strand
CCATATGAGGAGTAGTAGGTGCTCCTGAACATGCATCAGTTTCAACAATACCAATAAATCCCCATTCATTTCTTAATAATTCAGTTAATAATGAGTAGTCATTTGTTGGTGAACGCATTCCAATATAGTTCATAGATGTCATTAAACCATGACAAGCTTTTACTGTTTTTGTTTTTTGAGTTTTAGTATTTGTATCATAGTATCTTAAAGTACCCTCAGCTTTTTTAACACAAATTTCAAATCCTTTGAAGTATAATTCACGGCAAACTTGTTCATCTGCCCAAACCGCCACAGTTGAACGATTAACATCTGTTTCATTTAATGCAAAGTGTTTGATATAGGCATATAATCCGCCTTTAGAGAATGCACCAGAAACACTGCTAGCAGCAATTTCACCAGATAATACAGGATCTTCACTATAATATTCAAAGTTACGTCCACCAAATGGAGTACGATGTAAGTTAAGACCAGGTGCGTACCATCCAGAAATGTTGTTAGTTAATGATTCTTCGGAAATCATTTCGCCCATTTTTTCCATGACATCACGATTAAATGTTGCAGCTTGAATTGGAGCACAAGGATAAGCACATGATGTTACTTCACTTGTTTTACTTCCCATCATTTCGGCTAATTCTTTATTTCCACCCCAGTTAGCGGTTAATCCAACCGTACCATCATTATCATTTGTTTCAACTTTACCAATGGAATTAATTTTTGCTGTTTGATATAAAGCATATGTTAAGACATTTGCAATATCTTCTGATTCATAATCAAGTTGATCTAACAACTCATCCCAACGTGGATCATCATAATCATATCCACGTAAGTCAGATAATGTTAATCCATTATCTTTTTTAGAAACAGGATCAGTATCATGGTATAAAAGTGAACCTTCTACTTCGCCTAATTTTGCATCAGTATGAATATCTAAACTTGTTAAATCGCTTATTAATTCTTGGGTTAAAGCTTTAGCAACTGGTGAAGAAGGGAATGAAGTGGCAAAATTATTTCTAGACATTGATGTCATTTCATCACTTGCAACATACTTATTTAAATTATCAAATAAGTTTTCTGCTAAAGTGATATCGCAACTTCTTTTTCCAATTGCTTGGCCGGATTTAGCCTCGTTAGCGTATACTTTTGTTTCATTGACATTTAATGATTTTTCATCAAAAGAATCATGGGAGTTTTTCGCTAAATAAATCTTATATTCGCCACTTTCAAGGACATATGAACCATTATTAGAATAGATTTTCTTATGGTCATATGAAGCCATTTCTTCATCGGTAAATGTAATAGTAAAATTAAATGAATCATTAGCCTTTACATGATATTTTTCAAATGCTACGAGATTTTTAGTTGATTTTTCAATACCACCTTGTGTATAAGGGGCACCATAATAAATTTGTACTATTTCATCAACATCATAGCTAGATGTATTAGAGATTTTGCCTTTAACTGTAACTTTATCACCGTTATAAGACAAAGAATCGAATGTTTGAGTTACTTTATCATTTTCATAATGTAAGCCATAACCAAATGGATATGTAACAGCGTCATCATATGTTTTTTGTTCACCAAATACAGTAAACTTATTATCTGTAGCAAATCTTGTTTCATAATAACGATATCCCATATAAATGCTTTCTTCATACTCCATATATGATGAAGGAGCACTTTTAGCATCAGTTAATGGATTAGTATAAGCACCTGTTAAATGGTTTTGATATGTTGGGTCATTATAGAAATCACTATACCAAATATCTGGTAATTTTCCAGAAGGGTTAACACTACCTTCTAAAATTTTACTAACAGCCTCATATCCTCCAGCACCTGGTAATCCCACCCAGATAATTGAGTCAATCGCTGTGTCTTTTTGTAATGATTGAACCATCATTGGTGTTGGCGTAATTAATAATACTACAACGTTTTTACAATGCGTTTTAGCAAATTCAATCATGGCTTTTTCATTTTGAGTCAACTCTAATTGTGTCTTTGTTCCATCACTATATGGGCTAGTAGAGTTTAAGTCATATCCTTCTGTACCAGGACGCGCTAAATAAATGATACCAGTCGTATTCGCGCAGCTACTTTCTAAGCCATTATAAATAGAACTATTATATTCACTTAAATTTGTAGGATCATTACCATCATCACAAATCATTGTTTCCGCAGTGCTTGCTTTCATTTTATTAACTACTTCTTCGTTAATGGTAAAATGTTCTCTTAATCCTTTTTCAGCGGTAATAACATAAGCATCTGATGTGTCGATATTTGCTGAACCAGTACCACCATAGAATGGGCTAATAAAACGATAGCCAAATGGTGTAACATTAGCTTTTTTACTTAAAGGTAGAATGTTATTTTCATTTTTCAGTAATACGGCACCTTGTTCTTCTACTTCTTGGGCAACGTCACGAGCCGCTAAACGACTTGCTTCTGCAGTTGCATAATTTCTTTCATAAAACTCTAAATCTTTTTGATCAATTCCTTCAATTGATTCAATATGCTTTTCACCACGACCAAAAGCAAAATCGAGTGAAGCTGAGTATTGATTAGCCGTTATAGTAGCAATTACGCCAGTGGCCATCAATATCGTCGTAATAGGAACTAAGATAGTCCTAAACTTTTTGTTTGACATTTTTGCCATATTGTTTCCTCCTGTTATAGCCGGGAAGTCTTCCCATACCTAAATTAGTATAGAAAAGCGCTTACATCAATAAAAGTGACGTGTTTAGTTAATAAAGTGTCGCCGTTGGTAATTAGAAATTAGGAAAGATTATATTGAGTTTAAAGATGTTATTATCGACTTCAAATGTTAAAGTCCCTTGATATTTTTCGACAATATTTTTCATTGATTTCATACCAAAGCCATGAAAATCTTTATTGTCTTTTTTAGTTATTGGCATTCCATTTTTTAAAACTATATTGCCTAAATAATAGTTTTCTAAATGTATAGACACTATTTGATTTACTTTTTTAATTATTATTGAAATAGTTTTATTAGTTATATCAATATTTGCTAATGCTTCAAGTGCGTTATCAATGGCATTACCAAATAAGGCATATATATCCGTTGGATCAATAAAATTTAAAATCTTTCCATCAGCGATGACGTTAAAACTAATTCCTTTTTGATTTCCTAATAATGATTTTTCAGTTAAGATAACATCCAAAGCATTATTTCCGGTTTTAATAGTCGAGTCATAGATTTTTAAAGCATTTTCAATTTCTTGCTTATTAGCGTTATTAATTGTTGAATATCCATCTAATTTATGAATTTGATGCTTCAAATCATGACATTTAATATTAATGATATCAATAGTTTGTTTCGATAATTCATATTGATTATTACGTTCTGACCAAAGCATTTTATAAGATTCTAATTCGTTTTCAATTTTCTTTTGTGAGAATTGAGAGAATTGCAATTCCAAAGCAATAAAACAAGTAATTAAATTATAAAATGACTCAAGATAATAAGATGTCAAATTCTTAGAATTATTAAACACGGTTATCATGTTAAATAT
>CAKPJO010000166.1 GCA_934162685.1 uncultured Bacilli bacterium | reverse complement strand
TATATATGCTATGAATTGAATGAATTTCTTTGATTATTTATTTAAAAACTTCCTTGAATTTCTTTTCTAAGCACATTAAGTTGTGCTTTTTTTGTCGATTATTGGCAAATACTTTTTTGCGTGAATTGTCGAAAAATGACTAAAATTTTAATGACAAATTTATAATATTTTATAATACTCCCAAAGGAGGAAATATTATGAATGATGGAATAAAAATTACACCATTTGAGAATGGATTATTAATTAAAATCTATGGTGAACTAGATAGTTTTCATGTTCTAGGATATAAAGATAAAATCGTTTTAGAAATGAAAAGATATAATCCTTATTTATTATTATGGGATTTAAAAAACGTCTCATTATTCGATAGTGCGGGTATCGGATTAATTTTAGGACGCTATAATGAAATTCGTAAAGTAAATGGGTTATGTGGCTTTATTTCTTTAACTACTTATACACGAAAAATTATCGAGTTAACAGGACTTTCTAAAATCATTTATGAATATAAAAACTTAGCCTCTTTTAAGAAAGAAGGAAAGGTACTTTTATGAATGAGATGGAACTCAAATTTAAAGCTAACTTAGTTAATGAAGCGTTAGCAAGAAATGCGGTTATTAGTTTTGTAAGTTTCCTTAATCCGACTATGGAACAAATATCAGAACTAAAAACAATAATTTCTGAAGCAGTAAGTAATGCAATCATCCATGGATATAAATTAAATCCAGAGCGTGATGTAATTATTAAAGCAGCCGTAGATAAAGAAACTTTAATTTTATCGATTATTGATTATGGAGTAGGTATAGAAAACATTGAATTAGCGCGTAAACCAAATTACACCACTAGACCAGACTTAGAGCGAGCGGGTATGGGATTATCAATTATTGATTCTTTATCCGATGATTTTGAAATTAAGTCAGTAGTGGGAATGGGCACAAAACTAGTAATTAAAAAGAACTTGATGAACTCGAATATTGAAGTTTATGGTAGTTAAAGACGAAACTTTTTCACTCATCAAAAAAGCTCAAGAAAATGATCAAGAAGCATTTGAAAAAGTAGTTAATGACAATATGTTACTTGTCTATAAATTAGCGCATCGTTATAAATCAAAATATACGGACTTTGAAGATCTAATATCAACAGGCACAATTGGCTTAATGAAAGCCATAAAGCAATTTGATACAAGTTTTAATGTGGAATTTTCGACATACGCCGTTCCTTTAATTCTTGGAGAAATAAGAAGATTTTTTCGTGATGATGGAATAATTAAAATTTCTCGCGGAACAAAAGATTTAGCGAAACGTATTGAAGAAGCAAGAATCGAACTCGAAAATAGAAATCATAAGGAAGCACGAATTGAAGATATTGCTGCATTTTTAGAAGTGGGTGTTGAAGATATTATTATGGCACTTGATGCAAATAACTATCCTTTATCACTAGATGCGCCAATTGATGAAGATAATATGACTTTAAAAGATGTGATTGGAACAAATGATAGCATTGATTATTTAACAAGCATTGATTTAGAAGACGCTATTAAAAAATTAAGTAAAATCGATCAGATTTTTGTGCGTTTAAGATTTTTTGATGAAATGAAACAAGCTGATTTAGCTAAAAGATTTTCCTGTTCACAAGTTCAAATATCGCGTTGGGAGAAAAAAGTATTAAAAAAATTAAAAGAATATATGTCTTAAGTATAAACTAGCAAAAATTGGTAACCTTATTTATAGAGGTGAATTTATGAATAAGAGTGAATACCAAGAAATAGTTAAAAAGCATACTGGCAAGAAAAATAGATTAAAAAATGCTTTTTTTGCAACACTTATTGGCGGATTAGTGGGTGTTTTAGCTAATGGATTTTATGATATATCGTTACATTTAATTGGTTTAGAAAAAAGTGATGCGGGTTTACTTTCTACATTAGGCATAATTTTTGTAACGACTGTTTTAACATCGACTAGTTTATATAATAAAATTGCCCGTGTCGCTGGAGCAGGATTATTTATTCCTACTTCCGGATTTGCTAATTCTGTTGTATCTTCGGCGATTGATGCGAAATTTGAAGGACCAATATATGGTGTTGGTTCCCGTATGTTTTATCTAGCGGGTAGTGTTATTACTTATGGCTTTGTATCGGCGTTTTTATATGCGCTTATTCGTTTACTTTTAAGTTATGCGGGGGTGAGTTTATGAGTTATTCCCTCGAATTTAAAAATTTATTTATTGAATCATGCGCGACAATAGGCGGAAAAAAAGAATATGAAGGACCAATTGGTCAATATTTAGATAACTATATTAAAACATCTTATAATAAACAAAAAAGTTTTGAAGATGCGGAAATTAGTATGTCGAAATCCGCGATTGAAATAGCTTTAATGAAAGCTAAACTTGATACATCGAAAATTAAAGTAGCAATAGGCGGAGATTTATCAAATCAACTTGCTATATCAAGTGCGGTTATTAAACATTTTAATCTAGGATTTATGGGCGTATATGGCGCCTGTTCGTCTTTTATCTTGTCTTTAATTAATGCAGGTTTAATAGTTTCTAATAACAATAAAACATACGTAATAGCGTTTACTTCATCTTCATATGCAACAAGTGAAAGACAATTTCGTTTTCCTATTGAATATGGCATTCAAAAGAAAGATAGTGTTACTACGACAGTTACGGGCGCAAGTGCCGCAATATTAGGTAAAAGACCAACTAAAGTAAGGATTAAACGCGCCACTATCGGAAATGTGGTAGATGCAAGTTGGGATAATATTAATGATGTTGGTTCACCAATGTCACTTGCAGCTTATGTTACGATTAAAGATCATTTACATAATTTTAATGTTGATCCTAATTATTATGATTTAATTTTAACTGGTGATTTATCGCGTATTGGAAGTAAAATTTTACTTGATTGTTTTAAAAAAGATGGCATAACTTTAACAAATTATAATGATGCAGGAAATATTATTTATCATAAAAATGATAAAGACGTTCATGCTGGTGGAAGTGGTCCAGCTTGTATTGGACTAGTCAGTATGTCTTTAATAATGCGCAAAATGGAAAAAGGAGAATTAAAGCGTGTCTTATTAGTGGGTACCGGAGCGTTATATTCACCTACTTTAACATTTCAAAAACATACGATTCCAATTGTGGCACACGCTATTGAACTAGAGGTGAACGAAAAATGACCTATTTATACGCATTCTTATTTTCTGGCTTTTTATGCTTAATTGCCCAAATTATTTTTGATAATACAAAATTAACACCAGGACATATTACTTCAATTTATGTAGTTATTGGTGTTTTATTAACCTCTTTTGGTATTTATGATTTTTTAGTTAAGTATTGTGGGGGAGGAGCAATGACTCCAATTACTAATTTTGGTTATACCTTAACAAAATCAGCATTAGAAGGTGCCAAAGAAGGAGGAATATTAGGAATATTAAAAAGTATGCTTAAAAATTCTTCCGCGGTTTTATCTTTTGTTGTAATTATGGCTTTTTTTGCCTCATTAGTTTCTAAACCTCGTCCATAATATGAAAAATAAAGAAATAGAAAAAAGGATTGATT
>CAKPJO010000165.1 GCA_934162685.1 uncultured Bacilli bacterium | reverse complement strand
CAAGAATAGCATTTTTCTTCATTTTACTAATAAATTCTTCATTAATAAAATTATCGTTCTTTCCAGGAATATAAGCAAGGTGGACAAGAATAATATCTGATTGTTTAATAAATTCATCTAAAGATACAAATTCTACAAGCTTTTTAGCATTTTCAGATTGATAAACATCATAACCAATTACACGAGCACCTAATCCTTTAAATAAAGATGCACTTGTGCAACCAATTCTTCCACAACCAAGAATGCCTACAGTACAGCCTCTAACTTCACGAGAAAACATTTGGTTTGTTACTTTGAAATTTAAGTTATGAGTATAATCTGTTGTGTAAGCAGTATTTCTTAAAAGCATCATAGCAAGAGTTAAAGCAAGTTCAGAAATAGCATTTGGAGAATATCCAGGAACAAAAGCTGATTCAATGCCATATTTTTCACATGCATTAATATCAACATGATTATATCCTGCTGTACGAGTCAAATAGTATTTTAAACCATGATCAGCTAAATCTTTCATAGCAGCATCATTAACAACACAATTTCCTCTAACCATAACAACTTCATAACCTAAGGCATCTTTATAATTTTCGGTATTTAAAAATTGCGGAAATAAATCAACTTCATAATCATATTTTTTGGCTAAATCATTAAAATAAGAAATTTCATAATCTCTAACGCCAAAACAAGCAATTTTCATTTTCATAATAAAACACTCCTTATGCAAATATTGCGGCACTTTGAATTACAGTTAATAATATAATATAAACTGGAATAAATGCAACGGAAACCAAAGTACCAATTAATGAACAACTTGAAGCAAATACAGCTTCTTTATTTGAGTCAATGCAATAAGTAATCGCTACAGTAGCAGGTGGAACAGCCCACATAAGTGTTGTTGCTGCTAAAGTATTGAACGTAACATTAATACCAGGAATTAGATTAATTAAGAATAACAAAGCAAAGTTAAGTACTGGTGCGGCAATAATCTTAATGAATGTAAAAATCCAAACATTTCTATCTTTTGCAGCTTCTTTAAATGAAACTTTTCCTAATGTACAACCAATAGCAATCCACACTAATGGTGATGATAAATTTCCTAATGTATTAATAGTTTGATATAGCCAAGGAAGGGAAACTTTAATATTCCAAAATGCACCAGTTGCAGGAACATTATTAGCGCCATTAACAGTTATAACCCACCAGTTACTAGTATCACTTGCATCTCCTACTAATTGAAGGCTCCATAAAACGAATCCAACAAATGTCGCAATAATAATAGGGTTTACAAATATTTTCTTTAAAATTGATTTAACGCTAGGTTTAGAAGTTGCTTTCCCTTCGCTTTCTTTACTAGTATCATTAGATTGACAAATTGCATAATAGGCATAGGAATATAAGAATACACGATATGCAATATTAAACATACTTGAATCATTAAATGCTAGTGGGAATACAGCTTGAATAAGTGGTTGACCAAAGAAAGTTGTTGAACCAAATACAAACAAAATTTCCATTACTTTCTTTTTAGTTGGATCTTTAACCCACATAAATAGAGCTTTGGCTAAGAAAATAAAGGCAATATAAATAATAAAGCCATAAACAAATGAGAAAATACAGCTCATGAAGTTTTCTCTTGTCACGCTAGTCATAAATGATCCAAATGCTAAACATGGTAAGCAAATATTCATGACTATCTTCGTTAGTGTTTTACCTGTTGTCTCAGGAAGCGTTTTAGTTTTAGTAAAAATAAAGCCCACTAAAATGATAAACACGCTTTTTGCGATAGCAATCCATAGATTCATAGAACTTAATGCTTCTATGACGTTACTACCAATATCGGACAAATTAAACATAATATCAATCTCCTTCTTATCCATCCTGGGTTATTATAAAATAAATAGATGACAATGTAATAAAATAAGTTATAATGTTTATATATATTTTAAATTAAAACTATTTATTTTTATTATAAGTGAGGTAAACATGAATATTGAATACTTAAAAAACTTCGTTACTATCGTTGATGAAAAGAATATTTCTTTAGCTAGTAAAAAATTATTTATTGCACAACCATCTCTTTCTAACCAAATCAAGTACTTAGAAGATTTGTATCAAACTAAGCTTATGTATCGTGGCGGAAAGAATATTAAATTAACTCCAGCAGGAAAAGAACTTTATCTTAAAAGCAAAGAAATAATTAAATTATATAATCAATCATTTGTTAATATTAATAACATTGTAAATGGCATGCATGATACTTTAAATATTGCTTTACCACCTTCTATATATAAGGAATTAATAAATAAAATCTTTCATACATTTTTCAATCTTTATCCTAATATTAAATTAAATGTTTATGAATGTAATACTGTTCTTGCTGAACAATATTTAAAAGAAGGCAAAGTTGATGTGGCCATCATTAACGCTAATATTAGCAATCTTGATAAATATAATTATCGTATTTTAGAGCCAGAAGTATTCAAAGTCGTATTACCACCTCAATCATTATTATTAGCAAAACAAGTTATTACTATTAATGATTTAGCAAATTACAAATTAGTGGTTCCTCGCGCTTATGAAGATAATATCATTGCTCATTTTCATCAATTAAATTTATCACCAAATATTGTTGTAACAACCACTACTTCTTTAGCCTCTATCGAAATTGCTAAAGTCAAAAATCTTATAGCCATTGTTCCGCTTCCAAAAACAGAAGCTATTAATTATAGCCAAAACATTAAAAATCTTGAACTAAAAAATATGAATCCATATTCGCGTAAAGTTATCTGGCTTAAAGAAAAAGATAATTCTAAAATTATCAATGACTTTTTAGAATTCTTAAGCTAAAAATTTATACAAATTATGTAAATTTGCTTACATTTTAAAAAAATAGTATCATTAAGAGGAAAGAGGAAAAGTAAAATGAAAAAGAAACATAAAAAAGCAAAAATTGTTTTAATCACGTTAGGCTCTTTAGTAATTGTAACAAGTGCAACTGTTTTAGGACTATTTGCTTATTCTTGGAATTATAAAATTCCTGTTCAAGCAGAAAAGATTGAACCAACTGGCACTAATTTAATTTCTACACAAAATCGTTCTTTATATGATAAAGATGGTAACATTATTAAATTAAATGGTATTAACGCGGGAAATATTTTACTTCAAGAAGGTTGGATGTCGCCATTTGATTTAGAGCCAAAAAAAGATAAAAATGGAAACCTTATTAAAGATAAAGATGGAAATTTATCTTATAATGAATTTTCCGAAGAAATGTTTTTAGATGCTTTAAATAAAAATGAAAATCTCAAAGATCATCAAGAAGAATTAAAAGAATATTATTATAAATCTTTCTTTGATGAAGAAGATTTTAAAATTATTAAAAATGACTTAGGTCTTAACACTATTCGTTTGCCTTTTTATTGGCGCAATATCTTAAATGATGATTTTACTAGAAAAGAAGAAAGTGTTGCATTTAATTATTTAAACTGGTTTTTAGAAAACTGCAAAGAAAATGACTTATATTGTATTTTAGATTTGCACGGCGCTCCTGGGTCACAAAACGGCTATGAACATAGTGGACTTATCGCAGATAAGC
>CAKPJO010000164.1 GCA_934162685.1 uncultured Bacilli bacterium | reverse complement strand
AAATAGCCTTATTAGGTTGATTAACACCCGCATTATTTACCCATATATCGATAGTCTTCTCATGAGTTAAAATATCACTTATCATATTATTTAACTCATCCTCTTTAGTAATATCTACTCTATACCTATATATCTTAGCATTAGACTTTATATCATTAAGTACACCTTCTGCCTTATCTATACTATCTTCATTAATATCACAAATTACTATATTATAACCATTAGTTCTAAAACATTTTAACATCTCTAAGCCAAACCCTCTAGCACTACCAGTAATTACTACTGTTTTCATATAACACCTCTATTCATATTAATTGTATCATAAATTCTATTACTTTTATTAAAATTTACTTACTATTTACAACATATTTATCATTAAATATATATATAATATTAATTTCAAAACTAACAATAACTATCTCATTGCATCTATTACAATAAAAAAAGAAATATATCATAACAATACATCCCTTTTTACTTTATTTTTTTATCTTTTTTATTAATCTTCTTCTTATTTGAAACACAAGAACCTAACATATACCAGACTACAAAAAACATAAGCATCCCAACAAAATTAGATGCTGAATCACTAGATGAACCTGCAATAAAAAATACCACACTAGTCAAGCACAAAACAATAGAAACAGCTATTGTAATAATTAATTTCTTATTTTCTAACAACTACATTTCCTCAAGTTCCAACTCTTTTAATCTTCTTTGTTCAGCTAATTCTAACTCTTTTGTTTTTCTACTTTCCTCTTGAATTTTTTGAACCCAATTTTTCTTAATATTATTAGAGTTTTCCAATTCAATCTTCTGACTATGCTTAATCTCCATTATTTCTTTTTTAGCATTATGTCTAGTAGCAAATTTTTCTTTCCACCCATTTTCGTTATTATCAATTCCTTTCTCTACTAATTTTTCAACATTACCCTCAACATCAATCATTTTTTTATTTATATCAAAAATTAATTTCATATATCATACCTCAAATATAAAGTATGTAAATCACGCGAATCTATTTAAATTATATCATAGCCTTATACGTTATTAAATATTTTATATTAACTTTTATAATTATAATATATATCAATTAAATAAGGAAGAAACATTACTTTTAAATATATTTTACAGTTTCTTCTAATTTCTTTCTACTATTATGCATTATATTTTCAGGGCAATCTTCTGCTCTATATCCAATAGGAATTAAACATATTGGTTCTTCACTATCCGATAAATTAAATTCCTCTTTTAATTTTTCTTTATCAAAATATTCTATCCATATATTATCAACACCAACATTTGTTGCCTCTAGCATCATATGAGTAGCAACTATACAGGCATCCATCAAAGCAGTAGAAAATTTACCATTACTACATGCAATATCTATATCACTACAAACTATTAAAACAACAGGAGCATTATATCTACAGGGGCTAACTTTATCAATTTTTTCTATTGCTTCTTCAGACATTGCTACATAGATTTTTTGTGGTTGCTTGTTTTTAGCAGTAGGAGCCAATCTACCTGCCTCCAATATTTTCTCAATTTTATCTTTTTCAACATTATCATTTTTAAATTTTCTAATTGCAGTTCTTTTTCTTATTACTTCTTCAAATTCCATATACATACTCTCCTCTAATTATATAATTACCAAATATATTTAATATATTCTATTGTCTTTTATTATTTTTAAAGTTATAAAAACCAAATTGGAAGGATTTACTGTCTATCAAATATTCAACGTCAGTTCGAATAACAGATACTACTCCTTTAACCTCTTTATAATCTTTCAATTTTGTATAAATACCATTAAATGGATCCAATACTGTTTTATCATTTTCGTTATTAATTATAAACCAATTAGTAGATCCATCTCTTTCAATACCGTTAAGAATAACAAATTTGGTTTCTTTTTCCTTGATTATATTTAGTGCCGTTAAAAAAATACAATAATCAAAACATACACCACGCAAATTAGGCTCATCATTTCTTGTAAATTCATATAATACTCTAATCATTTTCTCAAATATTGTTTCATCATTTATAAAATGATGAAATTGTGCATTTTTATATGGATAATTATAATCCGTTAGTCCCCTTTTTATATTATCATGAACAATTAAACTTTTATCATATAAATCATCTAATTCACTATATCCAACTTTACCATGATTAAATAATTTATACGATAGCATTTCAATAGTTATTCTTCCCAATAAATAGTCATTAATAACTCTAACAACTTCCTTATTATATTCATTTGATTCAACTATTTTATATAAAAAATCCGAAAGAAAAAATTGCAGCATACTTTCATCTTGTTTAATTAATTCTAGCATTTCTATAACTTCATCAGAAATACGCTTACCTGTCTTTAAATTAAATATAATTATATTAAACTTATCATTACTTATTCCCATACTTTATTCTCCTATTATTAAATAATATACCACAATTCTACTTTATATTTTCCTCTAAATATCTTTTATACATTTCATCCATACTAGATATATATTCTCTATCTTGTTTTATTCTAAATTTTTCATATTCATTCTCTGCTTTTTCTAAGGCTTGTTTATGTGATATTTTACCAGCATCATTCAAAATATTTTTCTTTCTAAACTTAAGCAAATCATCTGTTTCTTTTATCCAGTCATTCATTGTCATTATTTGATGTTCTTCTGCCATATCTTCAGCATAATCTAAGAAACTAATTGTTAATCTTTCCAACTTTTTTAATTCATCTGCATTTAAATAGTTTTTAGCAATACTAATATCATATTTCATAATCTTACCATCTGGACTATTCTTCAAATTAGTTAAACCCATATGAATTTTTTCACTATCTACTCTTTAGTAGATTAGTTCGGCAGCCGTTTTTCCTGTAATGGCGAAATGCAACTTATTTTGAACTATTTTAAAGAATGTGTAAGCTTCTTTTGAATCTTTATTATAATCAATACTCGTTGCCTATATTCTAAATTTAGTTGTTTTTTTTGAATTAACTCTATATCCTACAGCAATTATTGCATCTAAATTATAAAATTCAAGTTCTCTTTTTACTTTACGATTACCTTCTTTTCAAACTATTTCCATTTTGGAAATAGTTGAATTTTTATTAAGTTCTTTCTCTTCATATATATTATTTAAATGCTTATTAATTGCGGGAACATTAACATCAAAAAGTTCACTCATACTCTTTTGAGTTAACCATATCGTTTCATCTTTCAATATTACATCTACATTAATTTTGCCTTCATCTGTTTCATATAATAATATATTGCTTTCGTTCATATTTTATCATCTCCTTTAAAATATCTGAAGTTCAATATACCGCTTATATCAGCATCGTATACATATTATACTCAGACAACCTTTTGATTATTTTTAATTTTTTTACACACTTTTTATTCAAAATATCATTTTTTAGTTTAAGTAAAGAACAAAAAGTCTTATTTTATAAGGGCTTTATGGCATAGAACAGATACGCACTCCACATGATGTGTGTTAGGAAACATATCAACAAGTGTAATATCCTCTAACATATAACCAGTATCTAATTCCTTAATATCTCTCGCTAAAGTAAGTGGATTACAAGATACATAGACTATTTTATTAGCCTTAATCTTA
>CAKPJO010000163.1 GCA_934162685.1 uncultured Bacilli bacterium | reverse complement strand
ACCCCCCCCCCCCGCTATTTTTTTTCAATATATATTTGAGCAAAATTTTGTAATTGCTGTTATTAATAAAATCGGCACAATTTGAGATTTAACAATTAGAATCATTTACATTAGAAATTAAATTTTTATAATTTAACACTAACTATTATGATACAATAATTAATGGTGATTATATGGATACAGTTACACTTAAAATTAATGAAGCAACAAAAGAGAAAATTATTAATTTTTATAAAGATTATCAAATTGAACATAATGAAAATTATGTAATATTTTTTGCTAAATTTGAAAAAGTTGTTATTAAAATATATGAAAATAATAAGAAAGAATATAAAGCTCTTTTTAGCGGAGAAAACGCATTAAATGAGGCAAAAATATTTGATGTCAATGCCTTGCTTAATGAAAAGAAAGCAAAAGAAAAAGCTCAATGGCTTGATGAACTTGATCAAATTGGTTCTGATGAAGTTGGTGTTGGTGACGTATTTTGCCCTACTGTTGTTGTAGCGTGTTTTACTAGCGCTAAAGACATTGAATTTTTAAGAGAACTAAAAGTTGATGATTCTAAAAAGATGAGCGATCAAAAAATTATGGAAATTGCGCCAATTTTAATGAAAAAACTCACTTATTCTTCCATGACTCTTACTAATCAAAAACTAAACGAAATGATGGAAAAAGGTAACAAAAAACTTGCATTAGAAGCAAAAATGCATAATCAAACACAAATTAATGTATTAAATAAAATTAATAAATGTGTTCCTGTTTATCTTGATCAATTTCTTAATCCATTTACATATCAAAATTATTTAAAAGATACGCAAATTGTACCAAATTTACATTTTAAAACTAAAGGTGAATCTTATTATCCTTCTATTGCCGCTAGTAGCGTTATAGCGCGTTACATATTTCTTATAAGAATGAAAGAACTTGATGAAAAGTATCAAACTCATTTTCCACTTGGCGCGGGAAAAAATGTTGATGAATTTTTAGTATCATTTATTAAAACTCATTCTTTAGAAGAAACTAAAAATATTGTTAAAGCCCATTTTGAAAACTTTAAAAAATTAGAAAAATAATTAGATTAATTTTTTTTAGCTTTATCATCAAATATCCACCATAACACTATTGAAACAATGAAAACTAGTATAAACCAATTATTTAATTTAATATCTGTTTTTAATATATAAGATAATAATGCAATAATACCAATAATTATAAATGGAAAAAGTAACGAAACAAATGAAATTAATGTATATATTTTTTTATTTCGTGAGGATGTTGTCTTATTAATTTTAATACATCTTTCGTCGTTATCTATACTTTTAATAAATTCTTCCACGAATATTTTTATATCAAATTTATCACTATAGTTTTTTCTTAGTATTGATTGATTCAGTTCATCTTCAGAACAGCCACGTGGATACTTGCAATAATCGTAAAAATCGTCATCAAATTCCATAATTGCTGACATGTTATAATAATTAAAATATACTTGAAGTGATTGTTCATCAGATTTAATTACAGGAAAAAATTCTATCTTTGTTGCTCCACTATACTTTAAAATATTATAAAAGTCATCGTTATTAAAAAATAAAAATACTTTATCAAGATTGCTATAATTACTTTTATCTTTAGAATTTAAGTATTTTGTCAGTTTTTTATTCATACAATTTTATCCTTTCGCTTATTATTGATGATAATTAGATATTTCTCTAATTAACCATTCAAATCCCATACTTAAGAGAACTACACCACCAACAACAATTATACCTGGAACAGCAAAACCAGCAGTTACAACTCCACCTACAATTAATGACATTGTACCAGCAGCCAAATAATAAGAGGCTACTCCTATTGCTGTATCCATCAATGTATCAGCCCACATATTAGTATCTTTAAAATCCCAATCATTTTCATATAGATTAAATATAGCATTGATAGCAAAGTTCAATACAATTGTTTTACCAACTGATTTGGCTATTGTTTTTGCACCAGCTCTAGCATCACCAGTTAATATTTGTTTAAATGTTCCATTTACCATATTGCCAAAATTATTAATTATGGAATCGGATTTATAGAACCATCTGTACGTTCCGTCAACAATAGGATACATATATCTAGTATTTTTCAAATATGCAAACATTGAATGCATTCCATTGGATTTTAAATATTTAGTCCCCAAAATAATATCTGGAATTATTCCAACTATTGTTTGCAGCCAACCTGGAGCCAACCTTTTTTTACGATATATTTGATAATTTATTGAAATAATAGAAGAAATATCATATGATTCATCAGTACTAATCGTCACATTTTTTTGCATTACTGGATTATTACCGCAATAAACATATAAATTTAATCCATTAAAACTAGTTGGTTCTAAATAATTTATACTATCAGGGCTTATAAATCTTCTTATACTTGGATCATAATATCTAGATACTAAATAATATAATCCTGCTGTATGTTCATAATAATATCCTTTAAATAGGATTGGATTTTTTGTGGCATACTCTCCTTCTTTAGTTAAAACATTTCCAAATGCATCATATGAGTATTTTGCCACTATCTCATTACTAGAATTTAATAAACCAATAATTGTATTAGTAACATCTCTTATGTAATATAACATTTCGCCATTTATTTCTATGCTTATTAGAGTATCATTACTATCGTAATAGAATTTCTTTATTGTTCCTAATTGCTCACTTATTTCCATTATTAAACGATTATTGGCATCATAATAGTAATTAGTTTCACTATATTCATGAAGTGAAGTATTATCTACTGTCTTCTTAACTCGTCTTCCTTGAGCATCATAAGTAAATGTAAATGTTTGACAAGTTAATTTATCGACATACTTAGTCAAACGTCTATTTGTCCATTCGTATAAATTAATATCAGTAATAGACGCTGTTTCCGCATCTTTTTTATATTTCTTAATAGGGAATCCATCATTATCATAGCTAATATGATATTCTAATCCCTTACTATTTGTATATCGTGTTAATAAATCTTTATTAATATTATCTTCATAATAGAAATTTGTTATTAAACCAGTATTATCTGATACAGTAGTAATATTATTATTTCTATCATAACTATATCTAATTGTTTTATCACTACTAATTATGTCTTCATCTTGTAAAGTATCATCGTCATTATAAGTATACTCAGTTATACCATATAAATCTTGTTTACTTGTTATTCTACCTTTAAAGTCATAATTATATTCAATATTTTTATAACTAGATCCATAGATTATTATTTGATTGCTTATTTCTAATAATGTATTTCCATTATTTTTTGCATAAACATATTCATTATGTAAATTTAAAGTATCATGCTTTATTGTACTACCAGTTAATAATCCTATTCCATTATAAGTATCTTCTTTTTGAATGTGATTATTTATGCTAGTTCTTAAACTATTTAAAGTAGCATCACTACTAAATTTAGTACTATAAATAAACATATCAAATCCATCACTTAATTGATCTTTATATGATAATGGACTTTTACCTATAAACAAATATGCTTTTTCTACTGCTACATATTGCGCTATATGTATTGTTTTAATCGTGTTATCTATTGCTACTTTAATTGTGTAATCACAAACATCTTGATAATCACTATTAACTACTTGAGTAAATGTTAAAGCAATAAAATGCGTTCCTG
>CAKPJO010000162.1 GCA_934162685.1 uncultured Bacilli bacterium | reverse complement strand
TTATTCTATTTAATCTATAACCAAATTATTAGTTACAATTTTATGATGTTTAACCACATTTATACATATATAGTTTTTGGTATTATTGACTATTTTTTAATAAATGGTTTATTCCAACTAGTGGGCATTTTAAGCGATTATAAGTACTTTACCACGCAACTATGCCTTTTTAGCGGATTAATTATTATAAAATGTGTGAATTTATATTCCATATTTTATTCAAATTTGATAAAATATCAAAGAAATACAAAGAAGGAGATGTTTTAATATGATTAATATCACAGAATTAAGACCAGGTAATGCATTTGAATATGAAGGTAATATTTATTCATGTATTGATATTGCTTTAAACAAAACTGCAATGGCAAAAATGAAAGTAAAAGTTAAATCTAAAAATTTACGTACAGGTGCTGTATTAGAACTTTCATTCATCGGTGGAGATAAAGTAGAAGTTATCCACTTAGATAAGAAAAAAATGCTTTACTTATATGATACAGGTGATGCATTAGTCTTCATGGATCAAAACACTTACGATCAAATTGAAATTTCTAAAGATCGTATGAAATGGGAATCTAATTTCTTAAAAGGAAATGAAGAAGTTCAAGTAGTATTCTATGGCGATGAAATCATGGGTATTTCTTTACCTACTACAGTTGCATTAACTGTTACTGAATGTGAACCTGCAGTTCGTGGCGATACTGTTAACAAAGCTATGAAAGAAGCTGTAACTGAAACTGGATATAAAGTTCGTGTTCCATTATTTATTTCTGAAGGCGAAGTTGTATTAGTTCGTACTGATAACGGCGAATATGATGGCCGTCAACAAAAATAATTTATCTTAAAATTATTGAAATTTGCACTTTCTTAACGAAGGTGCCTTTTTATTACAAAATTCTACATTTTAAATATTCATAATATTATTGTTCTTTTTTATATTTTGCTTGCGTAAAATCTAATGAATAGGAGGAAAAATTATGAAAAAACGTGTTGTAACATTTTTGTCATTATTTTCTTTAGCCATGGTATTATCAGTTTATTACGTAATGTTACCTACTGGAGTAAAAAATCCTTCCAATACGGAACCGGTAAATAATATTATTGAAAACGCGGATGATCCATATATTGAAGGGATAGTTTTAGAACGTACTTCATCATTAAAAGAAGAACTACAAACACAACTAGAAATTATGGAAAGTTCGGATTATAGCGCTACTGAAAAAGTAAATGCTGCTTCCCGTATTGAAGAAATTGAATACATCATTGATTTAGAAGATGAGATGCGCACTTCAATCAAAGAACTAGGCTTTCCTTCAGCATACGTAGAATGGAAAATAAGTGATGTTGATGTTCTTGCTGTTAGTGAAACAAAAACTAAACAAGAAGCATTGAAAATTATAGAATGCATTGACTCATTTTTTAACGATACAGATTTCCATCAAGTAAACGTTTATTTCCGTTAGTAATAATTAACTTTTAATTGCTATAATGCGCCTATTAATGTAAAATACATTTGAGGTGATAATTATGACATTGCTAGTAACATTGGCTAGTGGAACAGCATGGTGGTTAACACTTATCTATGTTATCGTTGGATTTATAGCAGGAGGAATAGTCGGATTCCTTGTTGCTCGTAAACTTATCAAAAAAGAAATTGAGAAGAACCCTCCAATTAATGAGAACATGATTCGCGCTATGTTCATGCAAATGGGTAGAAAACCATCAGAAGCACAAATTCGTGCTGTTATGAATTCGATGAATAAAAATCGATAAAACAAAAAATCCTGATTTCGGTCAGGATTTTATTTTTGCTCTAAAAAACGCATTATTTACTACTTATCTACTAATTATTTACTAAATAACTACTTTTTGCTACCAAGCCACTTAATTTTACTTTCTTGCCCTAAAACTAAACGATGAATGTTAGCTTCATGACGATTAATTAAAATAAGCGTATTAATAATTAAAACAATAGTGTAAATAATTTCATAATTTAATGTTGGCCACATTCCTAAATATGAAATATTAAATCCAAGCATTAATAAGGAAGCAAGACTTACGCCGATGCTTGCTAATATAGAAGCAAGTGATACATATTTTTTAAGGATTAATGTAACAGCAAATATAATAACGAAAACAAGAAGAAGCACGTAATTAGTGGCAATCAAACATCCAAAGAAAGTAGCAACGGCTTTTCCGCCTTTAAAATGACAATATATTGGATAGCAGTGACCAACACATGCCATAAGTAAAGCAATATAGCAAATTATCATTACGTGGGTGTTAGAATCAATAAGAGTAGGAAGTGTAAGTCTTAATACCCAAAATGGAATAATGATTTTTAAGGCATCAAGAATAATAGTTAATAATCCTAATTTTTTACCTAAAACACGGCCAACATTAGTGCCGCCAGTGTTATGAGAACCAAATTGACGTACATCCGTCTTTTTGAATATTTTCCCGATTAATAAGCCATTAGGTATTGCCCCAATTAAGTAACAAATTAATGCTCCCGCAAGTGTTAAAATTATTTTTAAAAATGTGTTCATAAGTATTTACTCCTATACTCGTATTATTTTATAAATAAAATGTTACAAATTCAATAAAAACTTTGCTATAATATTTTAGTTAACATTGTTTATTAAGGAGTTGATTTTATGCCTGTCAAAAGTAATCACGTATATGATGAAAATGACATCGTATTATTAAAAGGCCTTCAAGGTGTTAGAAAGCGTCCTGCTATGTACATTGGTTCAACTAATGCAATGGGACTACATCACCTTGTTTGGGAAATTGTTGATAATGCAGTCGATGAAGCTTTATCTGGATATGGTAAAATCATTACTGTAACAATTCATAAAGATGGTTCATTAAGTGTACAAGATGAAGGAAGAGGTATTCCTGTTGGTATTAACAAAGATACCGGAAAACGTGCGATTGAATTAGTATTTACCGAATTACATGCTGGTGGTAAATTCTCTGATAAAGCTTATACAACTAGTGCTGGATTACATGGTGTTGGTGCATCTGTTACTAACGCTTTGAGTGAATGGCTAGAATGTACAGTATGCACAAAAGGTGAACAATATTATATAAAATTCGCTAATGGCGGACAAATAGTGGAACCATTAAAGCTTATTGGTCGCACAACTCGCCATGGTACTTTAGTGCGCTTCAAACCAGACGCTACTGTATTTTCAACAGTGGATTTTAAATGGGATACTATTTATAATCATTTACAAGAATCAGCATTTTTATTAAAAACTGTTCATTTTATTTTAAAAGATGAAAGAACTGGTGAATCAACTGAGTTCCATTATGAAAATGGCTTACAAGAATATATTAATGTCTTAAATGCTAATAATACGCCATTATCTCCAGTTATTGACTTTGAAGATAATACTTCTCATATCAAAATGGACATTGCCTTCCAATATTGTTCTGGATATTACGATGAAAGAATTTATTCTTATGTTAATAATGTTCGTACTCGTGATGGCGGAACACATGAAACTGGTTTTAGAACAGGCATTACCCGCGCTGTAAATGATTACGCAACAAGTAATAATTTATTACGTAGTAAAGTCAAATTAGAAGGTAGTGACATTCGTGAAGGAATAACCGCAATTATTTCTTTAAAAATCCCTGAAGATCAACTTGAATTTGAAGGGCAAACAAAAGGAAAATTAGGTACTCCAGAA
>CAKPJO010000161.1 GCA_934162685.1 uncultured Bacilli bacterium | reverse complement strand
TTTAAATGCAAGATATTATGATCCAAGTATAGGAAGATTTATAAGTCCAGATGTTTTAACTATATTAGATGAAACAAAAGAACAAATTTTTGCCGGTATCGTCTAGCACTAATTGGTAAGTGTTGTGACTTGGTTATTATGACTTTAAAAACGTTTGAAAGGACATTTAGGTGATTTTATGGTATATAAAAAAATTGAATTAGCTTCTTTTCTAGAAGAATTGGATAGAAAATTTTTAGAAAATCCTGATTTATGGTACGAATACATCTTGCCAAGAAAAAAAGCGGATGAATTTAAAACAAAATATAAAAATAATTATTCAAAAATATGGCATGAGCATTGCTCAAAATGCTGGACTTCAATAGATGTTAAATCAAAGATATGTTATTACAACGAAGAAACCAATGACTGGTTATGTAAAGAATGCTTTGAAGAAGCACAAAAAGACAAAAATTAAACATAAAAAGATGAGTTTGTTAAATTATTTAATAGGTGGTAAGTATGAATATAGGACAAATAAATGAAAAATATTGTTTGCACGACTGTGTTACCAATAAAATTGAAATAAGAGATTCAACTTTGATTTTATGTTTAAGTAAAGGTATTTATCAATTCAATGCTAATACTGGAATATATAAAATTTCGGGAAATTGTAATATTCATATGAACATTGATAATTTAAACGAAAAAGAAGTTTGTGAACACATTTCAATAAACTTATTTAAGAAAAACATTAAAAAAGATATTTCTTTTAATAAATTTTGTGAAATGGTGAATAGATATAATTTTAGAATTTATTTAGATTTTTATTCAAATTTTGCAAAAGGTATATTGTTAAAAGGATATTGTAATAAATACGAAATTGAATTTTTTATCACAGAAATAAATGATATACAATTTATTTTTCTAAATAATTAAAATACTAGCACACATTTATAGGAGTGTAGCTATCTTGGTACATAGTTGCACTCTTTTATAATAAAAAAGTGATATTAGGTTTTTCATTTTTTAATTAACTGTTAATATATTACAAAAAGCTGAAGGGACAAGTACTACAACAATAAATGTTTTGTAATCACCCAAAACTTTAGGATGGGTTCTTGAACAAAGTGTAATCTTAATTTATACTATTTAAGTAATAACATTTGATGATAATAAAATTAAAGATTATATTCATATTGTTAGGAGATAAACTATGAAAAGAAAATTGGATTGTTTAATTGAAACATCATTTGTAGATATTATTTTTCAGGAACCGCTGGAATTATTGCCCCAGATAATATGTTTGTAATTAACTTTATGTGTATGTTTTTTAGAAAAAAGGAGAAATCATTGTTATGAAGAAGGTGTATTCTAATAGATTTGTAATTTATTTTTCAATTTTTTGCATTGCATTTTTATCTATTGTCACTTTTGTATGTGTATTTTCATTGATTAATGGTATTATAAATAATCAATCAAATATGATTATGGTATATTCAATATTGATTGCTGGGTTTATATGTTTTCTATCTTTATTCTTTTTGTTTTTAAATAGATTTGGCTACAAAATTACCTATAATGAAGATGAAAGAACAATTCAAAGAAAAGGATTTATTTGCGGATACAAATATATAGTAAAAATAGAAGATATTAAGAATATAGTTATCGCAACCTTTCCAAAGGAAACAACATACTATGTTATTATAGATTCACATAATACTAAATATGATGGGGGTTCGAAAAAATCATTTATTAGAATTGAAAAAAACGAAGATAACTTAAAGTTTATCAAACAATTTTGGGATAAACCAATTGAAAATAATTAACACCAACTTACATGAGTGTAGCTATCTTAATTGATAGTTGTACTCTTTTTTTCTAATGCAAAAGATACAACCAAATGGTTTACCTATAAGTTAATTAGTTTTATAATTAATAAGATGATTTTTTATAAAAGGTTTTAAGCGCAATAATATTATTTTTTGGGGGGATGTATTATGAAGAAAAAAACAAAAAGAGTACTAAGTGTTATTATGTTAATTTTTAGCATTTTATCACTTTCATCATGCTATACTGATTTTTATTATGATTCTTTGGATGAATATATTAAGCAAATAAAAACTAATGAAAATGGATTTTCTTCATTTGAAATAGATCATCCCCAATATTTTTTACCAACCAAATCATTTATTACTGATTTTCAATATCTTGATGGTAAATACATATTTTATGAAGAAGATATTTTTAAATTCAAAGAAAGCCATCCATCGATTTCCCTTTTAGTTCTTCAATATGGAGAATATGCTTATAGTAATGCGAAAACAACTATGATTGATAAATTGAAAAATAGTGACAATATTTATTATACATATAATGATTATAACTTTTATAAAAATGAAAAATTTATGCTTTATCGTGGAGAACAATGGTTTCCAAAATGGTTTACAATGGCGTGTTTTAATGATAAAGAGCAAAAACTTTGCTTTATAGGCTTTTATTGTTCTAGTGATTCTTTTGTTAAAAAGTACGCTAACGATATAAGTGGCAATTGGATGTCGTTTATTGATGATTATTATGGCGAATATTATGATTTTAGTAAATAAATAATAAAGAAGGAAAAACAATGAACAATAATGAAAATAAAAGCATAGATAAACGTAAAATTGCTACAATTAGTTGCTACTTTATAGTGATAATTGCCATATTAGTTCAATTTTATCTGATTTATTCAACCGCTATAAAAAGTAACGATGAATCTACAAAATGGCCTAAAAAAGAATATATAGCTTTAAATGCTGAAATTGATAGTAACAGAGTTAAATTAGAACAAATTATTAGCATTGGCAATTACGAAATAACTAGTGATATCGTTGAATCAAAAAAGCAATGCAAACAAACAAGAAGTGCCACTATTAAGTTTAATGATGAATATAGTTTCTATAAGATAAATTTTTCTTATGTTTTTGATGATACTACTAGTAGTGTCATAATGCATGATATGACTTTTTCATCAAAAATATATTTTGAAGAAAATACTTATAATAGTTCATATCTATCAACAACAATAATGTTTATGGATTATCTATCTCAATATAACACATTATGTAATTTGATTACTTATGATAATGTTAATGAAAAAGTTAATGGGTTATTTGGAAGTGGAAAAACATTAAAAGAACATTATGAATTGTTAGAAAATAATGAATACATGATAAGTAAATATTTTATTGATAGATTTGAAAATAAAGAAATATTATTTATGGATTTTAATTTATCGATGTGTTCTAATTGTACCTTATAAACTATTAATTTTAATGGAGATTTAAAATTTATGAAAACTAAAAAGAAACATTCCTTTTTGAAAATAATTGTAGGAATAGTAATATATTTAACATGTTTAGCTTTGGTTGTATATTCTTCTTATGAAATAGCGGATAATATGAATAAATTATCTAATAGTCAAATAAAAAAGATTGATGCTGCTATTAATTTAAAACTAGAAAATATAAATAATTGTATTACTAATGAAAATGTAAAAATTGTTTATAGAAATTCTTCGCAATGTAAATTAGTAAGAATTGTAGAAGAACAGTTTCAAATTGATAAAACAAATTATAATGTTATTCTAACTTATTTACTTAATCATAATAAACCAGTATTACATTCTTTTAGTGTAGAAATAATAGGTGAAAAGTATTCTAATGCTGATGAATATAAAGTGTTATCGGAACAAGATTTAAAACCAGTGTTTGATATATTAAGTATATTTAG
>CAKPJO010000160.1 GCA_934162685.1 uncultured Bacilli bacterium | reverse complement strand
GGAGAAACTACTAAACACTTCTTAGAAACTTCTTTAGCCATTGTGATAAAAGCCATCTCTGGAAATCCATTTACGTAACCTCCGCCATGAATCCAAAGTACACCCATGCGCGATGTTCTTTTTTTAGAATCAATTACTAATAGTCTTAATCCTGATTCATCTTTACGAGGAATATAAATACTTTTTACTGGTCCCATTGATTTAGGCTTTTTGACTTCGATAGTTTTTTTCTTTGGCTCTTTTATTTGTAGTTTAAAAGGCTTCATTACTACGTTATATACATTAGCAACGAATCTTAAGTCTTTGGCAATGTCATCTTTCTTAACTTCCATGTCTTCTTCTCCTACCATAATTATGCTAGAAAAATGAATTTTGGGCAAGATAAAAGATTTTAATAATCGTTAATTTATTAAAATTTAGATAACAAAAAATCGCTACCACAATTAAGTAGTAACGATTACTTATTTTATTAGTATTAATTATTCACCTTTTTGAATATTTAAAATGAATATATCAAACACTGACTCAAATGTTAAAACTACATCTTTTGATTTAGAAGTAGCAACATAATATCCATATTCATCATAATCTGAACTATCAATAGTCCATCCTTGAGCGCGCAAAGTAACTAAATATTCATCCATAATTGAGTTAGAACCAACAATACCTTCATCTTTATATGTTAATTGAATGTATTCTGGTGTTTCTTCTTCTAAATCTTCTGCGACATGTGCATATTTAATATTTTCGCCATATTTAATATCGATTGCTGGAACGCTAGTGGCATTTTCACCTAAAAAATCTTTGATTTTATCTTCTGGGAATGAAGTAACAAATTCATCATAACTTCTTTCCATTGGATAAACTTGTACATAGAATTTTGAATTATCACTATCATATTGGATTTGTACTTGTACGTATTCTTCCCAGTCATAATAGAATTCAACAGTTTCAAAAGAAGAAAAATCAAATGTTTGATATGTCATAAATTTGTTAGCGCCTAAACTAGCTAAATAATCATTAGTAATATCTTTACTAACTGTACCATAAATAACAATACCATCACCATAGAAATAATAAGTATATTGACCAGTAACTTCAAAAGAAGGCACCGTTACTTTTGATAAATTACTATAAACTGATTTAATTTCTTCTTCTGGCCAAGTAGCAGTTTCAACTTCTTTAATAATTTGCACTAATTCAACATTGATTTCATTTCCACCTGGAATTGTCCAATCACCCAAATCATAGCTTTCAGAAAAACCAAAACTTAATTGAATGTAATAGTCATCATCATAGTCATGAGTATATGTTTCATCGGAATCACTTTCTTTTGCTACGAAATTAGCAGCAACTAAAGTATCACCATAATTTTCTAAAAAATTAACATTAGATGAGTCATATATTGCTAATACGCCTTCGGATAAATCATATTCAAAATCTTTTGCTAAAGCAACAAAAGGAATTTCCATGTTAAATGTTGATGTCATTAATTCTTTTAATTCTGTTGGCCAAGCTGTTAAATCGGTTTTTTCAGTTGGTGTATCCGGAATATCAGATCCGCCATTATCTTCTACCCAAGCAAAGATTTCATTTCTTGCTTTATAAGTAGTATCACCTGGGTAATGATCAATTTGAACAGTTATATTGCCTTTAACAAAGAAATAAGCAATATAATCATCTTCTTCTGTTCCATCATCAGTATATCCAGCTTTTGTTAAAACACTTGTATATTCTACTACGAAATCAGTTTCTGACTCAGCGTAAATATAAATATATTCGCCGCTACTATCTTCTTCAGTTGAGAATTGATAATCACCTAATTCAAAATAAGGTATTGTTTCTCCTAACATTGAAGTCATCATTGTTTTTAATTCATCTTTCCATTCACTGGTAGTAGATTGATTTGTTGAATTAGAAGTTGAATTAGAATTAGAAATAGAATCAGAATTTGAATTGTTCTCTTCCCCACAAGAAGCCATCAATAATAAGAAAGGAACTAAAACTAATAATTTTTTATTTTTCATAATAAATCCTCCATAAGTTGTAATTATTAGAGCATCATTAATGTAAAAAGTCAATATTTTTTAATGGTGCACTACTTATAAATTAGATAATATTAACATTTTATTGGATGAAATTAAAAAAATGCTAATTAAAGCATTTTTATTCTTCATTACAATCAGGGCAAGGAATTGTTTTAGTCCCATGACATGTAGCACATGTACATCGGCCTTTACCGCTACAATTAATGCAATTTATTCTTCCACTACCTAAACATTGATAGCAAAAAGTATAATAAATTCTGCCCGTTAAATAATCCATTTGCATAACGCTACCAGTGCCACTGCAACCATAACACATTTGACGTCCCTTTCCACTGCACGTTATACAATTGGCAATGCCACTCCCTTTACATCTAGTGCATTTAATTTCATGCTTATCATGACATGTTTCGCATTTCACACCACAAGACATTAAGGCAAATGAACATAAAATAAATAAAATCTTTTTTAATTTTTTCATAATTAATTATCAGATCTAGAAAAACTATTTTTCATATGGTTACTAGCGTCATAAAGTACCTTATCAAGAACTTTACTAGTTTCATCTTCCATCATTGAAGCAATTTTATCATTAGTTACTTCTAATACTTTTATATCATTATTAATAGCAAATTCTTTATCGCACGCTTTAATGAATTCATAATTTTTACTCATTGTTTTTTCAACGTATCGTTCAATATGGATAATTGCAGTTTGGAAGTGAGCATCCACTAAAGCGCCAATCAAGCGATTATTCCAATAAAAATTGTTTGTTGAAACTTTTAAAGTTGTGTTATTTAAGTATGTAGGAATCTTAGTTACGTTAGTATAAACTGGAATTAAAGTATTAAAGACATTTGAACCAAATGCCACCCATTCAATTGCCGCAACCCTTTCATCAACATAAGGTCTAATTTGTGCGATAGACAAGAAACTTGTTCTACTTATACCAATTGGACGATATATCGGTTTAAAATCTTTAATATTTTTAGCATAGCAATCATAATTTGTTCCTTGATAATGACCCGATAAAGCATATTTAACATCATCAATTGTAATTTTTCTTTCTGGCACTAAACTCCAAGGAATATCATCAGATTCTAAAGTATAATCAGCATTGTCACCTACCCAAGTAAATGTTTTTGGATTAAAGAATTTTTCAATAAACCACGCTCTTGAAGTATTATAGGTATGATCTGAATCATCATGACTTCCAAAAGCAAGACGTGGATTAAATTTTTCACCCATTCCTAAATCTAGGTGATTATCTTTAATAAATTCACGTAAATCTTTTGAACAAATATTTTCTTTTTGTTCACCAAAAGCATCATCAAAATCAAAGACATCTAAACCAAATTGATTTGGCATAACGACATATTGGTCATCTTTAACACGGCGGGCAATAAAATGATGTCCACCAATAGTTTCTAACCACCAAATTTCATTTTTATCACTAATAGCAATGCCATTACTTTCATAAGTACCATATTGTTCTAATAAAGCACCTAAACGTAATATTCCTTCTTTAGCAGTTTTGACATATGGTAAGACAAGCATTACTAAGTCTTCTTCTCCAATTCCACCAGGAATGGCTTTTTTATTACCTTTCGCCTTTTGATAATTTACTAATGGATCAGCGCCTAATACACGCGGATTAGATGTAATTGTTTCAGTCGCAGTCATTGCCACATTATGCTCATTAATACCACTTGCTCCCCAAATTC
>CAKPJO010000159.1 GCA_934162685.1 uncultured Bacilli bacterium | reverse complement strand
ATACAAATTAGCTATGAAAAAAGTAATGATGCTATCTTTGTTATTTTATTTAATATTATCACCATATAACTTTTTTGAACAAGGATTTTGGTATAGTTATTTAATTATTAATTATTATTATTTATTAGTAAATAAATCAAAGAAGAAAACTTTATATTTTATTCCTTTTATAGCAATATTGACGTATTTGTTTAATAACTATATTCCTTTATCATTATTTTTAATTCGTATAATATTGCAACCAATATTATTGATTTATGAATTAGTAATAATGTTGATTATGTTTTCTCCATTTAAAATAAATATTTATGCTTATAGTCAAATGATTATGTGGCTTTTAACTAATATCAAAAACATTGATTTTAGCTTATATCCTTTAACATCTTGGGAATTTAAAATAATTATAGTTGGAATTTATATATTGTTTTTATTTTTTATAAGAATAAAATGTTATTCGAAATGTAAAAAAGTTGTTTTTGTACTTGTTGGATTATTAATCATTTCTTCATTACCTATAAATAATTATTTATTTGATTATGTATATGTTATCGATGTTGGACAAGGCGATTCTTCATTAATTGTGCATAAAAATATAGCGATTCTTATTGATACAGGTGGATTAACTAGTGAAGATATTGCATCTACAACCTTAATACCATTTTTAAAGAAAACTCATGTTAATAAGATAAATTATGTAATATGTTCACATAGTGATTTTGATCATGTTGGCGCATTAAATTCTTTGAAAAAACAAGTTAAAGTTGAAAATGTTATAGATAAAAGAACAGATTTTCCATTGGTAATAAATGACTTAACCATTGAAAATTTAAATAATTACGCATACGATAATGAAAATGATTCGTCATTAGTTAATCGATTTTATTTTATGAACAAATGGTTTTTGTATATGGGAGATGCATCTGTTAAGATTGAAAATCAAATTATAAAAGATTATGATTTATCAAATATTGATATAATTAAATTAGGTCATCATGGTTCTAAAACTAGCACAAGTGAAAATTTGTTAAATGAAACTGAGCCACATGAAGTAATATTATCATTAGGGCACAATAATTATTATGGTTTTCCTAACGAAATTGTAATGGAACGCTTAAATAAACGAAATATAGTTATAAGAAGAACGGATATTGAAGGAACAATTATCTACAAAAAATTTGTATTCTAATGTATAATATAGATAAGCGAGGTGCTCATCCATGGTTATAGTTTTATTTGGCGTTCAAGATTTAATGCTTAAGAGCACACTAAAAAAAATCATAACGGAAAAAATAAAAGAAATAAATGAATTTAACTTTGTTAGCTATGACGCATTAGAATGCGAAATGCTTGATGTAATGTATGAAGCAACTTTGATGCCAATATGCGAAGATTCACGCATAATTGTCGTTGATAATGCAGCTTTTTTAAGTACAGAAAAAAGTAAAAAAGTTACTTTAACAAAAGAAGAAGAAAAAGCAATTCTTGATTATGTAAAAAATCCTAATTCCGCAGTTACTATGATATTTATTGTGCATAGTGAAAAAATAGATGAAAAAAACGCTATTATCAAGGCAGTAAAAGAAAATGGTAGAATTATTGAAGCTTTAAATCCTAGCGATAAAGATTGGATAAAATATGCTGAAAAATTATTTGCTAATTATGGGATTGAAGCTAATTATAACGTTATTGATGAATTTACAAAACGTACTAATAAAGATGCAATGCTTATGAATAATGAAATTAAAAAACTTGCACTTTATAGTAATAAAATAACAATGAATGATTTAGATTTGTTGGTGGCAAAACCATTAGAAGATAAAATATTCAATTTATGTACTTTAATTGTCACTAATAAAACAAAAGAAGCGATAAATTTATATCGTGATTTGCTTGTTAAAAATGAAGAACCAGTAGCAATAATTGCACTTATTGCCACGCAGATTAGATTATTTGTTGATGCTTTTACATTAAGTGAAGCAGGATTATCACAAGCTGATATTTCTAAAGAACTTAATATACACCCATATCGTATAAAACTAGCTTTAGATAATCGCCGTTACATAAAACTTAAAAATCTTAAACAAGAAATTGATAATTTATATAAACTTGATTACGATATCAAAAGTGGTAAAATTGACCGTTTTTTCGGCTTAGAAATGTTTATCTTAAATTTTAATAAATAACTTAAGTATAAAAAAACGTCCCAATTAAGGGACGTTTTTTATTATTTTAGTTACTTAAGCTTTTAAACTGTTGACTAAGGCTTGAAGATGGCTCTTTTGTCTAGCAGCGGTATTCTTAGTTTGAACACCTTTAGAAACAGACTTATCAATTTTAGCAACTGCGACTTTAAGTGCAGCTTCAGCTTTTTCTAAATCTTTTGCTTCGACAGCTAAACGAACCTTTTTAATTTCTGTTTTAACTGCAGTTTTAACACTTACATTGTTAAAATGTCCTTTTTCGTTAGTTCTAATTCTTTTTACTTGTGATTTAATGTTTGCCATAATTTCACCTCGTTTCAAAACACGAAAAAAGTTTACCATAATATAAGATTATATTCAATACTTTTAGCCATTTTTTCATTAAATGATTAAAAATGATTAATAATAATTTTAGGTGATAAAATGCTAATAAATAACTTATATATTAACGATTTTGCAGATGAGCAAATTACGAAAAGTAAACAACAAAATTGTTTTATTAGAAAAGTAAAAGAAAAAGATTCTTTAGTAACCTTGATAGAAATAAAAAATAATATAAATGAATTTGGAAAAGCTAAAGGGAATTATATAACTATTGCCTGTAAAAATGATCATAATAATGAAAAATTAATTGCTAAATATATCATAAAAATTCTTAAAAAAAATAAGTTTAACAAAAATTCTCATGTATTAGTAGTTGGATTAGGAAATGATGCATATTTGTCTGATGCTTTAGGACCAAAAGTAGTAAAAAAGGTGGTGGTTACATCACATTTTGTGGCAAAAGATAATGAATTTGTAAAAGTATCATGCTTTGTACCAGGAGTTATGGCGGTAACAGGACTTGAATCATCGGAAATGGTAAAAAGTTTAGTAAAGGAATTTCATATTGATATAGTAATAGTGGTTGATTCTTTAGCAACACGCGATATAAATCGTTTATATAAAACTTATCAAATAACTGATACAGGTATTAATCCGGGAAGCGGAATTAATAATCATCGTTTAGCGCTTAATAAAAAAACACTCAATGTTCCTGTTATTGCAATTGGTGTAGCTACAGTTGTTGATAGTGCTTCTTTAATAATTAATACTTTAGAAGAAGTTGATAAAAACTTCATTCAAAAATTAGATATTTCTAAGTTATATAACACACTTTATCGAAATGATTCGAGTTTTATATTAACTAGTAAAGAAATTGATAGCTTAATTGATATTATTGCTTCTAATATTGGTGAAGCAATTAATTACGCTCTTAATCCAAGTTTTTCAAATAACGACAAAGTACGATAATTTAAGCCAGTATACTTATTTGTGGTGATAATATGAAAAATTTTTTTAAATCAATTTTGATATTTCTTTTAGGATTTGTTGTTATTAGTTCGATTGCCTCTAAAGGACCTTCACAAAGTAATCAAGATAATATTCAATTAAATTCCACTATCTCAGCTTTTGAAGATGATATAGAAAATGGAAGTATGGTACAAGATGGAATATTAGATGATAATCAAAGTGAAGATGAAGAAACCGCTAATACGATAGCAAGAGTTTTTCAAACTATAGGAAATGGCGTTACT
>CAKPJO010000158.1 GCA_934162685.1 uncultured Bacilli bacterium | reverse complement strand
TCCAACAATAAATATATTTAATAATGAAGCAAAAATACTTGCAACTTCAATAAATAATAAACCTTTAGTTAATCAAATAGTGGCGGAAGGCAAGATTATAAATGTTGACTTTAATTATCGTTATTTCGTTTTAATAGATCAATATATCAAAGATGAATTAATTGAGATGGATGGTATTTGTGATTTAGAAATAAGTGACAACCATTTTTCTTTTAATACATTTGCTTATTATGGAATTACTTCTTACCAATATGATATTTTTTATATGAAAAGTGAAGAAGAAAATATTCTTCTTTATTCATCAAATAAGTTAGATTTTAGTTTAGATCAATCTTATAGCGCAACATATGAAAAAGTTAGTCCTAAAGATGCTAAATATAGCTTTAATGATGATGGGTCAATTACCGCTCATATTGATACTAATTTTACTAGTGAATTTGATTATGCATACCTTTATGGAATCAATGTCTTAGATAAAGAAGGAAAAGTTATTTGCGATTATATCGGAAACGATAAAAGTATTGATTTAATTATTCCAAGCACCGGTCAAATTTATTTTCAATATATGGATATTGGTGATTTTGCGGATGATTATCATGTATATAATAATTACATGGCTACTGATTATAGCGTAATTGAAATGCCTTTAGTAACACTAAGTGATGACTTTGATTTTGATGGTGAACGCTTTATATTATTCTTAAATGCAGAGACTATTTATGATGTTAGTTCTTTAAGCGTGGATTTAGAATTAACTAATCAAAATCAAACTGTAACCAAACATATTGATAACGCTATTGAAAAAATACGATTAGTGCTTGATGAGTTTGATGGTGAAATAGGGGAATTATTAGTTAAGGGTACATTCAATTTTAAAGATGAAATGATTGATAGATATCCGCATTCTATCAAAATTACACCAAAAATATTTAATTTATCTTATAAATTTGATGTTACTAATGTCATGGTTGAAAGTTATGAAAGTAAGGATCAATTACCAGTAACATTTAACTTTGATTATTTATTGCCTACTACATATAAAATTAATATTAAAGATGATACTGATTTAGTAAATGAAACAATAGAATTAACTAATGAATATTATTTAAATAAAGTTAATTCAGGGGATGGAGCAAATTTAACTGTTTCGGTAATAGATGATGTTGGAGTTGCTTGGAAAGAACCTCAATCATACCATATATTAAATGCTGATGAAATTAATAATTTAAATAACGAACCACTTAATTATGTGCATGTAAATCCAGGAGATAGCACGGTTACATATAATGATGATGGAACTATCAATATTTATAGAAATATAGATTTTGTAACGGATTCTAATAATATTTATTATGATGCATTTATCTATAGTGAAGAAAATGTGGACAGTGAGACAGGACAAAAAACTTACCAAAATGATTACCATAATATTACAAATTATAAATATTCGATACTAGAAGACATACCAGAAGATAATTATTATTTTTATTATTATAATGTTTTAATTAATGATGGAATTTATTATTACACAGGTATGGCAATGCCTTCTGGAGGAATTGACACAAATATTGCTAATAATTTTGTTTGTTCGGCAAATTACGATAGTGAAACTAATCAAACAAGTATTACCATTACTAATACAAATTTTATACCAGTTAGTAATGAATGTATGATTGATAATTTTACTTATGAATTATTAACTTTAGATAGCACTTTATCATTAGTTATCGAAGGAAATGTCATTGGCAAAGAAATTACAATTTTTGCTAATAAATATTTAAATAATTTTGATGATTTTCAGGCTGATATTCCTATTAAAGGAAATAAATATAAAGCATATAATCTTACAATTACTAATTAATGGAGGAAACAACTATGGAAAAGAAAAAAACTAGAGTATCAAAGATTATTAGTTATGTGTTAGGAGCATTAATTTTAACATCATTTATTGTTACGATGATTTTAGAATTAGCGTTACCAGATACAAGTAAATTTGTTATATGGGCAAAGGAAAATGTATGGGACATTACTGCTTTACCAGACATATTAAATTCCCATTATAAGGTGTTTATTCATTGTGCTATTTTGATAGTAGTGGTGGTAATAGTTTCAAAAATAATTCGCAAAGTATTTAGAAATGTTATGCATAGATCAAATCGTGCTAAAACCGTAATTACTTTATTAGATGGTTTAATCAAATATGGTAGCGCAATAGCATTATTTTTCTTAATTTTAAACGCATTTGGTGTGAATACCAAAGCTATATGGGAATCAGTTGGCGTTATAACTCTTATCATTGGACTTGGTGCTCAATCTTTAATTGCAGATATTATTGCTGGTGTGTTTATTATTTTTGAAAATGAATATGAAGTAGGAGAAATAGTATCTATTGATGATTTTAGAGGAACAGTAAGCGAGATTGGAATACGCGCTACAAAAATAATTGATGCAGCTGGCAATATTAAAATTATTAACAATTCAGACATTAAAAATGTTGTTAATTTATCACGCGAATTATCTCTTGCGGTTGTGGATTGTGAATTTAGTTATGATATTCCGATTGAGGTTGTCGAAAAAGTATTTAAAGATAATATGCACAAATTTAAAGAAAAGATACCAGAAATTGTTGAGGGACCATTTTATAAAGGTATATCATCTTATGAATCTAGCAATATTGCTGTTAAATTAGTGGCAAAATGTAAAGAAGAAGATCGTTATCAAGTACAAAGGGATTTATTAAGAGAATATCGACAATTATTCTTAAGTAATGGCATTGACTTTAGCTATGAACAAATTGTTATAAGTAATGAAACTCCTAATGAAGAAATTAAAGCCACAAAAACTATAAAAAAACAAGCTGAACAATTTGTAGAAGATCAAAAATCGCTTTCTAGTGGATTAGAAGAGCAACAAAAAGAATAATTAAAAACGATGGGTGACCATCGTTTTCGTTTGCTTAATTGTTTTTACTATTTTTATATTCAATAAGAATTTCTTTTAATGTTCCTGTTTGGCAATTACTTGTCTTAGCTTTATCACAAGCCGCTTTAAATTCTTCTATTGTACAAGTTAAGACATTTGTTTTTGTTTCTTCTTTTGATGTATCAAGATTTAAGTTAACAGTATATACACCCCAAGAAGAGGTCCACCAACCAGTAACAGTGGTTTTATAATTCCATACTGTCCAGTTGTAGTTATATTTGTCATACCAATTATTTAAAGCAAAATTCCAAGCATTACGATCTTCAAAATAAGTAAACTCACCAATTAATACTGGTACATTATAATCTTTACCAATGTTACGCATCATATGATACATTTTAAACATATCCATCGTAACAATATTATTTTGCCAGTTATAATGATGATATTCATACATCACATTTTCCCAGTTATATTTCTTAGGATTTGGTAAAGTAGAAAAATCCCAACATCCTTCCATAGTTATAACATGGTTATCATTATTTTTACGAATTACTTGATAAACTTTATCAAAATAATCCCAACATACTTTAGTAGTAGAGCCTAGTTTTTTGCTTGTTTGTGGTTCATTTAATAAGTCATAACTTGCAATAGTAGGCGCAAGGTCACTTCTAATAGTGGAATAATAACTAGACACATAATCCCATAAATCTAAAACTGCATTTTCATAAGTTTCATTACCCCAAAATCCTGGCTTATCTGCGATAAGTCCACTATGCTCATAGCCATTTTGTGACCCAGGAGCGCCGTGCAAATCTAAAATACAATATAAGTCATTTTCTTTGCAGTTTTCTAAAAACCAGT